>CANHFH010000026.1 GCA_947459825.1 Pseudomonadota bacterium | reverse complement strand
CGCGGTTGCCCTCGCGCATCCACATCGACCACCACTCGTCCACCACCGCCTCGCTCACCCGCGCCGGATCGCCGTAATCGTTGGTGAGCATGAAGCGCGTGAAGGACTTCGGCGTCACGAGCGTGATGACATCGGCGACCTTGGGCACCCGCGCCGGCGTCGTCCTGCCGCGCACACGCTTCTCCAGAGATCCGGGGCTGATCAACCCCAGCCGCTCGATGCGCTCCGGGTGGTCGGCGGCATAGCGCATCGCCACCGTGCCGCCGATCGAGGTGCCGATGACGGTGAAGCGCTGCAGGCCCCGCTCGTCCACGAACCGTTCGAACAGCGACTGGATACGCTGCAGGGTGTAATCACCCGTGGGGTCGGGCCCGGTCAGCCCATGCGCCGGCAGATCGACCCGGATCACGCGGTAGCGGTCCTTCAGCGCTGCCGCCCAAGGTTCCCACATGAAGAGGCTCGCGTAGTTGGCGTGCAGCAGCACCACGGGCGGCCCGCTGCCCTCATCGCGGTAGTGCAGCCGCACGCCGTCGATGACGATGAACTGCGACGGCGGCGTGGCCCAGCGCGCCTCCACCTCGGCCGCCGGATGATCGCGGTAGACGAGCGCGGCGACACCGGACGCGAGCAGCGCCAGCGCCACGAGCGCAGCCAAGACCTTCGCGACGAGCTTCAACCAGCGCATGCGCTCCCCTGCCATCCCGACGCCTTCCCGTGTCGAGAGATATACTGCCTCGGCCGCCACGCGCAAACAGGGGGATGATGCCGTGACCGTTTCCGCTGCGCCCTCGGGCGGGGCCTCCGCGCCCGCGTTCCGACCGGTCTACGCCTGGTATGTGGTCGCCGTGCTCGGGCTCGCCAACTGCGTATCGTTCATCGACCGCCTGATCCTGTCGTTGCTGGTGCAGCCCATCAAGGCCGAACTCGGCATCTCCGACACCGCGTTCAGCCTGCTCGCTGGTGCGGCCTTCGCCATCTTCTACTGCGGCATGGGCCTCGTCATCGCCCGTTGGGCCGACCGCTACAGCCGTAAATGGATCGTCACTGCGGGCATCGTGTTGTGGTGCCTGATGACCGCCCTCGCCGGCACCGCCCGCTCGTTCGCCCAGCTCTTCATGTACCGGGTCGGTGTCGGCGTCGGCGAAGCGACGCTGTCGCCGTCGGCCTACTCTTTGCTCGCCGGCTACTTCCCGCCGAACCGACTCGCGCTCGCGGTCGGCGTGTTCAGCGCCGGCGTCACGGCAGGCACGGGGCTCGCGTACCTGCTCGGCGGCACCGCCATCGGTTGGGTCATGTCGCTCGGCACTGTGCATCTGCCGTTGTTCGGTGAACTCGGCGGCTGGCGTCTCGTGATGGTGGTGGTGGGTCTGCTGGGTCTGCCGGTGGCGCTGCTGATGCTGTTCGTCAAGGAGCCGCCCCGCCCTGCAGGGATGGCGCCGGCGACCGTCGGCGAGGTCTGGGCGCACTTCAAGGCCAACATCAGCCGCTACGGACTGGTGTTCGCCGGTTACGGCGCGACCTCGATCACCGCGTTCGCGGTGATGATCTGGACACCCGAACTCTACCGCCGCCAGTACGGCGCCGGCGTCGGTGAAGCTGCGTTGACCATCGGCACGGTGGCGGTGCTCGGCGGCCTGCTCGGCGCCTTCATCGGCGGATGGCTTTCCGACCGGCTCGAATCGGCCGGCGACCGCCACGCCAAACTCAAGGTGCTCGCGGGCTGCGGCCTCGGACTGCTGCTGCCCGGCATCGTCGCGCCCTTCATGCCGACCATGGTCGGCCATGCCGCGGTGATCTTCTTCATGTTCTTCTTCGGCACCGCCGCGACCGGTCCCGCCGGCGCCTATGTGCAGTCGATCACGCCCGACCGCATGCGCGCGCAGTTCGGCGCCTGGTACCAGTTGTCGCTCGTGCTGGTCGGGGCGACGCTCGGGCCGTTCGCGGTGGGATTCGTCACCGACTATGTGCTCGGCGACGAGTCGCGCATCGGGCTATCGATGTCGCTCGTGTCGATGGTCGCGAACCCGATCGCCGCGTGGCTGCTGTGGCGCGCTTGGCGCCACGCACGCAGCTGACGACCGGTTCCGCCCCGGGGGCGCTCAGGGCACCGCTTCGACCAAGCGCAGCGTCTTGCGCAACGCCGGACCCTCGACCCGCTGCACCCGACCCGAGGGCCAACGCACCTCGACATGATCGACGGCGCGCGCCGCACCCAGACCGAACACCAGCGTCGGATCGTTGGTGGAGTTGTAGCCGTGCGCGCTCTGCAGCTCCTGGTGCTGCACCAAGGCACCCGCCACCACGGTGACACGCGCGCCATAGGCGTCGGTGTTGCCGCCCGCGCCCTGCAGCGCCACCTTGATCCACGCGTTGCGGTTGCCGCGGTTGATGAGCAGACGGTTCTGACCGGGTTCCGGGCTCACGCGCTTGCCCGCCGAGTAGTAGGTGCGGTTGGCGACGAATAGATCGAGGAAACCGTCGTCGTCGACATCCGCCGCGCCCACCCCCGAGCCGATGCCCATCGACTCCGCGCCGGACCCGGCCGTCACCTCCTCGAAGGTGCCGTCGCCACGACCGCGCAGCATCGTGTTCGCCGCCGGCTCCCACGCGATGTAGAACTGCACGAACGGCGGGAAATCGCCGATGACATCGTTGATGAGCGTGTTGGAGGGGCCGCCGTTGTTGAGGTACAGGTCGACATGCCCGTCGTTGTCGAAGTCGGCGGCGACGCAGCCGCGGGTGCCGCGCACCACGCCCGCCCCTGAGCGGCGCGTGATGTCCTCGAAGGACAGCGCGCCGGTCTCCTTCAGGCGGTTGAGGATGAGACGCCCGGCCTGATCCGCTGTCGGCAGGAACACATCCATGTCGCCGTCGTGGTCGAAGTCGGCGATGCAGGCGCCCTGCGCGTAGCCCGGGTTGAGGAACGGCAGACCGGTCGGCGGGCGCCGCCCGCGCGTGATGTCCTCGAAGGTGCCGTCGCCTTTGTTGCGCAGCAGGATCTTGGCGTCGCGCTCGTTGGTGATGAGCAGGTCCGTTTGCCCGTCCTGGTCGAAGTCGATCCAGTTGGGCGAACCTTGCGCATTGGAGTCCTTGAGCTTGGACTGCACCGCGGCGCCCGCGGCGGTCGTGACCTCGGTGAAACGCCACCCGCCCTCGTTGCGGAACAGGGCGTTCTCGATGTCGCCGTCGGCGTTCTTCCAGAAGACATCAAGATCGCCGTCGCGGTCGTAGTCGGCGCAGCCTACGCCACCGGCCGTGTCGCCGATGCCGCCGATCTCGGCGTCCTTGGCGTTGCCAGCGCGCATCAGACCCGCTGCGCGGGTCACATCGACGAAGTCCGCGCGGCCCGTCTCGCGCAGCTGGTTGCGGTACAGGGTCGTCGGCACATGCCGCTGGCGCGGCTGGCCCGGCGGCATGTTGGCGGAGAGCAGGTCGCGGTCGCCGTCGCCGTCGAAGTCGCAGAACACCGCGCCACGGCTGAGGCTGCCCGGATTCTGGACGCCGCGCGCCGCCGCGACATCGCGGAAGCGACCCTTGCCGTCGTTCTCGAACAGCCGGTCGTGCAGCCCCGGCGCGAGGTCCTCGACCGGCACGAAGATGTCGACATCGCCGTCGCCGTCGTAGTCGCCGAAGGTCGGCCCGGTCGAGTTCACGCCGAGGTCCTGGACACCGCGCGCGACGGTCTCGTCCACGAAGCTGATCGGCGCCTTGCCGCCTGCCGCCTCGAGCGACCCGCCGACGGTGACGGCGAGCAGCGCCGACAGACCGACGAGTCCGCGCAGCGCGGCGCCGGACCGGGATGCCCGGCGGCTCATGCCCGCGGCCTCGCCGTCATGCGCTCCGGGAACTCGCGCATCGCACGCTCGCGGTAGGCCTTCGGCAACTCGTCGATGCTGCGCAGTTTCGCGCCCGACGCGTGCCAGACGACATGACCGGGTATCCCCTGCATCTCCATCCATTTGAGCCACCCCATGAACACCGTGGAAGAGAAGGTCGCGGGCACGGCGTCGATCCGCGCGTCCGCGATGTCGTCCGCCGCGGCGAACAATGTCTGACGCTGGCCATGCATCGCCGGCATGCCAGGCGGATAAACCGTCTGGTGCTGCAACCAGACATGGCCGCCGACCTGATGGAACTGCGGACGGAACGGACCGACCGGCGACGGGCCGAGCGCAGCGCCGTCGAGCCGCACCGGCTGGATGCCGTCGCGGCTGTACTTGAAGCCGAGATTGCCGCCCTGCACCGCCGGCTTCACGGTCTCCTTGCGCCGCGTCCAGGGGTTCTCGAACTCCTGCAGGAACTCCCCGGTCACGAAGTCGCGGAAGAAGGTCACCGTGTGTCCGCCGAGGATGAACCCGTCGGCGATGTGACGGAACCAATAGATCTCCATGCCCTCGAAGCGCACCAGCGGGCGCGGGGTCTCGGTGTCACCGGTGACGGCGAAGATGACGCCCGTGAACCACCACGGGACATCCTCCTCACGCAGGCTGCCCTGCATGCGCACCATGGTGCGCAGCGCGGCGTCCGGATCCGAGAGGTCAGGCAGCGCGCGTCGGGCGCCACGGGCGGTCTTGGCCTCGGCCGACGGCGGTGCGACCGCGAGCCCGACACCCGTGGCCGCGGCACCGACCAAACACTCGCGGCGGCTGAGCGGCCGTCTCGGCGGATCATCCTTCATGGCGTCCCCCTGCAGAGAACCAAAAAAACGGGGGCTGCCCGCATCCTGCCGGCAGCCCCCGCGTCCCTCTCCCTCGATCAGAACTTGTACGACACCCGGAGACCGAAGGTACGCGGCCGCGGCAGCTCGGCGAAGACGCCGGTCGGGATCGCGAGACCGAAGGCCGCCATCGGATTGCGCAGGTTCGCCGGCAGCGCGCCTGCCGTGCCTACGCGGACCGCGGTGCGCACATCGGCATAGGTGTTGGCCGGGGTGGAACCCGCGGACTTGACCTTGTCGTCGTCCGTCACATTGTCGACGAACACCGTCGCGGTCCAGGCGTCGCCGCCCGTGCCGAAGCGCAGGTTGAGGTTGGTGTAGTCCTCCAACCAGATGCTGTTGTCGTCCTCGATGAAGCGCTCGCCGACATAGGTGAAGTCGGCATCGGCGAACCAGTAGCGGCCGCCATCGCCCATCGGCCGACGGTAGGACAGGTTGAAGGCCGCCGAAGTCTCCGGCGTGTCCTCGAACTTGTTACCCGTGCGGCTGATCGAGCAGGTGACCTGCGCGCTGCTGGCCGTACCGGCGGTCACCACGGTCACAACCGGCGTGCAGTTGCCGACGCGGGCGATCTCCGCCGGACCGCTCGTCAGCGTCGTGTAGTCGGTGAACTCGTACTTCAGGAAGTGCGTGACGCCGAAGCCCGCCGTCAGCTCGTCCGTCAGACGCCACTGGCCGGTCACCTCGAGGCCGTGCAGCTCGCCGCCGCCGGCGTTGGTGATGCGGTTGCCGAGCGTGTTGCCGATGATCACCTGCGTGCTCACCTGCTTGTCGGTGAAGTCCTGCAGGAAGGCCGCGCCGTTCAGCTGCACGCGACGGTCCTCGGAGATCCACTTCGCGCCGACCTCGTAGACCTTGATCTTCTCGGACTCGAACTCGACATCCTCACGGTTCGGCAGACCGAACGCGCCGATGGTGAGCGTGCCGAAGCCGCCGGGCTTGCGGCCCTGCGAGTACGACGCGTACATGTTGAGGGTGTCCGAGGGCTGCCACTGCACCGTCGCCTTCGGCGTGATGTACGAGTCGTTGCGCGTGTACTCGTTGCGGCCGATCTGTGCGGGCGGCGCGAAGGTACGCGGCAGACCCGGCTGCACCGCATACGGGATGTTGGCCGCGTTGCGGCAGTCGCCCGTCGCACCGCAGATGATCACCGTACCCGGGCCCTGGTTACCGGCCGTGGTCGGACCGCTGACCTTGTTGTCCTCGTCGACATAGCGCGCCTCGCCGATCAGCGAGAGCGTGTCGGCGATCTGCCACTCGAACTCGAGGTAGAGCGACTGGTGATCGACGAAGCGGCGCACCAGCGACGGCACGCGCAGCCGGTCCACATCGTCCATGTACTGCGAGACATCGGTGCTGGTGAAAGCCGCACCGCCCGGGGGACCGAGGAACTGCGCGCAGCGCGGCGGCGTCCCCGGCGGACCGGCGACGAGCAGCGTACAGGCCGTGCCCGAGCCGAACACCGCGATGTTGCGATCGAACTGGTCGGCCCGCTCCGTCCAGTACTGCGCACCCGCGATGAACTGCAGCGGACCGTCGAAGTCGGAGGTGAACCGGAGTTCCTGGCTGAACTGCTCGGTGACGCCGTAGGTCTTGATGGTCTGCTGGATGGCCGTGCGGTCGGTCTTGTCGAAGTCGAAGTCGGTGTCGACATCCGCCTTCGTGTAGCCGGTCAGGGACGCGAACGTACCGAACGAGGCCTGGTACTCCTGCACCGCCGACAGGCGCAGCACCTGACGGTCGGTACCGATGAAGTCGGGCGCGGTCACGCCGTCGGTGGAGCGCGTCCAATCCGGGTTGTAGGTGACGCGCAGACCGCCGCCGCGCACCATCTGGCCGCGGTAGGACAACACATTCATGTCGTCATAGGTGCCGAGGTTGCCCGCGTTGGTCTCGAACAGCCGTACGATGTTGATGGTGTTGGCCGGCAGCGCGGCGTTGGCGTCGACGAACTGGCAGGACGCATCGAGCACCGGTCCGGTACCCACGAGTGCCGTGCCGCCCGCCGGATTGGCGATCGAGTAGGTACGGCAGCTCGACGCCGCCGAGGGCACGAGGGTGGTGCCGTTGAAGGGCACGAACGCCTGCGCCGGCGGCGCGTAGTGGTCGTCGGCGTACTCGGTGCGGAACTTGAGCGAGTAGGCATCGGTCGGCTGCCACTTGATGGTGAGCGAGCCGCCCATGCCGTCGCCGCCGCCGACCTTCTGGCCGCGCGTCGATTTATAGAACCCCTCGTCGTCGAACTTGTAGCCGTTGAGGCGCATGCCGAGGGTATCGCTGAACGGCAGGGACAGGCCCGCCTTCAGCTCATACTCGTTGTTGTCCGCGTATTCGGCCGACACATCGCCTGAGACCTCGTCGTCCGGATCCTTGGTGATGTACGAGATGGCGCCGGCGAACGCCGAGCGGCCGTAGAGCGCGCTCTGCGGACCCTTCACGATCTCGATGCGCTCGATGTCGACGAGACGGGGATTGATGAGCAGCGAACCGCCGGCGACGCCGATGGCCTCGCTCGACACATCGATGCCGTCGACCAGCGTGGCGACGTTCGGGCGGCCGCGCGTCGGCGACAGGCCGCGGATCACGATGCGGGTGTCGTACGGCGCGATGCCGCGGTCGAAACCTAGCGAGGGGTCGCGGTCGATGACGCCCTCGATGTCCTTGATGCCCTCGCGCTGCAGCGCATCGGCACCGATGGCGGTCACCGCCAGCGGGACATCGATCAGCGTCTCCTCGCGCTTACGCGCCGTGACGACGACTTCGTCGAGCCCGGCTTCGTTGTCGGGTGCCTGCCCGTAAGCCGGCAAAGCCACGGCGAAGACAAGCGGAGCGACCCACAAGGCGTGGAGTCCGTTGGACGGTTTCGGCATTTTTCGACCCCCGTTGGATGACTTGCCGGATCATCCTGTTGCCCTGCGGCAACAAAGACTGCCCGGACCACTGCGGCGTGTACCCGCCGCTTGTATGACGGTTTCTACCACTCCCGCGTCAATCTGAGGTGACGCTCATACCCCCAGCGTCCACGATGCGGACAAGACTGCGTACTCCGGCTGTCAGCGGAGCGCGACCACCACCTTGCCATCAGCGCCGATCGGCGACACATCGAGTTCGACTCCGAGTTCCCGCGCGTAGCCCAACAGCCGCGGCTTGAGCCAGGTCTCATGCACCTCTTCATCGGTGAGATCGAACTGACCGATACGGCGCGCGATCGTGAGCACGGTGGTGAACGGGAAGGTGAAACGGCGCTTCCCCGGCTCGGCCTGCAGGTCGAGGCAGAGCTGATAGAGGCTGCTGCTGCGGTCGAAGATGCCTTGCAAGGCGAGCTCCCGGTCGCCGGTCCGCTCGATCTCCGCCCTCACCTTCTGCAGCGCCGGCCGCTGACTCGCGATGTCGTGCTCCACATATTGCGCCGTCAGCCCCTTGTTCTTGGCGAACTGCAGCGAGTTGAGGTGCATCTTCACCAGCGCATCGTTCATCTCGTGCTGGTACGGGATGCCGTCCTTCAGGGTGCGGATGGCGAGCGCAACGGCCTTGCCGAGCTCGTCCTCACGACCCTCGAAGCCGGTGGCGGGGGCGGCGGTGCGATCGTTCATGTCACAGGCCTGATGGCGGCGGTGGATGGCCATTTATACGCCTTGTGCGCACCGCCGCACACGGGCGGGATGGGCGGGCTGTCCGGTCAGCGGACGGGCGACCTGTGCCAGAATGCCGAAGTTGCTTGTTTAGCGTACAAAACTGCGGCCAAGTGGCAGGGAGGTCATCCGAATGTTCATGAACTTCTGGTACCCCGTGGTGCGTGCCGTCGACCTCGGCGCCACCCCGCAGAAGGTCCGCATCCTCGCGCACGACTTCGTCGTGTTCCGCGACGACAAGGGCCAGCCCGCTGTGCTCTCCGACACCTGCATCCACCGCGGCGCCTCGCTCGCCGCCGGCAAGTGCAAGGACGACGGCACCGTCCAGTGCCCCTACCACGGCTGGCGCTACGACCGCGAAGGCGTCTGCACCCGCATCCCTTCCATCGGCAGCAAGACCAAGCCGCCGCCGCGCGCCCGCGTCGACGCCTACCCGGTGCAGGAGAAGTACGGCATCGTGTTCGCGTTCCTCGGCGACCTGCCCGAGGAGCAGCGCCCGCCGATCATGCCCGTGCCCGAGCACGGCACGGATGAGTGGCGCTCGACGCTCGTCACCTTCGATGTGAACTACCACTACGAGCGTTCCATCGAGAACGGCCTCGACCCCGCCCACAACGAGTATGTGCACACCACGCACGGCTACCAGGGCGAGCGCGAGGACACCTACCTGATGATGGAACTGCGCCCGGAGCAGAACAACCCCTGGGGCTACGGCTTCATGGCGACCTTCGATGCGCCGCCGCTCAAGAACCCCATCATGCGCCAGTTCCGCAAGGAAGGCGGCAAGATGGAGGCCGGCTCGGGCACCTATGGCCCGAACCACATGTGGACCTACATCAACTTCACCGCCAAGACCTCGATGCACCAGTACATGTTCGAGGCTCCGATCGACGAGAACCGCACCCGCGTGTTCCTGCTCAACCAGCGGAACATCGGTTTCTTCAAGCAGAGCAAGATCGGCTTCCTCGGCAAGCTCTTCAAGCCGCGCATCAACCTCTGGCTCGACAAGAAGATCAACGAGCGCAACATGTTCATCGCCTCGCAGGACATCAAGGTGATGAACGAGGTGAAGCCCGCGCTCACCCCGCCCTCGCGCGCCAAGGAACTCATGATGCCCGCCGACAAGGTCATCCTGCAGTACCGCGACAAGCTCGACGAGTTCGAGGCCCGCGGCTGGCGCATCGACATGGCCGCGCTGCGCGCCGCCAAGGACAGGGGCGATGTGATCTACGCCATCCCCTGCCCCGCGCGCCGCGAGACCAACGCCTGGGTGTTGGACGAGGTGCCGCGCGTCGCCCCCTCGCCCGCCGCGCCCACGCTGCAGGCTGTCGGCGGCGGCTGACGCCGCCCGCCGAGGCGTGAGCAGCCCCTCTCCGCCCCGCCTCGTCGGCCTCGTGCTCGCGGCCGGCGCCTCGCGCCGCTTCGGCTCCCCTAAACAGCTCGCCCTCATCGACGGCGTGCCGATGCTGCAGCGCGTCATCGAGACCGCGCAGGCGGCGCTGCCGCCGCGGGTCACCGCCGAGAGCCCTGACGCCCCCATCTCAAGGATCACCGTGGTGCTCGGTGCGCATGCCGAGGCCGTGCGCGAGGGCGTGATCGAACGCTTGGCCCCGCCCCTACCTCAGGTGATCTTCTGCCCGGACTGGGAGCGCGGCATGGCGCACTCCCTGCGATGTGGGTTGGCCGCGTTGGCGGCCGAGCCCGACGCACCGACCGCCGCGCTCGTGCTGCTCGGCGATACGCCCTTCATCACCGCCGATGACCTGCGGCGACTGATCGAAGCCTGGAGCGCCTCGCCCGAGACGCCGGCCGCCGCCGCCTACGACGGCACCATCGGCGCGCCCTGCATCCTGCCGCGGACGGTGTGGCAAGAAGTGATGGTGCTGGAGGGGGATCGGGGCGCGGGGGCGTGGTTCAGAGCCCGACATGCGAAGGGTATCGCGGCCAAGAGCGTCTCGATCGTCAACGCGGCGTGCGACATCGACATGCCCACCTGATTTGCCGGACGGGTGCGCCAAACCGGAACAGGGCCTTGCAGCATCAACGGTCCATGATGTCTCCCTCGTCGACGCCATCCCGACCACCACCTCCACCACCACCACCGGGATCCGACGGCGGCGGGATCGCCGGGAGGTCACCCACCCGGGGCGGCGGCAATTCCGGCAGATCACCCGCACCACGGATCGGACCACTCCGCCGCAGCACCAACGCCCACGCCTCGAGCGGCATACGCTCGCGCGCGAGGCAGACCTGGTCGAACGGCGAGGCGGTACCCAGACGCTGCAGCATCGCGATGGCCTCGCGCACCAGTGGCATATGCATCTCGCGGCAATAGCGGACGCGCAGCCGTTGGACCCGCGCCTGCGGGTCGAGCGCCTCCAACTCGACCGCGGTGAGATCGGGTCGGAAGGTCTCAGCGTAGGCGCGCGCGAGACCCTCCAGGCCGACAGTCGCCGATGACCGATCCGCAGCCGCTGTATCCGGCCGAGCGCCGAAAGGGAGACCTGCATCGAGCGGCGCGAACAACGGCAGCATGCCGAGACCGAGTGAACGGCGCAGCGCGAAGTCCGAACCATCGGCCACAGACGCTTGACGCGCCGCCTCGTTGACGGCGTGCTGAAGAACATGGCGAGCTGTGGCGAGTTGCGCGATCTCGACCACCGCGAAGCACAACGGGATGACCACCAGCACCGCAGCGATCAGGAACTCGACGGCGGTCGCACCGCGGCTGCGCTCGACCGCGCGCAAGCGCATGCCCCTGCGCAGACCGAGACCCTCCGCGGAACCGGCCCGCATCTCCCAAGTGCAGCAGGCCGAGCGGTCGGTCGCGATCCGCCACGGGTCCAGTGCGCTCCTGACCGAAGTCACCCGTCCGTCCGCATCGCTGAACACCACATCGATCGGCACACGCATGCCGAAGGTATGCACGGCCGCGCAACGCGGGATCTGCAGGATATCGAACGAGGGCCAACGATCGCCCGGCCAGAGTCCGCGCGTCCGCGACCACCAACGCGACGCCACGCCGACGCTGATGTCCTGCGGCCGGCCATCGATATCCAGCAGGCACACGCGCTCCATGACCTCAATCTCCCCCGAGGAACCGCATCAACAGCGGGAATGCGAGGATCGCGAAGGTGCAAGGGAATATGCACAGCACCAACGGCGCAAGCATCTTCACCGGCGCCTCGAGCGCGAGCTTCTCGGCGCGCGCGAACCGCTCCTCGATGCGTTGGTCGGCCTGCGCACGCAGCACGATCGCGAGACTGCCGCCGCTCGATTCGGCCTGCACCAACGCAGCGACGAGCGGCCGCACCGCTGGCACATCGAGCCGGTCGGCGAGCGCCGCCAAAGACTCCGCACGGCTGCGGCCTGCACGCAGGTCGCCCTGGACGCGCAGGAATGCGCGCCGCAGAGGGCTGTCCGGCGCACGCTCCGTAGCGACCTTGAGCGCCACGCCGAGCGCCCCGCCCGCCTCCAATGCGAGCGTCACCATGTCGAGATAGACCGGCAGGTCGCGCATCACTTCGTTGCGACGACGGGTCACGCGGTCCCTCAGCCACGCGCTGGGCATGACCGCGCCGACCACCGCTGCGACGAGCGGTGCGATGGCATCGCCGAACACGACCGCGACGGCCGCGGCGGGCACCAACGCCGACACCGCGAGCAGCGCCAGCCAATGCTGCGGCAGCACCGCCTCTTCGAGGCCAGCGCGCCGAAGTCGTCGCTGCACCTGCTCGCGCAAGCGCAAAGGCAGATGCGGTGCGATCCGGTCGGCGAGCGGCACCGCGATGGGCATCAGCGCACGGAGCGGGCGCGGCAAGGCATCCGCGCGGCGCGCCACACTGCGCCCAGCGGCGACGCGGGCCAGCCAGCGCAGCGACGCCCGACCGGCCACCCACACGGCGATCGCTGACGCGATCGCGGCCGCAGCGGCGATGAACGGCGTCGCCTCCACGGTCAGACCTCGATCCGCACGATCTTGCGCAGCAGGACGAATCCGCCCAGTTCGAGCAGCAGCACGCCTGTCAGCGTCAACCAGCCGAGCGGTTCCGTGAAGAGCTTGCGCATATGCTCCGGCTCGAGCACCCACAGCACGGCGCCGAGAACGAGCGGCAGCGCGCCCATCACGATGCCTTGCAGCCGTCCCTGCGAGGTCAAGGCGCGGATCCGGTCCTCCATCGCCAGACGGCGCCGCATCGATGCCCCGAGCCTCTCGAGCGCGCCCGCGAGGCCACCGCCCAGATCGCGGGCGATGCCGAGCACCGCCACCAGCATGTGCAGGTCGCGCAGTCCGCTGCGCGCCGCCACGGCGGCGAGCGCCTCGTCGAGCGCCACGCCCAAGCGATGCTCGCGCAGCACCAGCGCGAACTCCTGCGCGGCGGGCGGGGGCTGGTGCGCAGCGACGCGTGCGATCGCCTGCCCGAGGCCCATCCCGGAGCGCAGGCTGCCGGCGATCGAGTCGGCGACATCCGGCAACTGCCGCTCGAAGGCGTACAACCGTCGACGGCGGAACCAACGATGCAGCACCGAGGGGGCGACCGCCGACACGATCACCGCGACCAGCACGCCGACCGGTCCGAACAGCAGCGCGCTGCAGGTCGCCACGGCGAGCGCACCGAGCAGGTTCCAGCGCAGGAAGGTGCGCGTATCGACGAACAGGAACAGCTCTTCGAACTGCACCCGACTGAGATGGGTGAGCCGGTCGCGCTGCCAGCCGACGGTCGTCGTGAGGGCGCACAACAGCAGCCACGCCACCAGCCCTACGCAGGCGGCGACGGCCATCGACGCGAGCACCGACGACCCGCCGCTCATGCCGCACCCGTGGCGCCGAGCGCGCCGCCCAGTTCCCGGAACAGCCGCAGGTCAGGCCTGCCGACCGAAGGATCCAGATCCTCGATGAACTGCGGCACATGACCGGTCGCGTGGAAACCGCGCCCGACGGTATGGCGGAAGATGTCCTGGGTCTGCACCACGCCGGCCGCGACGCCGGTCACTTCCGTGATGTGGGTGATGCGGCGGGTGCCGCAGGCGAAGCGGGCCTGGTGGACGACCACATGCACCGACGAGGCGATCTGCTCGCGGATCGCGGCGATCGGCAGCTCCACGCCCGACATCAGCACCATCACCTCGAGCCGCGACAGCAGCTCGCGCGGACTGTTGGCGTGGACGGTGCTGAGCGATCCGTCGTGGCCGGTGTTCATCGCCTGCAGCATGTCGAGCGTCTCGCCGCCGCGGCACTCCCCGATCACCAACCGGTCCGGCCGCATGCGCAGCGCGTTGCGCACGAGATCGCGCACCGTCACCTCGCCGCGCCCCTCGATGTTCCGCGGCCGCGTCTCGAGCGCCACCAGATTGGGATGGTCGAACGCGAGCTCGGCCGAGTCCTCGATGGTTACCACGCGCTCATGGCGCGGGACGAGCCCGGAGAGCACATTGAGCAGCGTGGTCTTGCCCGATCCCGTCCCGCCGGACACCAGCATGTTGCGGCGCAGCAGCACGCAGGATCGCAGGAACTCGATCATCGGCTCATCGAGCGTGCCGCGCTCCAGCAGCTGCGCCGCACCGAACCGTTGGCGGCCGAAGCGCCGGATGGTCAGCGCCGTGCCGCGCAACGCGAGCGGCGGGACCACGATGTTGACCCGCGATCCGTCGGGCAGGCGCGCATCGACCATCGGCGAGGCTTCGTCCACGCGTCGCCCGATCGGCGTGACGATGCGCTCGACGATGCCGCGCAGCGCGGCCTCGCTGCTGAAACGCGCATCGGTGGGCTGCAACCGCCCGCCGGACTCGACGAAGATCCGCTCCGGCCCGTTCACCATGATCTCCCGTACCTCGTCGTCGGCCAACAGCGCCTCGAGCGGACCTAGCCCCAGTGCCTCGTCGAGCACGAAACGGTGCAGCTGCGTCGCATCGATGCCCGCGCGCCCGCCCTCCTCCATCGCGGTCGGCCACAGCAGCTCGGTCGCGAGCGCACGCAGCGCACCGTCATCCATCGCCGCCACATCGCGCCGTCGCAGGTCGAGCTGCCGCAGCAGCTGTCGATGCACGCGATGCGCCGCCTCCATGAACGCGCCGGGCAGCGGTCCCCCGACCCGCGGCAGCGACCGAGGCTGCCAGTCCGCTGCGGGCAACGGCTCGCCCTGCGACGGCGTCATCAGATGCACCGTGAACTCGATGTCACCCACCCGCAGCACATCGTCCCCGCCGAGCCCGACGGCCACCACCACGCGCTCCCCGTTGACGCGCGTGCCGGCGGAACCGCCGAGATCGGCGAGGCGATACGAACCATCGGCTGCCATCTCGATGCGAAGGTGGCGCGCGGCGACACCGGCGCCGCGCAGCCGGATCGCGCAGTCGGGCGACTGCCCGGCGAAGTGGACGCCGACCGGCAGCTCCTCGCGACGCGGCGCCGGGCTCATGGCCGCGCCTCCGTACCGCTGTCGGTCGATACGATGTCGCGCGCACGGTTCAGCAGCCGTCGCTCGAGATCCGCGTCCGCGGCGTCTGCGGCATCAGGCGCGCCGGCGCTCTGCACCGACATGGGCTGGGCGATCCGCGGCGTGAGGAAGATCACCACCTCGGTGTCCTCGGTCCGACGGCCGCGGACGCCGAACAGACGCCCGGCCACGGGCACGCGCGCAAGACCCGGGATCCCCGAGTCGTCGAGGCTGCGCAAGCGGCTCGCGAGGCCGGCGATGACCAGGGTCTCGCCCGCGCGCAGATTGACGTCGGTCACCGAGCGGCGCTTGAGCAGACCGGGGATGCCGGCGACGCGCTGCGCGGGATCGATCTGGCTCAGCTCGGTCTCGATGCGCGCCGAGATGGCGCCGCCCGCATCGGCGATCGGCTTCACATCGAGGATCACGCCGTACTCGCGGTACTCGACATCCGTCGCGCCGACACCGTTGACCACCGGCACCGGGATCTCGCCCCCCGCGACGAAACGCGCGGCGCCGCCGCTGCGGCAGCTGAGGCGGGGTTCGGCGACCAGGGTCGCCTCGCCTGCCTGCTCGAGCATGCGCAGCCGCGAATCGAGCACGCTCGACAGGCCGAGGTATCCCCGCCATCCGGTCTTGATCGGCAGCGGATCGAAGGCGTCCGCGGGGATCCGGCTTTCGGACGGCAGCACCCGGAACCGGTCGTTGACCAGGAAATCGGCGATGACACCGGCGCTCGGTCCATCGACCTCGTCGCGCCACCGGATGCCGAGCTCGCGCAGACCGCCGCGCCGGAACTCCACGATCCGCACATCGACATGCACCATCACCTCCCAACCGGGTTTCGCGACGAAGTCGAGCACCGCCCCGGGATAGAGCGCAGCCACCGCGGCGGCGCGTTCGCGCGCACGGGCGTCCGCGGCATCGCCCTCGAGCACGATGCGGTCGCCGCGCAACCGGGCCTGCAGGCCCTGTACGCCCTGGATCAGGCCTTCGACCGTCGAGAGCGTCGCGTCCAGGTCGTTGGCTGCGACCTGCACCGCGATGCGATGCATCCCGCCGCCGCGCATCCACAGCTGCACGACGGTGCTGCCGGGCGCGTGACCGATCAACACCAGCTGTGCGCCGCCGACCGGCGACACCGAGACGACCTTGCCGTTGCCCACGGCGACGCGTTCGGTGCGTGCATCGAGCACCCGGCTGTCGCCGACGAACAGCCGCAGCTCCTTAGGCAAGGCGGACATCGGACGCTCAAGCGCGACGTCGGCCGTCGCCGGCGCCGCTGACACCGAGGGGACCGCACCGCCTGCGATGCCGGCCACATGACCCGCGGCCAGCAGCACCATCGACCACGGCGACACAGCGTTTCTCTGATTCATCCGCATGACATCCTCCATTTCAATCTTTGGTGTAGCGGTGCAGGGAGCGCGACGGCGCATCGACGCCGCCGACGAGCAGCTCCAGGCTCCCCTCGACCGTGCGCGCGGACGGTCGTCGTGCGGCGGGGACGACCGGGGTGGAGAGCGTCGCGGCGCTGCAGGCGGTGCGGCCGGTCGAGGCCACGGTCGCGCTCGGCGCACCGTCGCCCTCGGGGCGCAGCAACGGCACGAGCTCGCCGATCCGCAGTCCGACGGCCAACAGCTGCGCCTGCTCGGGCGTCACATCGAGCGTGATGGTCGAGTACTCAGGCGACGCGTCGGGGTCGCCGAACCCTGCGGCAAGGGCGCTGGCCTCGCCGGGCAGCGTTCGTTGCGTGCGCCCGGTCGCGAGCACGGACACCGCTTCCAACAACGGCCGTACGATGACGCAGAGCCCGGTCTCCTCCGCGCGCTCCTCGGCGAGCATGAGATCGATGCGGTCGCCCGGGCGCACCAGCCCCGCCTGCGAGCTGACCTCGTCCACCGGCACGGTGACGGCGCGCGTGCCGCGCTGCAGCCGCGCGGCGAGAGTCGGTCCCTCGCGACCCGCGAGATGCGACTCCACCAGCGCATCGCCGCGTCGCAGCGCGAACACGAGCTGCTGGCCCACGGCACGCGCCGCTGCATCCACCGACAGCGCACCGCCGGGAACGAACGCCGACGGCATCTCGCGACGCGCGAGGTCCGACTCGCGCAGCACCCGCCCCGACGGCAGGTCGCGGGCGGCCACCAACACCTTGACAGGCGTGTACCGCTCCTCCCAGCGGCGCTCCACCGCTGCTGCGCGCTCGGCGAGATGGCGCTGCGAGCCTACGAACGCGGCGACGCCGCAGAGGACCGCCACCAGCACCAGCCACCACGCCGCGAGGGATCCGATGATCTTGCTCCACATCGTTTCATTGCCTCCCGAAGATCAGACGACCGCAAGCCATGCGGGGACCGCGACCGCAGCCTCGATCACCGCACCCAACAACCACTCCGCCGGTGACAGCCCGTCCAGCCACGGCAGACAGAACGCGGCGACCAGCGAGGCCGCGATCACCACGAACTCCACGCTCGCCTGCCCCACCTGTCCGCGGCGATCAATGCGCATCGCCCGATACCTGCAGAACGATGCGCGCGCCGTCGAGGCCCGGGCTGAAGGCGGCATCGATGCGTTCGTGTCCGCGGTCTGCCCACAACAGCCAGGCGCGCGACCCTGCACCCGCCGGGTCGGCGCTGCGCAGGCTCCAACCCGCCGCGGTCAGCGCCCCTCGCCACTGCGACAGCGCGACCTGCGGATCCTTGTCGGATTCGAGCGTGAAGGTGCGCGGCGCGGCGCGGCCGAAACCGTGCTCGACGACCTGCAGGATGCGTTGGCCGGCGGGCAGACGGACCGGCAACCGCGCGGGCCTGCGAACCGCGGCTCCGAGGTCGTTCACCGCGACCAGCACCTGCGTGCTCCCGGGTCCGGTCGCGCGCAGCGTCACCGTCTCGTGCAGACGGCCACGCTGGCGTCCGAAGACCGTATGCCCTGCCGACAGGTCGGACCGCGACATGGCCGGGTGCCTCGTTCCGTCCGCCGCTACCTGCCATCGCGTCGCCACCGCCGTCACCAACGCCGGCTGTGCGACGGCGAACCCGCGGGACCGCAGTTCAAGCGGCACGCCGTTCACGCGTACCCGCGCGACCTGCCACTCGACGGCGAACGAAGGCGGTGCCGGCATCCAGCCGATGGCCGTCAACGCCACGACGAGCAGCGCGCGTTCCCGTTCGGGTCTCAGCATGGCTGCGACCTGAGGTCGGGCGCGCGGACGAGGCCGCGCAACCGGTCCTCCGGAACGATGTCCGGGTCGATTCGGCCGAGACACAGCCGCTCCACCGCCGGTTCCAATAGGCGCATCGGCGTCGCCAGCGTCGTCAGCGGGCCTCGCCACGCGGAGATACGTCCCGTGGTCGACAAGGCCGCGGTACGCCGCCATACCTCCGCCGCACCGTCCGCATCCCAGTCATCGACCATCAGCGGCAGGCCGGCAGAGACGCGCGCGCGCTCGGCGGCCGGCATGATCGCCTCGTAGATCAGCGGCGCATCGACCGAGACATGGGCTGAGATCGCCCGCGAGCGCGCAAGCTCGAGGTCGCCGGTACCGACCACCTGCGCCGGAACGATGATCGCGAACGCGATGTCCTCCGCGAGCTCCGCGGACGGCGACTGCCGCACCGCACCCGTCGCGACCGACGCGTCAGCCTCCACATCGGCGAAGAACAGGCTGCGGATGCGCTCGGACGACAGCGGTCCGGTCGCCGCATCGAGACCATGATGAGCGGCGAGCGCCGCTGCACGGGCCGCACCGACGGCCGCCTGCTCCGCGGACTGCATCGCCGATAACTGCACAACCACGAGCAGCAACGGCGTAAGCACGAGCGTCGCCGCCAGCGACTCCACCATGGCCTGCCCCCGCACCCTCATCGCGGCACCGCTGCGAGCCAGATCGGCGCACCGTCGAGCGCGGCGGCGGCCGTGCGCTCCATCGACCTCGACTCGACCAAGCTCGATCGCCAATACGGCGAGTAGAGACTCGGCGACTCGACCGCGCCGTCGCGACGACGCTCGGGCCGCTCGAACACGGTCGAAGCGACGGCGTCGGCGTAGAGATCACCTGAGCCGCCAGAGCCACCGAGCGCCACCTCTTCGCCGGAGAGCCGCGCCACGCGGTCGAAGCCGAGCAGCGCTGCAGCGCCGCGACGCGCGGACGCCGGTAGGCGCAGGCGCACGACGATGCGCGGCGGATCGGATGTCGCACGCTGTGCCACCGAGAGGTCGTACATCGACGGCAGACCGAGCCATGCCCGCTGGCGCGGGATGCTGCTCTCGGCAGCCCGCGAGGCACGCGGGTTCCTGCGCCACGCGCCGCCGTACTCGCCGCGCCGTGCGCTGCCCACCCCGTCGTCGGCACCGCCCCAGGCGAGCGGTACACGCTCGCGCAAGGAGCCGAAGATCACATAGCGCGGTTGATGCAATGACAGCGTGTCGATGCCACGCCAGGTCTCGAAGTCAAGGAGCTCTGTGCCGGCGCGCTTCTCGAAGCGGAGCAAACGGCTGCCGAGCAAGGGGCTCAGCGTGAAATTGCGCTGCGCGGTGAATCCGTCCAACGAACGGTATACGACATCCTGCTGCCGCCAACGCCACGACCCGCCGTAGAACGATGCAAAGCGGCCCCAATCGGCGGCCCAGGA
This sequence comes from Pseudomonadota bacterium, assembly GCA_947459825.1. Classification (GTDB taxonomy): domain Bacteria; phylum Pseudomonadota; class Gammaproteobacteria; order Steroidobacterales; family Steroidobacteraceae; genus UBA964. The sequence continues at coordinate 4,261 of CANHFH010000026.1, read as the reverse complement.
GACCAACATGGCCTCGCCGCCCGCGGACACGACAAACCGGGGGTCGACCGCCGCGACCGTCTCACGGACGACTTGAGGGACCACCAACGCGGTCGCGGCGTGCATGACCCGCGCCGCGGTCGCGAGGTCCCGCTCGACGGCGCCGGTGGTCGCCTCCAGCGCCACGAGGGACGGCTGCAACGCGCGGTCGAACGCCGTCCACCACCGTTGCAGGGTGCTGGTCGCCGCGTTCAGGTACGGCACATACGCTGTGATGGCGGCAGCACCGGGCAGCATGCGGTCCATGTAAGCGGACCAGGAACGCAGACTGACCGACTGGGCGATCACCGCCTCGTTGGCGATGATCGCCCGGTTCATGGTCGATACGAAGTTGAGCGTGCGCGCCTGCCACACCGCGGCGCTCAATGCCGCCGCATCCGCCGCATCACGCAGCCGCTGCTTCTCCGTCACAGCCTGACCGGCCTCGAAGGTCCACCACGCCGCCGCCGCCAGCACAGCGAGCAGCGGCAGCAGGAACACCAACGCCTGACCGCGGACATGACGGGTCACGCGGTTCATTCCTCGAAGTTGTCCATCTCGCGCTGACGCGCCTCGCCGTTCGCCTCACCGCGACCGGTGGTCACCAGCGTACGACCTGCCGTGCTCGACCCGCCTGACAGGCTGGTAGCGGCGACCGATGCCTGCCCACGCACGATGTCACCGAACGCCGAGTACACGCCGATGGCGGCGACCGCCACCAACGCGACGATGATGATGTACTCCGTCATACCTTGGCCGGCGATACGCCGGCGTGTCTGCTGCGTCATGATGTTGCCCTCCCGGGATAGACCGGCACCGCGCCGGCATGGGCCCATTGAACGCGAGCGCGTGCCGCCGGTCAGTCGACGAATCGCGTCAAAATCAAGGGAAATGCGCCGTCCGACGCATTACTGCGCGAAGTCGCCAGAAACACGGCTCTCGACTAGAATCGGCCTATCGATCAACGACCCTCGGAGCGTCCCATGCGCCGTCTCGCCCTCATCGCCAGCCTCGCCGCGACCCTCGTCGCCGGCGTCCTTGTAAACACCGCCCGTGCCGACGAAGGCATGTGGACCTACGACAACTTCCCCGCCGCGAAGGTGAAGCAGCGGTACGGGGTCAACATCGACTCCGCCTGGCTCGACCGCGTGCGCGAGGCCTCGGTGCGGCTCTCCGGCTGCTCGGCGTCCTTCGTGTCGGCGGACGGCCTGATCCTCACCAACCACCACTGCATCACCGGCTGCCTCGCCGAGAACTCCTCCAAGGAGAAGAGCCTGCTCGACGACGGCTTCGTCGCCCGCGACCGCAAGGACGAGACCCCCTGCCGCACGCAGGTGGCGGATGTCCTCGTCGGCATGGAGGATGTGACCGCCAAGGTCGAGGCCGCCACCCGCGGGCTCGACGAGCGCGCCGCCAACGAGACCCGCAAGCGCACGATCACCGCGCTCGAGCAGGCCTGCGAGAAGGACACCGGCCTCAAGTGCCAGTCGGTCGCGCTCTACAACGGCGGCCAGCAGTTCCTCTACCGCTACAAGCGCTACACCGATGTGCGCCTCGTGTTCGCGCCCGAGTCCGGCATCGCGGCCTTCGGCGGCGACCCGGACAACTTCCAGTTCCCGCGCTGGTGCCTCGACATGGGCCTGCTGCGCGCCTACGAGAACGGCAAGCCGGTCAAGGTGGCGCGTCCGCTGCGCATCAACTTCGACGGCCCGGCGCCGGGCGAGTTCGTGCTGGTCTCGGGCCACCCCGGCTCCACCGACCGCCTGCTTACCGTCGCGCAGCTCGAAGCGCAGCGCAACGACGACCTGCCGCAGTGGCTGCTGCGCAGCAGCGAGCTGCGTGGCCGCTACATCGAGTTCTCGAAGAAGGGCGACGCCGAGCGCCGCATCGTCGCCGACACGCTGTTCGGCCTCGAGAACGGCATCAAGGTGCGCCGCAAGGAGCTCGATGCGCTGCTCGACGAGAAGCTCATGGCGCAGAAGCGCGCCGATGAGGCCGAGCTGCGCGCCCGCGTGGCCAAGGACCCCTCGCTCGCCGGGATCGGCGACCCCTGGGCCGACATCGAGAAGGCCACCGCCCGCGCGCGCGACTTCGGCACCGAATACACCTACCTCGAGGGCGGCGCCGGCTTCCAGAGCCGCCTGTTCCGCATCGCGCGCACGCTGGTGCGCGGCGCGGCCGAGCGCGAGAAGCCGAACGGCGAGCGCCTGCGCGAGTTCACCGATGCGCAGCTGCCCCGCGTGCAGCAGCAGCTCGGGGCGGCGACGCCCGTCTACCCGGAGGTCGAGCGCCTGACGATGTCCTTCGGCTTCGAGCGCATGCGCGAGTGGCTCGGCCCCGACCACGCCACCGTACGCCAACTGCTCGCCAAGGACTCGCCGGACACGCTGGCGGCCAAGCTCGTCGACGGTACGAAGCTCGCCGACCCAGCGGTGCGGCTTGCGCTCTGGAACGGCGGCAGTGCCGCCATCGCGGCCTCCGACGACCCGATGATCAAGCTCGCACGCGAGGTCGACGCGCCGGCGCGTGCGCTGCGCAAGCGCTATGAGGACGAGGTGCAGGCCCCGACCGCGGCCGCGGAGGAGAAGATCGCCCGCGCCCGCTTCAAGGTCTACGGCACGGAGGTCTACCCGGACGCGACCTTCACGCTGCGCCTGAACTACGGCACCGTGCAGGGCTGGACGGAGCGCGGTGCGCCGGTCGAACCGTACACGCAGCTCGGACGCGCGTTCGAGCGCGCCACGGGCCAGCCGCCGTTCCAGATCCCGGCGTCCTGGGAACGCGTGCGCGCCAAGCTCGACATGACGACGCGCGTCAACCTCACCTCCAACAACGACATCATCGGCGGCAACTCGGGCAGCCCGCTGCTCAACGCCCGCGGCGAGGTGGTGGGCCTCATCTTCGACGGCAACATCCACTCGATATCGGGGTCGTACTGGTTCGACGCCGAGAAGAACCGCTCGGTGTCGGTGCACCCGGCGTTCATGCGCGAGGCGCTGCGCACGGTGTACGACGCGCCGGCATTGCTGAAGGAACTCGGCTACAAATGATCTGACCGGCCCCGGAGCGTCGCGGTTCTCAGAACGCGAACAGCGACGCCTCCGGGGCGTTCTTCACGACCCACCAGAGCAGTGCGCCGAGCGCCGCGGCGATCCCGACGGCCAGCAGCGTGCGTGACGAGCCGATGTCCGACGCACCCGGCGGCAGCAGGTCGCCCGGCTTGCGACCGGTGATCATCGGCAGGATCAGGTTCTCGCGCCGCACCCAGAGGTAGAACAGCGCCGCCGCGACATGCACCGCGATAGCGGCGACGATGACATCGAACAGCTTTTCATGCAGCGACGTCAGGCGGTCGCTGGTCTCCCCGGTCACATAGCCGAAGAGCGGACCCGTCGACATGATCTTGTCGTTGGCGAAGAGCCCGAGCGTCGCCTGGGTGAGCAGCATCAGGAGCAGCGCGAGCACCATCAGCGCACCGAGCGGATTGTGGCCGGCGATGCGTTGCCCGGCCTCGCCCGTCCCCTCACGCAGGTAGCGCAGGATGGCGCGCGGGCCGCGTACGAAATCCGCGAAGCGGGCGTGACGGGTGCCGACGAAACCCCACACGATGCGCGTGGCGGCGAGCAGCAGCACCGCATAGCCGCAGCGCACATGCCATGCGAACCAGTCGCCCTCGAGTTCCCGCGTGAGCCAAGCGCCGCCCACCGCGAGCACGAGCCCCCAATGCATCACCCGGACCGGCAGATCCCAGACCTTGCGCGCGCCCTGCTCCGCCATCTTCAACCTCCCGTCGAATGCCGTTGGTTGTATTCGATGAAGTAGTCGTCCGGATCCCAGAGACTCACCGAGGTCATGACGATCTGCATGCCGTCGGCACCGCGCACCTCGTAGCGGTGCGGCGCGGCGTGCACCCGCGCCCCGAAAGCCAGCGCCCGGCGATGCACGCCCTCGGCATCGTCGCCCTGCATCACGAACACGATGTCGCCGATGCCCAGCCGTTCGCGGCGCGGCGGCGGCGGCATCTCAGGCGAGGTGAACTGCAGCAGACCGATCTTGGCGACCACCGGATCGGAGGCCTCCATGATCACGAGATGCGTCTCGTCGCCCTTCTTGCCGGCGGCGAGCCCGACGCCGGACAGCGTGATGCGGTCGTCGTACCAGGTGCGCATGCCGAGCACATCGCGGTAGAACGCGCGCGAGCGCTCCACATCCCGGACGATCAGCGTCGTGCGCTTGACCATGG
>CANHFH010000025.1 GCA_947459825.1 Pseudomonadota bacterium | reverse complement strand
GCGGGCAAGGCGCCCGGCACGAAAGCCGTCTTGGCGCCGCGCAGCACACCCTCGCCGTCGTGGTTGAGGGCCGCGACCTCTCCCTCCTCGGGCGGTCCAGGTGGCATCGGACCCCGGCTCATGGGCGGCGGCTCATGGGCAGCGGTTCATGGGCAGCGGCTCATGCGACCGCAGGACCCCAGGCGGCGAGGAACTCGGCGAGATGCGGCTCGGTGGAGGCCGCCAGCAACTCGCGCACCTTCGCATCCTCGGCAGCGAGCTCGGCGGCGTCGAGATGGCCGCGCATATGCTGGAAGCGCAGGTACACGAGCCAGGTGTTGAGCACATCGGTCTCGCAGTACCGACGGATGCCCTCGAGATCGCCCGACCGATAGGCGGCCCAGACCTTGTCGCCCGAAAATCCCAGCTTGCCCGGCAGACCGAGCAGATCCGCCATGTCGCTGAGGCTCGCCTTGGCGCGCGGTTGGTGGGCCGACAGGACATCCATGAGATCGGTGTGCCGCTCGTGGAAGCGGCTCAGGTAGTTGTTCCAACGGAAGCTGCTGTCGCCCTGCCCGTTCTCCCAATAGCGCCGCGCCACCACACCGTGCTTGAGCGCGCGGTAATGCAGCACCGGCAGGTCGAAACCGCCGCCGTTCCAGGACACGAGGTCGGGCGTGTAGCGGTCGATGCCGTCGAAGAAACGCCGCACCAGTTCACCCTCGCCCGAGTCGAGGTCGCCGAGGCTCCACACCTTTATGGTGTCGCCCTGCCGCAGCACGCAGGAGATCGCCACCACACGATGCTGCTCGTGCGGCAGGAAATCGCTGCCCGAGTACCGCCGAGCCTGCGCGAACATCGCCTCGGCGACCTGCGCGTCGGAGAGGCCCTCTAGGCCGAGCGCGCGACGCCCGAGCTCGACATCGGGCACGGTCTCGATGTCGAACACCAGCACGGTCATGCGGCGCCCCCGGCGCGCGCCGCGGTCATGGCCGCGCGCATCTCGGCGACCGCCGCCGCGAAACCGACGAACAGCGCGCGCGCGACGATCGAATGTCCGATGTTGAGCTCGACCACCTCGGGGATCGCCGCGACCGGCGCGACGTTCTGCAGATTGAGACCGTGACCGGCGTGCACCTCGAGACCGAGCTCGGCGGCGACCCGCGAGGCCTCGCGCAGGCGCTCGAGCTCCGCCGCAGCATCCGCGCCCGATGCCTCGCAGTAGCGGCCGGTGTGCAGCTCGATGACCGGGGCGCCGACCCGCGCCGTGGCCTCGACCTGCCGCGGATCGGCGTCGATGAAGAGCGCGACGCGGATGCCGTCCGCCGCGAGCGACGAGCAGCTCTCGCGCAAGCGCGCCTCCTGCCCGACGACATCCAGGCCGCCTTCGGTGGTGACCTCGGCACGGCGTTCGGGGACGAAGCAGCAGTCCTGCGGCCGGATGCGGCGCGCGATGGCGATCATCTCGTCGGTGACCGCGAGCTCGAGGTTCATGCGGGTGCGGAGCAGCGGCCGCAACGCCTCGACATCGGCGTCCTGGATGTGGCGGCGGTCCTCCCGCAGATGCAGGGTGATGTTGTCGGCGCCCGCCTGCTCGGCGATGCGCGCCGCCTCGAGCGGGTCAGGGTAGGCGATGCGGCGCGCCTGCCGCAGCGTCGCCACATGGTCGATGTTCACGCCGAGCGCGATGTGGGTGGATGCAGCCATGCGGATCACCGTCCGGACCCGCCGTCGCGCGGGCCGGCGGCACGCCGCGTCACCGCGCGCGCCACCGCACGCGTGCGGAGCTCACGCCCCTCGAGCGCATGGTCGAGCGCGGCGCGCATCAATCGACGGGCATCTTCGAGCACCGGTGCCTCCTGCAGGTCGTCATCGGCCAGCGCGAGCAGCGAACGGCCGGCATAGGCGTTGTCGGCGCCCGCCGGCGTCTCCACGAAGCCGAGATCGGCATGGAAATGATAATACGCATCGGCGCGCAGCGGCGCGCCGCCGCGCGCCTCGCGGCGCAGCTCGAGCCCGTAGCCCAACAGCTCCAGAAGGTCGCGCTCGAAGGCGCGCAGCGCGGGCGCAGGCGTCGGCCCGGTGCGCAGCCGTTCGAGCGCCTGCGCATAGCTGTCGAACACGGCAGGCTGCGGGTCGACGCGCAAGGTGAGCTTGAGCAGCAATTCGTTGAGATACCAGCCGGAGAGCAGCGCCGCGGCGGGCAACCCGACGGCGGCACCGGCAGCCGCCTCGACATGGGTCAGCTGCGCGGCGTCGCCCGACCCGGTCCAGGACGCGAGCAACGGCGTGAAGGGTTGCAGCAGCGAGGCGGTGCGCGAGCGCGGTCCGCGCACCCCGCGCGCGAACAGCGTCAGCCGACCATGGTCGCGCGACAGGATGTCCAGCATGCGGCTCGTGTCGCGCCACGGTCGATGGTGCAGCACGAACACGGGGGCGAGCTCGACGCGGCGCCCGCGTGCCATCACTCCAGCCCGAGCGAGCGCAGCGCGGTGGTGTTGTCGGCCCAGTTCTCGCGCACCTTGACCCACAGCTCGAGGTGCACGCGCTGGCCGAGCAGCTGCACGAGTTCGCGGCGCGCCGAGCTGCCGACGCGCTTGAGGCGCGCGCCGCCGGCGCCGATGACGATCGGCTTCTGACCTTCGCGGTCGACCCAGATGACCGCGTGCACGAGCTGCCGACCCTCCTCCTCCTCCATCTTCTCGACCTCGACGGCGATGCCGTACGGCACCTCCTGGTTGAGCTCGAGCGTGAGCTTCTCGCGCACGATCTCCGCGATGCGGAACCGCAGGTCGCGGTCCGTGCGGTCCTGCTCGTCGAAGAGCTGCGGCGACTCCGGAAGCTCGGCCGCGATGGCCGCGACCAGCGGCTCGAGGTTGTCGCCGCGCGGTGCCGACACCGGCACCACCGCGCGGAAGGCGTGGCGTGCCGCGAGCTCCGCGATGAACGGCAGCAGCCGCTCGCGCGGCCGCGCCTTGTCGACCTTGCTGACCACGGCGATCGCGGGCCGACCGGCGTCGCGGATGCGCTGCATGACCGCCTCGTCCTCCGGCGTCCAACGCAGTGCCTCGACCACGAACACCACCACATCGGCGTCGACCAGCGCGGCGGCGGCGGCGCGGTTCATCGCACGGTTGAGCGCGCGCTGTCCGCCGAAATGCAGGCCGGGCGTGTCGACGAAGGCGATCTGTGCATCGGGTCGGTTGACCAGACCGACGATACGGTGCCGCGTGGTCTGCGGGCGCGGCGTGACGATCGAGATCTTCTCTCCGACCAACGCGTTGAGCAGCGTCGATTTGCCCACATTCGGGCGCCCGACCAACGCCGCGAAGCCGGCGCGGAACACGGTGGCGTCGCCGGGCGCGCTCATGCGTCCTCCAGAAGGTCGAGCAGCCGCTGCGCCGCATCCTGCTCGGCGCGTCGACGGCTCGAGCCCTCGCCGTCGGTGGTGACGCCGAGCGCTGCGACCTCGCAGCGCACCGCGAAATGCTGCGCATGGGCCTCGCCGCTCACCCGCTCGACCGTGTAGGACGGCAAGGCGAGCCCACGGCCCTGCAGGCGCTCCTGCAACCGGGTCTTCGGATCCTTGAGTTCCTCGGCGGCCGGCAGCGCCGCGACCAGCGGCTCCGCCAGGCGCTCGACGAGCGCACGCGCCGCGTCCAGCCCGCGGTCGAGATACACCGCGCCGATCAGCGCCTCCAGCGCATCGGCGAGGATGGACTCGCGTCGGAACCCGCCGCTCTTGAGTTCGCCCGAGCCGAGCCGCAGCTCATCACCGAGCGCGAGCGACTGCGCCGCTTGGGCGAGCGGACCTTCGCTCACGAGGCTGGCCCGCAGACGGCTGAGATCCCCCTCGGACGAGTCCGGGAAGCGGCGGTAGAGCATCTCGGCGGCGACCAGGTTCAACACCGCATCGCCCAGGAACTCGAGCCGCTCGTTGTTGCGGCCGGAAGCGCTGCGGTGGGTGAGCGCCGCCTCGTAGAGCGCGGGATCGCCCGGTTCCACGGCGAGGCTCTCGCGCACCCAACGGACAGGCCATGCGGCGGCCACGCGTGTCACTCGATGCGCGTCCCGATGCGGGACCACTTCGGTCCGCCCGAGCGCTGCAGGTCCCAGTTGAACCAGACCACGCTCGCCCGGCCCACCAGCTGCGACTCGTCGACGAAGCCCCAGACGCGGCTGTCGGCGCTGTTGTCGCGGTTGTCGCCGACCATGAGGTACTTGCCCTCCGGCACGCGCATGACCTTATCACCGGTGTCGGGGCTGAGGCCCGCGGTCGCCTCGTTGCAGAAGTAGCCCTGCGGGATATCGCGGTCGCAGGCGCTGAGCGGCGGCACGGCAAGAAAATCAGAGGTCTGGCAATGCAGCACTTGGTGCTTGCGACCGTCGAGGGTCTCCTCGGAGATGCGCATGTTGAGGTAGCAGCCGTCGCCGTACCGGCCCTTGGAGACGAGCGGCACCGGCTCGCCGTTGATGATCAGCTGGTCGTCGCGCACCTCGACCAGGTCGCCCGGCAGGCCGACCAGCCGCTTGACATAGTTGATCGTCGGATCGGGCGGATAGCGGAACACGGCGACATCGCCGCGACGCGGGCCGCCGATGTCGGCGAACTTGCGGTTGATGACCGGCCAGCGCAGCCCGTAGGCGTATTTGTTGACGAGGATGAAGTCGCCGTCGAGCAGCGTCGGCATCATCGAGTCGGAGGGGATCCGGTACGGCTCGTAAAGGAACGACCGCACCAAGAGCAGCACCGTGAGCACCGGGAAGAAGCTGCGGGCGTAGTCGACGGTGCCCGGCATCTCGAGCTTCGAGGAGTCCCGTCCCGCAGCACGCGCAGCCGCATCGCGCCGCCGCCCGAGCCACAACCGCTCGATGAGCAGCACCGACCCGGAAAGCGCCGACAGCAGCACGAACACCAGGCTGAAATCCGCGTGCTCGACCGTCACCAACCGGTAGAACGAGAGGACCAGCAGCCACGGCAGCGCGGCGTAGAGCACACGCATCAGCGGCGGGTCGGGCAGCGTCGCGCCCGCAGGCGCCGCCAGCTGACGCCTGGGCCGCAGGAACCAATCGTCGACGACGCAGGCGACGGTGACCGGCAGCGCGAGCAGCGCGGCCCAGAACGAGAGCACCGCGAGCAAGGTGCTCACTTGCGGCCCACCTTGAGCACCGCGAGGAAGGCCTCCTGGGGGATCTCGACGGAGCCGACCTGCTTCATGCGCTTCTTGCCCTCTTTCTGCTTCTCGAGCAGCTTGCGCTTGCGGCTGATGTCACCGCCGTAGCACTTGGCGAGCACGTTCTTGCGCAGCGCCTTGACCGTGGCGCGCGCGATGACATGGGTGCCGATGGCGGCCTGCACGGCGACCTCGAACATCTGCCGCGGGATCAGCTCCTGCATCTTGTCGACCAGCTCGCGGCCGCGCTGATAGGCGCTGTCGCGGTGCACGATGATCGACAGCGCGTCGACCTTGTCGCCGTTGATGAGGATGTCGAGCTTCGAGAGCGGCGCGGCCTGGAAGTGGCTGAACTCGTAGTCGAACGAGGCGTAACCGCGGCTCACCGATTTCAGGCGGTCGAAGAAGTCGAGCACCACCTCGGCGAGCGGCAGCTGGTACTGCAGCGACACCTGGTTGGCGAGGTACTGCATCTTCTTCTGCACGCCGCGCTTCTCGGTGCACAGCTGCAGCACCGCGCCGACATAGTCGGGCGGTACGAGGATGTTGGCGATGATGATGGGCTCGCGGACCTCGGCGATCAGGTTGGGCGCCGGCAGCTTGGCCGGGTTGTCGACGAACTTGTCGGTGCCGTCCGTGAGGCCGACCTGGTAGACCACGGTCGGCGCGCTCGTGATGAGGTCGAGGTCGTACTCGCGCTCGAGCCGCTCCTGCACGATGTCCATGTGCAGCAGGCCGAGGAAACCGACGCGGAAGCCGAAGCCGAGCGCGCCCGACACCTCGGGCTCGTAGTGCAGCGCCGAGTCGTTGAGGCGCAGCTTGGCGAGCGCGTCGCGGAACGCCTCGTAGTCGTCGGCGTTGACGGGGAACAACCCGGCGAAGACCCGCGGCTGCACCTGCTTGAAGCCGGGAAGCGGCGTGTCGCAGGGCTTGCCGTCGAGCGTGATGGTGTCGCCCACCGGCGCACCGTCGATCTCCTTGATGCCGGCGATGATGAACCCCACCTCGCCCGCGCCGAGCGTCGGCGAGGCGAGCGACTTCGGCGTGAAGCGGCCGAGCTTGTCGACCTGCCAGGCGCGGCCGGTGGACATGACGCGGATCTTGTCGCCGGTCTTGATGGTGCCGTTGACCACCCGCACCAGCGACACCACGCCGACATAGTTGTCGAACCAGGAGTCGATGATGAGCGCCTGCAACGGCGCGGCCGGGTCGCCCTTGGGGGGCGGGATGTGCGCGACGATGGCCTCGAGCAGCTCCGGCACGTTCTCGCCGGTCTTCGCCGAGACGCGCACCGCATCCTGCGCATCGATGCCGATGATCTCCTCGATCTCGCGGATGACCTTCGGCGGGTCGGCCGAGGGCAGGTCGATCTTGTTGATGACCGGCAGCACCTCGAGCCCCTGCTCGATGGCGGTGTAGCAGTTGGCGACGCTCTGCGCCTCGACGCCCTGCGAGGCGTCGACCACCAGCAGCGCGCCGTCGCAGGCGGCGAGCGATCGCGACACCTCGTAGGAGAAATCGACATGCCCCGGGGTGTCGATGAGGTTCAGCTGGTAGCGCTGGCCGTCCTTCGCCGTGTAGTAGAGCGTGACGCTCTGCGCCTTGATGGTGATGCCGCGCTCGCGCTCGAGCGCCATCGAATCGAGCACCTGGCTCTGCATCTCGCGCGCCTCGAGGCCGCCGCAGAGCTGGATGAGCCGGTCGGCCAGCGTCGACTTGCCGTGGTCGACATGGGCGATGATCGAGAAGTTGCGGATGTTCTGCATCGTGTCCAGGTGGTCCCCCGCGACGCAGGCCGCGGGACGTCAAAAACGGCCGATTATAGCGGTTGGCGGGCCGTCCGGGCGGCCTCGGCGGGGCTCAACGCACCCGGAACAGCCGCTCGATCTCACCGGGATCGAGCCGGGTCACCGCGATCGGAGCGCCGTCCCACAACAGCACCGGGATGCGATGCCCGTGGCGACGCAGCATCTCGGGGTCCGAGTCGACATCGAGCGCGTCGATGGGCGGCAGGTCGAGCCGCGTACCGAGATGGGCCAGTTCGTCCGCCATCTCCTCGCAGAGACCGCAACCCTCGCGGGTCAGCAGCGTGAGGCGTGAGGGGACGGTGCCGCTCACCGGGGCGTAGCCGACGCTGCCGCAGGCGCCGGTGCACCCGGCGCCGCCGGCGCTGCCGCTGTGGCCGGTGCTGCAGGCGTGGCGGGTGCCGCCGGAGATGCCGGCGATGAGGGCGTCGCGGGGCGCACCTGCAGAGCGATGAACCGCGCGGTGCGCATCGGCACCTCACCCAACACCGTCACCGGGCGACCCTCGACACGCGTCACGAAGAAAGTCGTAGCGGCACCTCCCGTCTGCGCGGCGACGGGCGCGGCCTTCGGCACCGCGCCGTCGCGTGCGCCGATGAAGACCGACACCGAGGCGATGCCGTCCGAGAAGACCAGGTGCTCGACCGGGCCGTCGACGCCGGGCAGGTTCTGACGGGTGCTCTGCGTGAGGCGGAATCCCGGCGGCAGGCGGCCGGCGGTCCACGCCGGCGCGGCGGCGCGCGGCGCAGCGGCCACCGGCACCGGCGCACTGCGGTACCAACGCAGCCCGGCGGTGGGCACCGCCGGCTGGAAGTCGCTGTCAGGGATGTCGGCGAGCAGGCGCAGCTCCGTGAACGCCACCTCCTCGAGCACCGCACCGCGCTCGTCGCGCAGCTCGGTCTTGAGCGGCATCGCGGTACGGGCGTCGACCCAGATGCGATAACCGTAGCGATATCCGTCGCGCGGCTCGAGCACGACGAGCCGTGCCTCGCGGCCCTGTTGTCGCACGCTGCGCACGGCCGCGACGGTGTACAACTGCGCCGAGCGGTCGTCGAGCTGCGGCAGCGTAGGGAACAGCCCACCGGCGCGCGGTCGCCGCTCGACCAGAGCCACGCCCTGATCCGGCAGCAAGGTGATGAGCTCCGGACCGCGCCGGATGAACTCGCGCCGCGAGCCGTCGAGCGGCACGAGACGCTCGGCGACCTCGTTGCCCTTCACGCGGTGCAGGATGCGCAGCGATTCGGAGCGTCCGTCGCGCTGATGGCGCAGCGTACCGATGTAGTTGCGCTGTGCGAGCGCGGTGTTCATGCGCTGCAGCAGCGCGCGTGCCTCGCGCAGACCGGCATCGTCGGGAGCGGCCTGCAGGGCCGCCGAAGCGACCGAGAGCACACAGACGAGCACGGTAGTGCGCAGCAGCCTCTGCATCACGGGCGCTCCACCGCGCTGCCCGCCGCAGGATCGGTGGTGGCGGGGCCCGACCAGACGGGCAGCGGCGCCTGCGGAGCGGCGACCGCAGCCTCGGCCTCGATGGGCACCGCCACGAGCGTCGAGAGCGCGTTGCGGCGCAGCATGGGCATGGACACTTCGCTGTGCGCGACGAGGAAATTGGCGAGCGTGGCGCCACCCGCCAATGCGATGCCGCCCTGTGCCGGTGGCGGCACGGTGTAGCTGTCGTCGGACTGGCCGATCGTCCCCGGCGAAGCACCCTGCGCGACGGGCGCAGCGGGCGAGGCAGGCGCGGCGGGCAACGGCATCGGCACCACGACCTCGGCCGCCGAGGCCGGTCGCACCGAGGGGACCACATTGGCGACCGCGGCGCCGGTGGGAGCATCGCCCCGCAGCCAGAACAGCGCCGCAGCCGCGACGCCGAGGACGGCGACGCTGGCCGCCAGCCCGAAGCCGCTCAAAGGCACGGCCCACCGCGGCATGCGCGGACGGCGACCGCCCGCGGTGGCCACCGCGTCGGCTTCGCTGCCGGCCCCGGTGGCGGCTGCGTCAGCGGCCTCGTCGGTGGACTTCGCCAGCGCCTGCCGGACGCGCGCCGCGACATCGGTCTGCGCTCCGGCTCGGCCGCGGGCGACGATCGGCTCGCCGCGGACCGCGGCGCCGATCAGCGCGTAGCTGCCCCACTGACGCCGCAGCGCTTCGTCGCGCGACAGACGCCGTGCGAGCAGTTCGCACTCCGCCGGTGGCAGTTCGCCGTCGAACATGGCCGACAACTGGCTCGCTCTTTCGTCTTCAGTCATCCCGCGACCTCGCCTCGTCCAAGGCCACCATCGAAGATCTCGCGCAGTCGGGCATCGACCGCCTCGCGCGCGCGGAAGATGCGCGAGCGGACGGTGCCCACCGGGCAGTCCATGGCAGTGGCTATCTCTTCGTAACTGAGCCCTTCGAGTTCGCGCAGCATGATCGCGGTGCGCAGGTCCTCGGGAAGCTGCTCGATGGCCGCCGTCACCGTGGCGCGTATCTCCTCGGTGAGCGCGAGCGCCTCGGGGGTGGCCGTGTCGGTCATGCGGTCCTGCAGATCGCCGGGTGCGTCGCCGTCGTCGCCGCCGTTGCGGTCGAGGTCGAACTGGACGGGGTTTCGCGCGCGGGCCGCGAGCGCGTTCTTGGCGGTGTTGATCGCGATGCGGTAGAGCCAGGTGTAGAAGGCGCTGTCACCGCGGAACCGAGGCAGGGCGCGGTAGGCCTTGATGAACGCTTCCTGGGCAATGTCTTCCGCCTCGGTCTGGTTGCGCACGTATCGCATCACGAGCTTGACGACCTTGTGCTGATAGCGGCGCACCAGGGCATCGAAGGCCCCGGCCTCGCCCTTCTGGGCGCGCTGTACCAGACTGAGATCGCTTGCTTCGGCGTTCACCGGATCGGGCCCCGCACGAGGGACGATGGACCGCGTGAACCGCCTTGCGCCCGTTCTGACCGGATCGAGCGCAAAAAGTTCTCGTGACGGCGCGGATTGACGACGGATGACATGCTGCGCTGGACCCCTGCCCCGCAGTGTAACCGCTCAGCGGCCAGACCGCCCCGGCCAACTGCGCCCCCGCGCACGGTCGGCCCGTCCGAAGGCCGCGGCCTGCTCGATGCCCAGCCTGCGACGCCGCAGCAGCCGCGCCTCGGCGCCCCGAGGAACGCGGCAGCGGTAGACCCACCATCCAAGCCCCGGGAGTTCGACGACGCGGTCCCAGTCGTCGGGGGACGGCGGCGGCGTGTCGGGCACCGCGGCGGGCGGCTCCGCCGACGGCTCAGCCGTCGGCAGGGAGTCGACGGATCGTCGCCACCAGCGCGGCGAGTTCGGGATCGGTGGCAGGCTCACCGCGGAGGAGATACGCCGCGAGCTCGGGGTCGGGCAAGTCGAGCAAGCGGTCCAAATGGGCCGTTTCAGCGCTTGACGCGCCCTGCCCAGGGCCGTCCAGCCAGCGGACCAGCATCACATCGAGCTCCTTCATGCCGCGCCGGCAGCGCCAGCGCAGCCGACCGCGGTCGACGGCCGGACCCGCGCTCAAAGATGCTCGCGCTCGGCCATCATCTTCTTGATCTCGGCGATGGCCTTCGCCGGGTTGAGGTCCTTCGGGCAGGCCTCGGTGCAGTTCATGATGGTGTGGCAGCGGTAGAGCCGGAACGGATCCTCGAGCGCATCGAGCCGCTCGCCGGTCGCGTCATCGCGGCTGTCGATGATCCAGCGGTAGGCCGCCAGCAGGGCCGCGGGGCCGAGATAGCGGTCGCCGTTCCACCAGTAGCTCGGGCAGGAGGTCGAGCAGCAGGCGCAGAGGATGCAGGCCGAGGGCCGGTCGATCTTCTCCTGGTCCTCGGGCGACTGCAGACGCTCACGGTCGGGCGGCGCCGGGGTGCGCGACTGCAACCAGGGCTTCACCGAGGCGTATTGCGCGTAGAACTGCGTGAGGTCGGGGACGAGGTCCTTCACCACCGGCATGTGCGGCAGCGGGTAGATCTTGACGTCGCCCTTCACCTCTTCGCAGCTCTTGGTGCAGGCGAGCGTGTTGGTGCCGTCGATGTTCATCGCGCAGCTGCCGCAGATGCCCTCGCGGCAGGAGCGGCGGAAGGTGAGCGAGGGGTCGACCTCGTTCTTGATCTTGAGCAGGGCGTCGAGGACCATCGGCCCGCAATCGTCCATGTCGAGCTCGAAGCTGTCGACGCGCGGGTTCTCGCCGCCGTCCGGGTCGTAGCGGTAGACCTTGAAGGTGCGGGTGTTCTTGGCGCCCTCGGGCGCCTTGTGGACCTTGCCGTCCTTCTTGATGCGGGAATTCTCTGGAAGTCTGAACTCGGCCATTGCGGCTGTCCTCAGTAGGTCCGGGCCTTGGGCGGGATGGCGTCGACGTCCGCGGTGAGCGTCGTCAGATGCACCGGACGGTAGTCGATGCGGGCGTGGCCCTTGTCGTCCACCCAGCACAGGGTGTGCTTCATCCACTGCGCGTCGTCGCGCTCCTTGAAGTCCTCGCGCGCATGCGCGCCGCGGCTCTCCTTGCGGTTCTCGGCGGAGCGGATGGTGGCGACGGCCTGCCCGAGCAGGTTGTCGAGCTCCATCGTCTCGACGAGATCGGTGTTCCAGACGAGGCCGCGGTCGCTGGTGCGCACATCGGCGAAGGAATCGACGGTGCGCTGCAACTTCTCGCAGCCCTCGCGCAGCGACTCGCCGGTGCGGAACACGGCGGCGTCCGACTGCATGATCTTCTGCATCTCGAGACGGACCTGCGCGGTCGGCCGCTCGCCCTTGGCGTTGCGGAAGCGGTCGAGGCGCGACACCGCGAGGTCGCCGGCGTCCTTCGGCAGCGGCTTGTGCGAGGTGCCCGGACGCACGATCGTCGCCGCGTGGCGCGCGGCTTCGCGGCCGAAAACCACGAGGTCGAGCAGGGAGTTCGAGCCGAGCCGGTTCGCGCCGTGCACCGACACGCAGGCCGCCTCGCCCACGGCCATGAGCCCCGGCACCACGGTGTCGGCGTCGCCGTCCTTCATGGTCACCACTTCGCCGTGGTAATTGCAGGGGATCCCGCCCATGTTGTAGTGCACCGTGGGCAGCACCGGGATCGGTTCCTTGTTGACATCGACGCCGGCGAAGATGCGCGCCGTCTCGGCGATGCCGGGCAGGCGCTGCTTGATGACCTCGGGCCCCAGGTGCTCGAGGTGCAGGTGGATGTGGTCGGCGTCCTTGCCGACGCCGCGGCCTTCGCGGATCTCGATGGTCATCGAGCGCGACACGACATCGCGCGAGGCGAGGTCCTTGGCGTTCGGCGCGTAGCGCTCCATGAAGCGCTCGCCGCGCGAGTTGGTGAGGTATCCGCCCTCGCCGCGCGAGCCTTCGGTGATGAGGCAGCCCGCGCCGTAGATGCCGGTCGGGTGGAACTGCACGAACTCCATGTCCTGCAGCGGCAGCCCCGCGCGCAGCGCCATGCCGCCGCCGTCGCCGGTGCAGGTGTGCGCCGAGGTGCAGGAGAAGTACGCGCGGCCGTAGCCGCCGGTGGCGAGGATCACGAGGTGGGCGCGGAAGCGGTGCAGCGTGCCCTCGGCGAGGTTCAGCGCGACGACGCCGCGGCACTCGCCGTTCTCCATGATGAGGTCGATGGCGAAGTACTCGACGAAGAACTCCGCTTCGTTCTTGATCGACTGCTGGTAGAGCGTGTGCAGCATCGCGTGGCCGGTGCGGTCGGCCGCGGCGCAGGTGCGCTGCGCGATGCCCTTGCCGTACTGCGTGGTCATGCCGCCGAAGGGACGCTGGTAGATGCGACCGTCGGGCGTGCGCGAGAACGGCACGCCGTAGTGCTCGAGCTCGATGACGGCGGCGGGCGCCTCCTTGCACATGAACTCGATGGCGTCCTGATCGCCGAGCCAGTCCGACCCCTTGATGGTGTCGTAGAAGTGGTAGCGCCAGTCGTCCTCGCCCATGTTGCCGAGCGCGGCCGAGATGCCGCCCTGCGCCGCGACGGTGTGGCTGCGGGTCGGGAAGACCTTGGTGATGCAGGCGGTCGAGAGCCCCGCCTCGGCGAGACCGAGCGTCGAGCGCAGACCGGCGCCGCCGGCGCCGACCACGACGACATCGTAGGTGTGGTCGATGAAACTGTAGGCGGACATCAGACGGATCCCGTGGTGAAGGCGATGCGCAGCACGGCGTAGACGCCGGCGGCGGCGAGCAGCAGGTGCGCGAAGGTGGAGGCGAGCAGCGAGGCGACCTTGAGTCCCTTGCCGTGGACATAGTCCTCGAGCACCACCTGCACGCCGAGCGCGGAGTGGTAGGTGAGCGCGAGCACGAGCAGCACGAGCAGCACAGGGGTCAGGCCGGACGCCACCCAAGCGCGCACGGCGTCGTAGGAGTAGCCGTCGACGCCGCCCGCGAGACCCGCGAGCTGCCACACGAACCAGAGCGTGAGCGGCACCAACGCCACGGCGCTGACGCGCTGCGCCCACCAATGCGAGACGCCGGATTTGGCGGAGCCGCGACCGAGCACGCGGCCGAGCGGGCTTTGCAGACTCATGCCGCACCTCCGACGGTGCCGCCGGCGCGCAGGAGCAGCAGCCAGACCAAGACGGCGAACAGCACCAAGGTGCCCACGACCACCCAGGCCGCGCTGCGGCGCGCCTCCGACTTCTCGAGACCGCGGCCGAGGTCCCAGCCGAGATGGCGCAGGCCGTTGCAGAGGTGGTAGCAGAACGCGAGCAGCCAGCCGGCGAGCAGGACTTCCACGAGACCCGACGAGAGCAGTGCGGCGGTGGAGGCATAAGCCTCCGCGCCCGAGGCGGCCGCCACCAGCCAGGCGACCAGCACCACAAGCCCGACCGACAGCACCACACCGGTGATGCGGTGCGCGATGGAGGTCGCCATCGTGTACATGAAGCGGTAGACGCCGAGGTGGGGTGAGAGCGGTCTTGGGCGCATCGATGGGTCCTCAGAAGTCGATGCAGCGACCGTTCTTCTCCCAATCGCCGAAACGCGTCGGCTCAGGGCCGGACGGGCCGCCGATCTCGCGCACGGCAGGCTCGGTAGGAGCGGTCTGGACAGGAGTTTCGGGGGGCAAGCCGGGGCCGGGCGATGCGCCCGCCCCAACCCCCTGGGGATCGTTCTGCATCACCGTGAAGTCTGCCAGAATCGCCCCCCCGAGGCCACCCGGATACGCCCTCCCCGACCCATGAATTCCCTGCCCCGCAACGCCATCGCCCTGACCTTGACCGACCTCGGCGTGCTGGCCGTCCGCGGCCCCGACGCGCGCCGGTTCTTGAACGGGCAGCTCTCGCAAGAGGTGCTGACGCTCGATGCGGCGTCGGTGCGTGTCGCGGGCCTGCACAATGTCCAAGGCCGGGTGCTCGCCGTGCTGCGGCTCGTGGCTTGGGCCGACGATGTCGTGCTCTGCGTGCTGCCGCGCTCGGCGATCGCGGAGATCCGTACCCTCCTCGCGCGTTATCTGCTGCGAGCCAAGGCCACGCTCACCGACGAAAGCGACGCCTGGCGGATAGAGGGACTGTGGGTCGACCGCGCCGGCGTGACTCCCGAGGCCGCGCAGGGCGTCGCCGAGGGCCTGGGCGCTGCGCACCGCGAGGGCGAGGCGCTGAGCTGGCGACACGCCGCCGATGGCCGTCGTCTGCGGCTCTCCCCGCTCGCCGCGCCGCCCGCGGCGAGCGACCGCACAGCCGCCGACGCACCTGCTGACGATGCGGCTCGCGCGGTCTGGCATCTCGCCGACCTCACCTCGGGACTGCCGCAGATCCACCCCGACACGCGCGGCGCCTTCGTCGCGCAGATGCTGAACCTCGATGTGCTGGGCGGCATCTCGTTCACCAAGGGCTGCTACACCGGCCAGGAGGTCATCGCCCGTGCGCACTACCGCGGGCGCGTGAAGCGGCGCCTGCAGCGCTTCGAGGCCCCGTGGCCCGCCGCGGCGGCGATGCCGGCGCCGGGCGAGACGCTGCGTCTCGCCGATGGGCGCACCGCGCAGCTCGTCGATGCCGGGCTGCGGCCCGACGGCAAGCTGGAGTTCCTGGCGGTGGCGCCGTACGCCGCGATGACGGATGGGCCGGAGACGGGCGGCGCCGAAGAGGCGGTGTCGTCCCGAGCGGACGGCACGGGATCAGCGCCTCGCCTCGACGCGGAACCGCTGCCCCTGCCCTACGCGCTACCCGACTGAAGGGATCCGCGCGTCCGCGTCACTCCGGACGCATCTGCGGGAAGAGCAGCACATCGCGGATCGACGGTGAGTCCGTCAGGAACATCGCCAACCGGTCGATGCCGACACCGAGACCCGCCGTCGGCGGCATGCCGTACTCCAGCGCACGCACATAGTCGGCGTCGTAGAGCATCGCCTCGTCGTCGCCCGACTCCTTGCGCTCCACCTGGGCGCGGAAACGCGCCGCCTGGTCCTCGGCGTCGTTGAGCTCCGAGAAACCGTTGGCGAGTTCGCGGCCGCCGACGAAGAACTCGAAGCGGTCGGTGAGGAACGGGTCGGCGTCGTTGGCGCGCGACAGCGGTGACACCTCCGCCGGATAGGCGTACACGAAGGTGGGCTGCACCAAGGTGTGCTCGCCGGTCTTCTCGAAGATCTCGATCTGCAGCTTGCCGGCGCCGTCGCCCGGCTTCCAGGGGATGCCGCGCTCGTCGCAGGCCGCACGCAGATAGGGCACATCGCGCAGCCGCGCGCGCTCGAGGCCGGGGTTCTGCTGGAGGATGAGGTCCTCGACCGTCACGCGATGGAACGCGGGCCGGAGGTCATAGCGCACACCCTGCGACTCGAACTCCAGCGTGCCGCGCACCGCCTCGGCGGCACCGCGCAGCATGCGCTCGACGAGGTCCATCAGGTCGCGGTGGTCCGCATAGGCCTGGTAGAGCTCGAGCATCGTGAACTCGGGGTTGTGCCGGGTCGACAGCCCCTCGTTGCGGAAGTTGCGGTTGATCTCGTAGACACGCTCGAAGCCGCCGACGACGAGGCGCTTGAGGTAGAGCTCCGGCGCGATGCGCAGGAACATGTCGATGTCGAGCGCGTTGTGGTGCGTCACGAAAGGCCGCGCCGCCGCACCGCCCGCGATCGGCTGCATCATCGGCGTCTCGACCTCCATGAAGCCGAGCGCATCGAGCATGTCGCGCAGGAAGCGCACCAACGCCGTGCGCTTGCGGAACACCTCGCGGCTCTGCTCGTTCATGATGAGATCGACATAGCGCTGCCGGTAGCGCACCTCGGTGTCGGCGAGGCCGTGCCACTTGTCGGGCAGCGGCCGCAGCGACTTCACGAGCAGGCGGACGCTCTCGGCCTTGACCGACAGCTCACCGGTGCGGGTCCGGAACAGCGTGCCCTCGACGCCGAGGATGTCGCCGATGTCCCAACCCTTGAAGGCCTCGTAGACCGCCTCGCCCACGCCCTCGCGCTGCAGGTAGACCTGGATCTGCCCCGATGAATCCTGGAGCTTGGCGAAGCTCGCCTTGCCCATGATGCGGCGCAGCATCATGCGGCCGGCGACCTTCACGCGCACGCCCTGCGCCTCGAGCGCGGCCTCGGGGACCTCGCCGTAACCCAGCAGCAGTTCGCCGGCGGACGCATCGGGCCGGAAATCGTTGGGGAAAGCGGGACCGCCCGCGCCGCGCAGCGCATCGAGCTTGGCGCGGCGCTCCGCGACCAGCTTGTTCTCGTCTTCGGTCATAGACCCGCCTTGAGTGAAGCCTCGAGGAACTGGTCGAGATCGCCGTCGAGCACGGCGCCCGTGTTGCCGACCTCGACATCGGTGCGAAGATCCTTGATGCGCGACTGGTCGAGCACATAGGAGCGGATCTGGTGGCCCCAGCTCACATCCGACTTGGCGTCCTCGAGCACCTTGGCCGCCGCGTTGCGCTTGTTGACCTCGAGCTCGTAGAGCTTGGCCTTCAGCATCTTCATGGCGGTGGCGCGGTTCTTGTGCTGGCTGCGCTCGTTCTGGCAGGCGACCACGATGCCGGAGGGCATGTGGCGGATGCGCACCGCCGACTCGGTCTTGTTGACATGCTGCCCGCCGGCGCCGCTCGAGCGGAACACATCGGTCTCGAGGTCCGCCGGGTTGATGTCGATGTTGATGTCGTCATCGATCTCGGGCGAGAGGAACACCGACGCGAACGAGGTGTGCCGGCGGTTGCCCGAATCGAAGGGTGATTTGCGGACGAGGCGATGGACACCGGTCTCGGTGCGCAGCCAGCCGTAGGCATGGTCGCCGCGCACCTCGACGGTGGCGCTCTTGATGCCCGCCACTTCGCCCGGGCTCGAATCGATGACCTCGGTGCTGAAGCCGCGGGTGGCGGCCCACTTGAGGTACATGCGCAGCAGCATCTGCGCCCAGTCCTGCGCCTCGGTGCCGCCGGCGCCGGCCTGGATGTCGAGATAGGCGTTGTGCGAGTCCATCTCGCCGCGGAACATGCGCTTGAGCTCGAGCTTGCGGACCTGCGCCTCGACCTGCGGCAGGTCGCGCTCGACTTCGCGGGCGGTGTCCTCGTCGTCCTCGGCCTCGGCGAGCTCCAGCAGCTCGACGGAATCGGTCACCGAGCGGGTGGCCGCGTCCATCTTCTCGATCTCGGCTGCGAGGCGCGAGCGCTCCTTGCCGAGCTCCTGGGCCTTCTCGGGCTTCTGCCAGACGGCGGGGTCTTCGAGTTCGCGGCTGACTTCCTCGAGCCGCTCTTTCTTCAGATCGTACTCAAAGAAACCCCCTTAAGGAGCTGACGCGCTCCTGGAGGTCTGCAAGGGATCGCTTGACGAGTCCTAGTTCGATCATCCCGTCATTCTAGCAGATGGTCGACCAGCAACTGCAGGCGCCGCTCGCCGGCGTACTCGTTCACATCCAACCGGTAGACCAGATGCGCCTCGGTCGGTAGCGGCCGGGCCGGGTCGCGGCCCTGATGGAAATTGAAGGCGATGGCGTCGAACCTCCGCCCCTCGCCCGGCGCCTCGACCCAGAGCTTCAGGTGCCGCTCGCCGACCGTGCGCGTGCGCAGCACGCGGAAGGTCTGGTCGAACGAGGGCTCCGGGAAGGCCTGCCCCCAGGGGCCGGCCGCCCGCAACGCCTCGGCGTTGGCGAGCGAGATGTCATCTGCGCCGAGCGCCCCGTCGGTCTCGACGATGTCCGCGAGCGAGCCGCCCGCCTGCCACAGCGCGACCTCCGCGTCGAAGGCCGCGGCGAACTCGTCCAGCCGCTCGCGGTCGAGCGTGAGCCCGGCCGCCATGGCGTGGCCGCCGAAGCGGCCGAGCAGGCCCGGATGGCGCTTGGAGACCGCATCGAGCACGTCGCGCACATGGACGCCCGCCACCGAGCGCGCTGAGCCGCGCAGTTCGCCCTCGCCCGCATCCGCGAACGCGATGACCGGACGGCGTACCCGCTCCTTGATGCGCCCCGCGACGAGCCCCACCACGCCCTGATGCCAACCCGGGTCGTAGAGGCAGAGCCCGTGGCGACGACGCGCGCCGCGCCCGTCCCCGGACGGCCCGCCATCGGCGGCGTCGGGGTCTTTGAGGTGCCGCACCGCCGCGATCGCCTCCTCCTGCATGCGCGCCTCGATGCTGCGCCGCTCGGCGTTCAGCTGGTCGAGCCGGGCCGCGATGGCGAGCGCTTCGGTCGGCGAGTCCGTGAGCAGGCAGCGGATGCCGATCGACATGTCGTCGAGCCGACCTGCGGCGTTGAGGCGCGGCGCGGCCGCGAAGCCGAGGTCCGAGGCGACGACGCCGGCGATCGTTCGGCCGCCGGCCTCGAGCAGCGCGCGCACACCCGGCGTGCAGCGACCGGCGCGGATGCGCTGCAGCCCCTGCGCGACGAGCACCCGGTTGTTGCGGTCGAGGGGTACCACATCGGCGACCGTGCCGAGCGCGACGAGGTCGAGCCAGGTCGACGGCTTCGGCAGCGCGGCGTCGCCCAACGCGCGATGCAGCGCGGAGATCACATAGAACGCGACGCCGACGCCGGCGAGCGCACGCGATCCGAACGCCGCCCCCGGCAGGTTCGGGTTGACGATGGCATCGGCCGCGGGCAGCTCGGCGCCCGCCAGATGGTGGTCGGTGACCAGCACCTCGATGCCGCGCGCACGCGCCGCGGCGACACCGGTCACGCTCGAGATGCCGTTGTCGACGGTCACGATGAGCGTCGGCGACCGCGACGCCGCGAGCGCGACCACCTCGGGGGTCAGCCCGTAGCCGTACTCGAAGCGGTTGGGGACGAGGAAGTCGACCTCCGGCCAACCGTAGGCGCGCAGCGCGCGCACGATCAGCGCCGAACTCGTCGCGCCGTCGGCGTCGTAGTCACCGACCACCAGCACACGCCCATCAGGCCGGCGATGGGCGAGCAGCAACTGCACGGCGGCATCGATGCCGTCGAGCGTCGACACCCGCAGCAGACGGTCGAGCGACTGCTCGAGCTCGTCCGCAGCGCCGATACCGCGCGCGGCGTAGGCACGGGCCAGCACCGGCGGCAGGTGGGCGAGCCGCGCCAGCCGCTCCGCATCCACCTCACGGCGCACCACGCGCAGCTTCATGCCCCACCCTCCGACACCGCCTCGAGCAGGTCGCGTCGCGGCCGCCAGACGCGCCACCGGTCGGCGCGCGCGAGGCGCACCGCGCGGTCGTTGGCGGCGATGGTGAAGCGTTCGAGACGCCCCTCCGCCACGGCGCGTGCCGCCGGCGCGATGTAGCGGCGATCGAGTTGTCCGAGGCCGGTGCCGAGCACCGGCACCACCACGCAGCCTGAATCCTCCGTGGCGGCGAGCAGCGGCTCGAGCGCATCCTCGGCAGCGCCCGCGCGGTGCGCGGCGCCCGCGCGCGGCAAGGGTTCGACGATGCCGCCGGCGAGCCTGCCGAGCGCGGCCACCCAGACATCGTCGCTCCAGACGCGCGGCCAGCGGGCGGCCTCGGCCGCCGCACCGGCAGGCAACGCAGCAAGCGGCTCACGCAGCGGATCGCCGCCGCCCCAGGGCCAGAGCGTCGTCACCCGCGGCTCGCCCCGCGCCTCGCGTCGGCGGTTGAGCGGCAGCCCATGCAGCCACATCTCGATCTCGGTGATCCAAGCGCGCAGCGTCGGCCCGCCGGGACCACCCGGCAGCGCCTCGTCGAGCGCGCCGCCCAACAGGCGCTGCGGTTCGACGGTGACCGCGCCGACCGCGGCGTCGAGGCCTTCGAGCAGGAAGCCCGCCATGCCGGCAGGGCGCAGCACCACCCCATCGACACCGAATGCGGCGTCATGCGCTGCGGCGAGCTCGGCGGCCTCGTCGGGGGGCAAGCGCAGCAGACCATCGGGAGCGAGGTGCACGGTCTTGAGGCCCGCCATCAGATGCAGCGGCGCCACGAGCCAAGGGTCGCGCGCCACGCCGTCCGACGCTGCGTCACCCGCGACCGCGCCGGGCGTGGCAGTGCCCATCGCAGCGGCCACCACCTCGGCCGGGTCGACCGCCACCAGGTCCGCGCGACCCATGCCGCGCGCCAATGCGCCGCGCCAGCCGCCGCGCAGCGGCGTCGCCTGCGCGAAACGCAGCCGCGTGAGCCCGTCCGGACGCGATGCGCCGCGCTGAGGCAGCGCGGCGTCGGCGTCGGTCAGGTAGAGATCGGGGAGGATGAGCACGAGCTCGCGCACATCGCGTATCGTACCGGAGCATGGGACTCGATGCGGCAGCGCCGACGACGGCGCAGATCAAGGGCTATGCGGACGGCGAGGTCCGCATCGGCGAACGACGCCTGCGGGAAGCGTTCGCGCTCGACGCTCAGGGCGCGATCACGCCGCTGGTGGCGCAGCATCCGCACGCGCTCGATGCCGCCGATCTCGCGCCGGTGCTCGAGGCCAAGCCTGAAGTGGTGATCCTCGGCTGGGCGGGCGGCCAGCTGTTCCTTCCGGCGGCACAGCGCCACGCTTTCCTGGAACGACGCATCGGACTCGAGGTGATGGCGCTCGGTCCTGCCTGCCGCACCTTCAACCTGCTCGCGGCCGACGGCCGCCGCGTGCTGGCGCTGCTGTTCCCGTCCGCGGGCGGCGAGCGGCCGGGTGGCGAGCGGCCGGGCGACTAGCGGCCGCCGGGCCCGATCACGCCCGAGAGCAGCGGCACGAAAGACACCGGACCGAGCTCCTCGCGCACGCAGCCCGTCTCGCGCCGCGTGTAGCGCACCAACACCTGCTTGCCCTCGGGACCGACCGGCATCACGAGCCGACCGTTGGGCGCCAACTGCGACAACAGCTCGGCCGGCACTTCGGGCGGCGCGGCGGCGACCAGGATGCCGTCGTAGGGGCCGTTGGCACGCCAGCCTTCATAGCCATCGCCGTGACGGAAGCGCACGTTCTCGATGCCGAGCGCGCGCAACGACTGCTTGGCGCGCGACAGCAGCGGCTCGATGCGCTCGATGGTGAAGATGCGCGGCACCAGCCCGGCGAGCACCGCGGTCTGGTAGCCGCAGCCGGTGCCGACCTCGAGCACGGTGCGCGGCGAGCGGCGCTCCAGCATCGCCTCGGTCATGCGCGCGACGATGTAAGGCTGGGAGATGGTCTGCCCGAACCCGATGGGCAGCGCGGTGTCCTCATAGGCACGGCTCGCCAGCGCCTCGTCCATGAAGATGTGCCGCGGCACCTCGAGGATGCGCGCCAGCACCGCCTCGTCATGGATGCCCTGCTCACGGAGCCGCTGCACCAGTCGCTCACGGGTGCGTGCCGAGGTGAGTCCGATGCCGTCGAGGCGGGCGTCCATGCGATGACGAGACCCGCCGGCGCCGTCAGCCGATGCCATCGAGCCAGCGCGCGACCTGGTCGAGCGCCGCGTGGCGCGTGAGATCGACCTGCAGCGGCGTCACCGACACATAGCCCTCGGCGATGGCATGGAAATCGGTGCCGGGGCCGTCGTCCTCACCCTCCCCGGCCGCGCCCACCCACCACACCTGACGACCGCGCGGATCCATGGTCGGCACCACGCGGTCGGCGCGATGGCGCGCGCCGAGGCGGGTGCTGCGGAAGCCACGCAGGCGCTCGAAGGGCAGCGGCGGGACGTTGACGTTGAGGATCATGGCGCGTTCCAACGGCGCCGTCAGCAGCCGCTGCACGACGAGCCGCGCCACCTTGCCCGCGGCCGTGAAATCCGGCTCACCCTCGGCGGGCCGCCGCAGCGAGAACGCCACGGTCGGCAGCCCGAGGAAGCGTCCTTCGATCGCCGCGGCCACCGTGCCCGAATAGAGCACATCGTCGCCGAGGTTCTCGCCGTTGTTGATGCCGGAGACGACCATGTCGTGTTCGTGGTCGAACAGCCCCGAGATCGCGAGGTGCACGCAGTCGGTGGGCGTGCCGGAGACGAAATACGCATCGGGACCGAACTCGGTGACCCGCAGCGGCATCTCGAGCGTGAGCGCATTGCTCGCCCCGCTGTGGTTGCGCTCGGGCGCGACCGTGGTGAGCCGGGCGAGCCCCTCCAGCGAGCCGCGCAAGGCGGCCAGCCCCGGGGCGCGGTAGCCGTCATCGTTGCTGACGAGTATCTTCATGGCGCGGGCAATATACTGGAAGTCGGCGGAGCGGCGACAGCGCGCCGGTGCAGGGCAGCATGCGCGACAAGGACGACGAGGACAGCAAGGCCTTCCGCGAGGCGATGCGTGGCGTCACGCCGCTGCCCGCCATGCCGCGCGTGCGCACGCCCAAGCGCCGCAAGCCGCCGGCCCGCGCCGTGTTCTCGCGGCTCGCCGTCGAGGAGGTCCTGGAGGAAAGCCTCGAACTCACGCCCGCGCAGCTCGATGTCGAGGCGGCCGACGCCCTCTCCTACCGCCGTGACGGCGTGCGTGAATCCACGCTGCGCGACCTGCGCCGCGGCCGTTGGCGGGTCGATGACGAGCTCGACCTGCACGGCATGACGCTCAAGGAAGCCAAGCCTGCGCTGCGCGATTTCCTCGCCCGGGCGCATGCGAGCCAGGCGCGTTGCCTGCGCATCGTGCACGGCAAGGGCCTCGGCTCAGGGTCGCGCGGCCCGGTCCTCAAGAACGCCGTCAATGTGCTGCTGCGCCGCGACGACGATGTGATCGCGTTCTGCTCGGCGCGGCAGACCGACGGCGGCACCGGCGCGATCTACGCGCTGCTGCGGGGCTGACCCCGCCGCGCGTCGTCGACGACGCGACATGCCTTCGCCGCGCGTCGTCAACGACGCGCGAGGATCGCCGACATCTTCTCGCGCGTCTCGTCGGTCACCCAGTCGTCGCCCATCTGCCGGGCGATCTCCTCCGGCGAGGCCGCGAAGAGCTGCGCGAGATCGCTGCGCACCATCTTGCGCGTCTGCCGATAGGCCAGCGGCGGCAACGCGGCGCACTCGGCGGCGAGCGCGATGGCGCGCGGCACCACACGGGCGGGCTCGACGACCTCGTCGACCAACCCGGCCGCCAAAGCCTCGGCCGGCGTGAGCATCGCGCCGCGCGGCAGCAGCGCCGCGGCGCGCCCCCGGCCGACCAGCCGCTCGAAGCAGCGGAAGATGGTCTCGCCGGGGAACAGGCCGACCTGCACTTCGTTGAGTCCCATGCGGAACTTGCCCTCGGCCATCACGCGATGGTCGCAGAGCACCGCCAGGACCGTGCCGCCCGCCGGGGCGTGTCCGGTCAACGCAGCCACCACGGGCAGCGACCCGAGCGCGATCCGCTGCTGCAGGCGCCAGAACGCGATCATCAGCGTACGCAGCGACTCCGCCGAGGCCATCACCTCGCGCACGTCGAGCCCGGCCGAGAACATCCCGGGCTGTCCCGACAGCACCACCGCGCGTACCGTGCCGACCTCGCCCGCTGCATAGGCCTCGGCCAGCGCTGCATCGATCGCGCCCGCGAACTGCGCGGACAGCGCGTTGACAGGTGCCCGCGCCAGACGGATCTCGCGCACCGGACCGTGGTCCTGGATCTCAACCATGTTCTTCCTCCGCATCGACCGCCGCGTCGCCCGCCGACGACGGCACCATGAGTTCGCGCAACGCGACCGTCGCGAAACTGCCTGCCCGCAACGAAAAGCGCAACTCGCAGTCGCGCCCCTCGCCCTCCGGCAGCCACGCGAGGGTGAGGTCCGGCACCGCCATGCGCAGCGGTCGCCGCGCCGCCTCGAGCCCCGCGCCACGCAGCAGGTCCGTCAGGGCCGGGAAGCGCTCGGCGATGCCCTGTTCGAAGACGGCCACCGCGCCGCGCGTGCCGCTGTCGCCCTCGCCCCACAGCGGCCCGGTCGGATGCAGGTCGAGCGCGGCGGTGCGCTGCTCGAGGATGGTGTCCGAGGCCTCGACGAGGAAGTTCGAGTTGCGGCCGTCGAGGTTAGCGCGTTCGCCCGCGAGCAGCCGGTTCCAGGTGCCCTCGCGGACGCGCTCCGCCAGCACCGCGTTGAAGATCAGGCTGCGGGCCGCCGACAGCACGAAACCGCGCCCGTCGCGCGACGGCACACCGCCGCGCAGCACCGCGAGGTTGGCGAGGTCGCGGCCGAAGCGTTGCGGCCCGAAATAGTTGGGCACGCCGTGCTGGCGCAGCTTCTCGACGCGGCGCTCCAAGGCCTCGCGATCGCCGTCGAAACCACGCAGCACGATGCGGAAATCGTTGCCGGCCAGCGCACCGCGCGGCAGCTTGCGCCGGTGCGCATGGGCCTCCAGCACCTCCCAACCCTCGCCGTGCGCCCCCGCGAGCGCCGCCGGCTCCTGCCGACGCGCGGGCAGGCTGAACCACTGCGTGGTGACGGCGTGCCGGTCCTTGAGCCCCGCGTAACCGACATCGTGCGGACGGACCCCGGCGACGCGCGCCAGCTCGCGGGCCACCCACGCCGTGTTCGCGCCGCGCTTGCGCACCCGCACCAGCAGATGCTCGCCGGCGCCCGAAGGCTCGAAGCCGAGCCGCTCATCGACCTGGAAGTCCTCGGGGACGGACCGCAACCGCGCGCTGCCGACCGGCGGCCCGAAAGCCCGCGGTGGATCGAGCGCCAACGCCTGCCAATCAGCCATCGCGGGGGCCGCTCAGACGGGCCGCGCGGTCAAGACACGCGCTCGATGAGCACGCTGGCCTGCGCGGCGAGACCTTCGTCGCGACCGACGAAACCCAGGCGCTCGGTGGTCGTGGCCTTCAGGTTCACCGCGTCAGGGGCGACCTGCAGCAGCGCAGCGACGCAGGTGCGGATCGCCTCGCGGTGCGCGCCGATGCGCGGCGCCTCGGCGAGCAGCGTGAGGTCGGCGTTCACCACCTGCCAGCCGCGCTCACGGAGCATCGACACCGCCGCTTCGATGAAGCCCGAGCTCGGCGCGCCGCGCCAGCGCGGATCGGAATCCGGGAAATGCTGTCCGATATCGCCGAGCCCCGCGGCGCCGAGCAACGCGTCGCACAGAGCATGCAGCAGCACATCGCCGTCCGAGTGCGCGCGCACCCCCGCGGCATGCGCGATGCGCACCCCGCCCAGCATCACATGGTCGCCGGGACCGAAGGCGTGGATGTCGAACCCCGAACCGACCCGGATCATGGCCGCACTCCCGACACGGCCGCAGGACGCGCCGCGACGGCGCCACGCGCCGCGAGGATCGCCTCGGCGAGCGTGACATCGGCCTGCGTCGTCACCTTGAGGTTGGTCGCCTCGCCCGCCACCAGCCGCGGCGCGAGGCCCTGCCATTCGAGGGCTTGGGCTTCGTCGGTGGGGCTGCGCCCGTCGCGGGCCGCGGCCTCGAGCGCGCGCTGCAGCGCGCCGAGCCGGAACATCTGCGGGGTGAGCGCGCGCCACAGCGACTCGCGCGACAGCGTACCCGCGCTGCGCAGCGCGCCGTGCGCGGCATCGCCGCGCTTGAGCGTGTCGGCGAGGGGCAAGGCGAGCAGACCGCCCGCTGCTCGCGGATCCGCCCCGACGGCGGCGCGCAGCGCGTCGATCTCGGCCGCGGTCACGCAGGGCCGCGCGGCGTCGTGCACCAGCACCCAGTCATCATCGCCGGCCCGCGCCGCACGCAGCGCGGCGAGGCCGGAGGCCACCGAATCGGCGCGGGTCGCGCCACCGACCGCCTCGCGCACCGGGCGCGGGAGCCGCGCGCGGAGCGCGGACCAATGGATGTCGCCCGCGGCCGCGACCACCACCACACCGCGACAAGCGGCATCGGCGAGGAACGGCGCGAGCGACCACTCGAGCATGGGGCGACCGAGCAGCGGGAGGTATTGCTTGGGGATGCCGGCGCCCAGCCTTTCGCCGCGCCCCGCCGCCGGCATGACGAGCCAGTACGGCGGAGGCGACAAACCGCCGGCCTCAGCGCTGCGCCGAGCGGGCGGGTGCGGCTGTCGCCGACGGCGCCGGAGCGGTCGCGGGCGCGACGGTCTGCGCTACGCGCGGTACCACCTGGTAGAAGGTCTCGTCGGGCGCGATCATGCCGAGTTCGCTGCGCGCCCGCTCCTCGAGAGCGGTGAATCCGTCCTTGAGATCGGCGACCTCGGCGGCCAGCTGAGCGTTGCGTTCGCGGAGCCCGTCGTTGGTCGTCTTCTGCGACTCGACCGCCTGGGCGAGCCGCAGCGTCTCGCTGACGCCGTCGTCGGAGAGCCACATCCGGTACTGCAGGAGCACCAGAACGACGACCAGGACGCCGGCGAACCACTTGGCCATGGCGCGAAGATTAACCCTGTGAAGGTCCGAAATAAAGCATGCCGTTCAGACCCGCACCGGGAAGGCGTCGCGTCCGGCGTAGCGCGCGCGCGCGCCGAGCGCCTCCTCGATGCGCAGCAGCTGGTTGTATTTGGCGATGCGGTCCGAGCGCGAGAGCGATCCGGTCTTGATCTGCCCCGCGCCGGTCGCGACCGCGATGTCGGCGATGGTCGTGTCCTCGGTCTCGCCCGAGCGGTGCGACACCACGGCCGAATAGCCGGCGCCCTGCGCGAGCGTGATCGCCTCGAGGGTCTCGGTCAGCGTGCCGATCTGGTTGACCTTGATGAGGATGGAGTTGGCGATGCCCTTGGCGATGCCCTCGGCGAGGATCTTCGGATTGGTGACGAAGAGGTCGTCGCCGACCAGCTGCACGCGCTCGCCGAGCGCGTCGGTGAGGCCGGCCCAGCCCGACCAGTCGCCCTCCGCCATGCCGTCCTCGATGGTGATGATCGGATACTTGTCGCAGAGCTTGGCGAGGTAGCGCGCGAACTGCGCCGCCTTGAAGCTGCGATGCTCACCGTGCAGCGTGTAGACGCCGTCGCGGAAGAACTCCGAGCTCGCGACATCGAGGCCGAGGCTGATGTCGCGACCGGGCTTGTAGCCCGCCTTCTCGATGGCCTGCAGCAGGAGCTTCAGCGCCGCTTCGCTCGAGGCGAGGTCCGGCGCGAAACCGCCCTCGTCGCCGACCGCGGTGGTGAGCTTGCGGCCCTTGAGGATGCCCTTCAAGGTGTGGAACACCTCGGCGCCCTGGCGCAGCGCTTCCGAGAAGCTCTTGGCGCCCACCGGCAGGATCATGAACTCCTGCACATCCAGGCTGTTGTCGGCATGCGCGCCACCGTTGATGACGTTCATCATCGGCACCGGCATCAGCGGCTT
>CANHFH010000024.1 GCA_947459825.1 Pseudomonadota bacterium | reverse complement strand
GGCGGCACGCGGTCCTGGAGCTTGGCGAGCTCGACCGCGATGTCGGGCGGCAGCAGGTCGCGGCGGGTCGAGAGCGCCTGACCGAACTTGATGAAGATCGGGCCGAGCTCCTCGAGCGCGAGGCGCAGGCGTTCGGCGCGGGAGGCGCCTTTGCGCCGCTCGAACCAGGTCCAAGGGGACGCCAGGAACACGAAGCGCAGCGGGCGGTAGAGGTGCGTCTCGCGCACGAACTCGTCGAGCCCGTGGCGCACCAGCACGCGCTGGATCTGGATCAAGCGGGCGAGCACACGGAGCTTCACGGCTTCGCCTCCAGCCGTGCGAGCAACGCGTCGACGCGCGCCGCGGCGCGGTCGACATCTTCGCGCAGACGGTCGACGCCCTCGAGGAAGACTTCGGCCTCCGCGCGCGGTACTAGATCGCCGCTCTCATGGGCGAAGTATTCGGCGGCGTTGCGCACCGCGGTATCGGTGCTGCGGCGGCCGAACGCGGCGGCACCCCGCGCGAAGCGCGCGAACTGGTGCGCGGGCGCATCGCCCACCAGGCGCGAGAGCTCTTCTTCGAGGTCGGGGCGCAGCAGCAGGCCGAGCTCGCGGTAGCGCTGCAACAGCTCGGCATCGCCGCGCACCTGCACCGCGCCCGACTGCAGCAGGCGCTCGGGGGACTTGCCGGCCAGCGCGATGAGGTTGAGCGGGCTGCCCGAGATCTCCGCCTCGAACTCGCCCTCGGGGTCGCGCGAGAGCCGCAGCGAACCGCCCAAGGACTCGAAGCCGATGCGCAGACCGAGGTCGGTCACGCGGACCTGCAGCCGTCGGCCCTGCAAGGCCGCGCACATCTCGCGCGCCCGCGGCGACGCGCCGAGGTTGCGGTTGAGCATGTTCTCCACGAGCGAGGTGAGCACGGTAGCGGCGTCGGTCAGTAACGGTAGCCGCGGTGCAGCGCCACGATGCCCCCGGCGAGGTTGTGGTATCGGCAGTCCTCGAGACCCGCATCACGCATCATGCCGAGCAGGGTCTCCTGGTCGGGATGCTTGCGGATGGACTCCGCGAGGTAGCGGTAGCTGTCCTCGTCCTGCGCGACCACCTTGCCGAGCACCGGCAGCACCCTGAACGAGTAGGTGTCGTAGAGCGGCTTGAGGCCGGGCGCCACGGGTTGCGAGAACTCGAGCACCAGCAGCTGGCCGCCCGGGCGGAGCACGCGACGCATCGAGGCGAGCGCGGCGGCCTTGTCGGTGACGTTGCGCAGCCCGAAACCGATGGTGACGCAGTCGAAGCTGGAGTCGGGGAAGGGCAGGCGCTCGGCGTTCGCTTGGACATAAGACACGCCGCGCAGCAGGCCGGCATCGATGAGCCGGTTGCGGCCGTGCGCCAGCATCGCGCCGTTGATGTCGGAGAGCACCACGAGGCCCTGCTCGCCGACCTGCGCGGCCATGCCGCGCGCAAGATCGCCGGTGCCGCCCGCGACATCGAGCGCGCGCTGGCCGGGGCGCAGATGGGTCTGTGACAGCGTGAACTGCTTCCAGAGCCGGTGCATTCCGCCCGACATCAGGTCGTTCATGAGGTCGTATCTGGGCGCGACCGAGTCGAACACGCCGCGTACGCGCCTTGCCTTGTCCTCCCAACGGACTTCCTCGAAGCCGAAATGGGTGGTCTTGCTGTCCTGCGGCGCGCTCATGGGTGGATTGTAGCCGTTGGCCCCATGGCCCGGCGCCCCGTATGCACCGCCCCCCCTTTACATCCGCGCTTGCGATGGATGACACTTGGCGCAACGTCACCGGCCCGGAACGGGCCGGCCGAACGGGGGTTGGATAATTACAAGAAGGAACTGGAGGCCGGGCAGGATGCTCGGCCTTTTTTTATGTCCGGCTCTTTCAGGCCCGGGCGTTCAGGCCCCGGGCGTTCAGGCTGATGCTGCGGCCACCTTCTCGAGATAACGCCGCCAGAGCACGGGCTGATCCCGACCCATCTCTCGCAGGTACTTCCAGGTGTAGAGGCCGGTGTCGTGGCCGTCGTCGAACACCAGCCGCACGGCGTACTGGCCCACCGGTTCGACCTCCCGGATCCCGACCGACTGCTTGCCGAGCACCAGCGTCTCCTGACCCGGCCCGTGGCCCTTCACCTCGGCCGAGGGCGAGTGGACCCGCAGGAACTCGAAAGGCAGGGCGTAGCGCTCCTCGGGCCCGAAGGCGACCTCCAGCACCCGCGACTGGCGGCGCAGGCGCAGTTCGGTGGGCACGGGGTCCAGGCGGTCGGGGGCGGGGCTGCTGTCCATGGGGGCGCATCCTAGCGCCCGTACAGCCCTTGTCCACGGTGACATTTCCGGGCGGCTCTCGGATACTCGGGGGACGGGTGGTTGACGTCAGACGGGGGTTTGATGGCTGCGACGGATACCTCGCATCCCGACTATTTCCATAAAGTCGTGGATTGCCAGTGGGCGTGTCCCGCCCACACGGACGTGCCGGAGTACATCCGGCTCATCGCCCAAGGGCGTTTCACCGACGCCTACCTCGTCAACCGACGCTCCAACGTCTTCCCGGGCATCCTCGGCCGGGTCTGCGACCGGCCCTGTGAGCCGGCCTGCCGCCGGGGCAGGGTCGAGGAGAAGCCGGTCGCCATCTGCCGCCTCAAGCGCGTCGCCGCCGACCACAAGGACGAGTTCCGCGACCGCCTGCCCGCCGTCCCGGCGCAGAAGAACGGCAAGCGCATCGCCTGCATCGGCGCGGGCTGCGCCTCGCTCACGGTCGCCAACGATCTCATGCCGCTCGGTTACGAGGTCACGATCTTCGAGCAGTTCGCCGTCGCCGGTGGGCTGATGCGCACCAACATCCCGTCGTTCCGCCTGCCGGGGTCGGTGATCGACGAGGAGATCGCGGCCATCGTCGACATGGGGGTCGACCTCAAGCTCGGCCACCGCATCGAGTCCATGCGCAAGCTCCTCGAGGAGGGCGGCTTCGACGCGGTGTTCGTCGGCTCGGGCGCGCCCAAGGGCAAAGAATTGAACCTGCCCGGCCGGCAGGAGGGCGGCGCCAACATCCACATCGGCATCACCTGGCTCGAGTCCATCGCCTTCGAGCACATCAAGACCGTCGGCGAGAACGTGCTGATCATCGGCGTCGGCAACACCGCCATGGACTGCTGCCGCAGCTCGCTGCGGCTCGGCGCCAAGAGCGTCAAGGTCATGGCCCGCAAGCCGCGGCAGTTCTTCAAGGCCTCCGAGTGGGAGCTCGAGGACGCCGAGGCCGAGAGCGTCGAGATCGTCATCAACCGCTCGCCGAAGTCCTTCGTTGTCGAGGGCGGCAAGCTCAAGGGCATGATGTTCGATGTCATGGAATACGAGGTCGATGCGCGCGGCCGCATCACCGCCGAGCACGTCACGGCCGAGGAGTTCCTGCCGGCCGACGATGTGATCCTCGCCATCGGCCAGGAGAACGCCTTCCCCTGGATCGAGCGCGACCTCGGCATCGAGTTCGACAAGTGGGAGGTGCCGAAGGTCGACCCCGTCACCCACGAGAGCACGCGCAAGGGCGTGTTCTTCGGCGGCGACGCGGCCTTCGGCCCCAAGAACATCATCTGGTCGGTGGAGCACGGCCACCAGGCCGCGATCTCCATCCATCAGCACTGCATGGACAAGCCGGTCGCCGAGCGCCTGCCGCCCGGCGTCAACCTGCAGAGCCGCAAGATGGGCATGCACGAGTGGTCCTACAACAACGACTACAGCGGCATCGAGCGTCGCCTCGTGCCGCATGTCTCGCTCAAGGAGCGCTTCAAGAAGATCGACATCGAGGTCGAGCTCGGCTTCACCGCCGAGCAGGCCGCCGCCGAGGTGCAGCGCTGCCTCAACTGCGATGTGCAGACGGTGTTCGACGCCAAGCTCTGCATCGAGTGCGACGCCTGCATCGACATCTGCCCGGTCGACTGCCTGACCATGACGCCGGACGGCGATGAGGCCGACCTGCGCACGCGGCTCAAGGCGCCGGCGAAGAACATCACCCAGGCGCTCTATGTCAGCGCGCCGCTGAAGCACACCGGCCGCGTGATGGTGAAGGACGAGGATGTCTGCGTGCATTGCGGCCTCTGCGCCGAGCGTTGCCCGACGGCGGCCTGGGACATGCAGAAATCCTGGGTGAAGTGGCCGCATGCGGCGGACCAGCCCGCCGCGGCACCGGTCGCGGCGACGCAGGAGGCTTCCCGATGACCGTCTCACGCGTCAACGATTTCGCCATCAAGATCGCCACCGTCAACGGCACCGGATCGGCGAGCGCCAACACGCTGCTGATGAAGTCGATCTTCCGCAGCGGCATCCCGGTGATGGGCAAGAACTACTTCCCGTCCAACATCCAGGGCCTGCCGACGTGGTACGAGATCCGCGTCTCGAAGGACGGTTATGTCGCCCGCTCCGGCAAGGTCGACATCATGGTCTGCATGAACGCCGAGACCTACGCGCGCGATGTGCGCGAGGTCGCGCCGGGCGGCTATCTGATCTACGACTCGACCTGGCCGCGTCCGGCGCTCCTGAAGCGCGACGATGTGACGGTGATGGGCGTGCCGCTCGCGCGCCTGTGCAACGAGAACTTCAAGGGCGTGCGCACGCGCATCCTCATGAAGAACATCTGCTACGCGGGCGTGCTCGCGGCGCTGCTCGACCTCGACCTCGCGCGCATCCGCGAGCTGCTGGCAGAGACCTACGCCAAGAAGCCGGCGCTGGTCGAGTCCAACATGCAGGCCATCCAGCTCGGCTACGACTACGCCAAGGCCAACTTCGCCTGCCCGCTGCCGTTGCGCGTCGAGAGGATGGACAAGACCGGCGGCCACATCATGATCGACGGCAACACCGCGGCTGCGCTCGGCTGCGTGTACGCCGGCGCGACGGTCGCCGCGTGGTACCCGATCACGCCGTCCACCTCGCTGATGGACGCCTTCAAGAGCTTCGCCGACAAGCTGCGTGTCGACCCGGAGACGGGCCGCGCCAACTTCGCATTCATCCAGGCCGAGGACGAGCTCGCCGCCATCGGCATGGTGCTCGGCGCCAACTGGAACGGCGCCCGCTCGTTCACCGCCACCTCGGGCCCCGGCGTATCGCTGATGGGCGAGTTCCTGGGCCTCGCGTACTACGCGGAGGTGCCGGCGGTGCTGTTCGATGTGCAGCGCGTCGGCCCTTCGACCGGTATGCCGACCCGCACCCAGCAGTGCGACCTCATGTCGGCGGCCTACGCCTCGCACGGCGACACCAAGCATGTCTGCCTCTATCCCGCCAACCCCGAAGAGTGCTTCTACATGGCGGTGCAGGCCTTCGATCTCGCCGAGCGGCTGCAGACGCCGGTGATGGTGATGCTCGACCTCGACATCGGCATGAACGACTGGATGTGCCGCGACCTCAAGTGGGACGACTCGCGGCAGGCCGACCGCGGCAAGGTGCTGGGGCGCGAGGAACTCGAGAAGATCGAGAAGTTCCACCGCTATGTCGACAAGGACGAGGACGGCATCCCCTATCGGACCTTCCCGGGTGTGCACCCCAAGGGCGCGTATTTCACGCGCGGCTCGGGCCATACGCAGTTCGGTACCTATACCGAGGACGCCGTCGAGTACCAGATCGTGCTCGACCGGCTGGTGCGCAAGTTCGCGACCGCCAAGCGGCTCGTGCCCGCGCCGGTGTTCGAGGGCAGCGGCAAGGCGCAGGCCGCCATCGTCTCGCTCGGCAGCTGCGACGGCGCGATCCACGAGGCGCTCGATGTCATCGCTTCGCGCGGCGTGCACCTCGATTACATGCGCGTGCGCGGCTTCCCCTTCGGTGAGGAGGTCGAGAAGTTTCTCGCCGAGCACGAGATCATCTACGTGGTCGAGCAGAACCGCGATGCGCAGCTGAAGTCGCTGCTGACCCTCGAGACCCGCGTCGAGAAGTCGAAGCTGCGTTCGCTGCTGCACTACAGCGGCCTGCCCGTGTCCTCGAAGTTCATCGTCGACGGCGTGCTCGCGGACCTCGGCGAGGGCCGTCGCGCCGTCACCGGAGTGGCGTCATGACCTACATCCCGAAACCGAAGATCGCCCACCCCTCGCTGCCGCGCAACGAACTCGGCCTCACCCGCCGCGATTACGAAGGCTCGCTCTCGACGCTCTGCGCCGGCTGCGGCCACGACAGCATCACCGCGGCCATCATCGAGGCCTCCTGGGGCATCTCGCTGCGCCCCGAGAACCTCGTCAAGCTCTCCGGCATCGGCTGCTCGTCCAAGACCACGGCGTATTTCGTGGGCGGCGCGCACGGCTTCAACTCCGTGCACGGGCGCATGCCCTCGATCGCGATGGGCGCGAACGCCGCCAACCGCGACCTGTATTACATCGGCATCTCGGGCGACGGCGACTCGCTCTCCATCGGCCTCGGGCAGTTCTGCCACGCCATCCGCCGCAACCTCGACATGCTCTATATCATCGAGAACAACGGCGTGTACGGGCTCACCAAGGGGCAGTTCTCGGCCTCCGCCGACATCGGCACCAAGGCCAAGAAGGGCGAGGTCAACCAGCAGCCGCCCATCGACCCGGTGCTGCTCGCCATGAACCTGGGCGCGGGCTTCGTCGCGCGCAGCTTCTCGGGCGACAAGAAGCAGCTCGTGCCGCTCATCCAAGCGGGTCTCGAGTACCCGGGCTTCGCGCTCATCGATGTGCTCTCGCCCTGCGTCACCTTCAACGACCATGAAGGCTCGACCAAGAGCTACCAGTTCACCCGCGAGCACTACGAGCCCGTGGTCGAGGCGGATTTCGTGCCCTTCCAGCGCGAGATCAGCACCGACTACGGCGCGGGCGAGGCCGTGCCGGTGATGCTGCACGACGGCAGCCGCGTGGTGCTGCGCAAGCTCGCCGAGGACTACGACCCGACCGACGCGCACGCCGCCTACGACTATGTGCAGCAGCACATCGCCAAGGGCGAATACCTCACGGGGCTGCTGCACTGCCGGCCGACCACCGATACCGAGTTCCATGCGCTCAACCGCACGCCCGAGCAGCCGCTGAACCAGCTGCCCTTCGGGAAGCTGGTGCCCGGCGCCAAGGCGCTCGATAAGGTGTTGGCGCGCTATCGCTGACCGGATAGACTGGCGCCCGCGCAAGAGGCGCGGTACGCACACTGGAGCGAAACGGATGGGCAAGGGAGACAGCAGGAGCCGTCGCGGCAAGATCTATCAGGGTTCTTTCGGCAAGACCCGTCCGAAGGACCCGGTGCGCGCCAAGAAGCGCGCCGCCAAGAAGGCCGGCACCAAGAAGTGATCTGAGCCGGCCCGGTCAGGGCCCAGGCTGCAGGGGCCCGTGGGAGCGATCCCGCGGGCCTTCTGTTTTTGGGGTCGTCCTCGCGGGGCGTCCGGGCGCCATTCTTTGCGTCGCGTTGACAGCGGGACGGGGAGGGGGCAAGTTCGGTGCATGATCGTCGATGCATCAACGAGCCGGCTCGTCCGCCGAATGACCGTGGTGGGAGTGCTCCTGATGGTGACGGCCTGCTCCAAACCGAAACCTCCTCCCGATATCCCCCTTCTCGAGCCCGGCCTCTGGACCTTCGAGATCGAGACACGGCGCGAGGGCCAGCCCGTCGAGACTCGCACGATCCGGGATTGTGTCGGGCTGCGTGGCTTGTACTCCGCGGATCGGCCGACCGATTGTGGCCGTATCGAGTCGCGGCGATCACCGGACGGAAAGACGCTCCTCGTCGAGGTCGAGTGCGCCGTTGCGGCGCGCAGACCTTCGGACGCGCGCATCGTCATGGCGAGGGGCAGGGGGCCGCTCGACTTCATGACCTTCGAGACCCGGATCACTTCGCGCTCCGAATTCACCGGTGATCTGCGGAAAGCCTTCGTGCGGGACAATGTGACCGTCTACGAGGCGCCACTGGGCGAGCGTCAGACGACGCGGCGCATCACCCGCGCTGCATGGCAGGGCGCCTCCTGCCCGGCGGACCTGCCGCCGGACGATCTCAGCCGATGGATCATGGACCCCGTCGGGGAGCCGGTGGTCGGCATCGACGAGTCCGTTCCGAAGCAGACCGAGAAGGTCGGCGAGGCGCTCGCCGAGGCACCGCGGATGCGTACGGGGCTTTGGGAAAGCCGTGTGACCACGGTGACGGACGGAGGCGCTCCGGTCACGGAAGTGTCCCGCGACTGCCTCACCTGGCCCGACGGAGATAGCGTACCCGTG
This sequence comes from Pseudomonadota bacterium, assembly GCA_947459825.1. Lineage (GTDB taxonomy): Bacteria > Pseudomonadota > Gammaproteobacteria > Steroidobacterales > Steroidobacteraceae > UBA964. Next base: position 20,250 of record CANHFH010000024.1, on the reverse strand, counting down.
CCTTCGCTGCTGCCGTTCAACATGTGCGTGGCGGTCGCGGAGGTGAAGGCCGTCGTCACGGCATCCGTTATAGAGACATCGACACGCTGCGAACTGCCGTCGTACCGGATCATGGCGTCGGATCTGCAACTCGAGACGCCGACCCTCGACATCACTTCACGGTCGGAGATAGACGGCGATCTCTCGGCGCGCATCCAGGTCCGACATTCCACCGATGTCATCTACGGGTCGGGTCGCCGGGAGAGCATCCGGACGTCGGCGGAGATCTCGCGTCTGGGCGAGTGCCCGGTGCGCACGGAGTGAAGCCATGACACGCATCTCGGCGGCGGTCTTCGTGGTGTGGGCGTCGATCGGCAGCGCTGTCTTCGCGGGGGCTCCGACGGTCCGTCCGGGCGTATGGACGATGGTCCAGGACTCATCTCAGATACCGCCATCGTCTCCCGGTAAGCCGGCGACCAAGCGCTCCGCATCCGCTGCGACGAGGGTATGCATCAACGACGGTGACGCCCTGGTCCACGCAGACAGGGTCTCTGTGCTCGACGGTCCCCCCGGCAGGTCGTCCGCCGTGCATGTCGTGAAGGATAGGGAGAAGAGCATCATCGCCATCCACGATGTGAAGTTGCAGACCCTTCGCATGGATGTCGCATCGCCGTGGTCGCGGATGCGTGCACCGGGGACCGCGGGGCTCTATGGATATCGCATGGTGTTGGAAGGGGACTTCGCACACCGTTTGAAGCGGGAATTCACCGTTTTTTCTGGGGGTATCTTGCCGGAAGGCGCCCGTAAGGATGTATCGAGTGGGTTCAGGCAGATCATGGAGCGTACCGGCGACTGTCCGCCGGGGACCTCTTCGGCGCCGATCGTCCCGCTGCCGGCGAACGCTAAGCCCGCCCCGGCTCCCTGACCCGCGCGAGCACCGCCGCGCCGACCGCGAGCGCCGCCGCCGCCGCGAGGAACGAGGCGCCCGGGAACGGTGGGTGGGTCGCCGTCGCCCAGCTGAAAAGATGCGTCATCGTGAACGGGATGATGACAGCGGTGAAGCTCACGATGCCGGCGATCGCGCCCTGCAGTTCGCCCTGGGCGTTGGCGGGGGTCGCGCGCGAGAGGATGGCGCGCAGCGAGGGCATCACGAGCCCGATCAGGCAGGCGAGCGGCACGCTCGCGAACAGCATCGCGGGCGTCGGCGCGAACGCGTAGCCCAGGAAGCCCACGGCGCCGGCGGCGAGGCCGAGCAGGGCGGTGCGGTGCTCGCCGATGCGTTTGCTGAAGAGACCGACGAGTCCGCCCTGCACGATGGCGGTGCCGAGGCCGAGCACGGCCAGCGACAGGCCGATGTCGCGCTCGGTCCAGCCGAACTTCGCCATCGTCACCCAGGCCCAGGTCGAGGGCAGGGTGTCGTGGCCGACCTGGTACATGAACAGCACGAACAGGATCAGCATCGCGCCCGGGATGCGGCGCATGGCGCGCAGCGCACCCCAGGCGTTGGCACGGCGCGCCGAGAACGCACGGCGGTCGGCGGGCGGCAGGGTCTCGCGCAGCACGGCGAGCGCGATCAGGAAGTTGAGCGCGGTGAACACGGCGGCGGCGAAGAACGGTACGCGCGGGCCGTACTGGCCGAGCAGACCACCGATCACGGGGCCGATCACGAAGCCCATGCCCCAGGCGGCGCCGTTGAGACCGAAATATTTGGCCCGTTTCTCGGGCGGGATGATGTCGGCGACCACGGCGTTGGCGGTGGCGAAGGTCGCGCCCGCGATGCCTGCGATGAGGCGGCCGACGAAGAGCCAGGCGAGGGTCGGTGCGAGGCCCATCAGCACATAGTCGACGGCGAGCGCGGCGAGCGAGGCGAGCAGGATGGGCTTGCGGCCGTAGCGGTCGCTCAGGTTGCCGAGGATCGGCGAGAAGATGAACTGCATCAACGCGTAGGAGAGCGTGAGCCAACCGGCGATCGGCGCGGCGTCCGCGATGGACAGCCCCGAGAGCTCCATCACGAGCTTGGGGGCCACCGGGATGATGATGCCGATGCCCATCGAGTCGATGAACAGCGCCATCGCGACGATCGGCAGCATGCGCCGCCGCGGATCGGGTGCGCCTGGCGCGTCGGTCGCACCGGGCGCGGCGGGGCTCATGCGATCGCAGCCCCGCGTGCGGCGCGATAGCGCATCACGGTCTCGAGCGCGCTGCGCGTCGCGGGCGGCAGGTCGACATCGCTCTCGCCGAGCGGCGTGACGCGCTCACCCCAGCGCACGAGGTGTGCGCAGAAGGTGAGACCGCCGCCGAAGGCAGGCATCAGCAGCCGCGCGCCGGGCCGGATGCGGCCGTCCTCGAGCGCTTCGCAGAGCGCGACCGGCACGGTCGCCGCCGACATGTTGCCGTAGCGCTGCACATTCACATACACGCGGTCCATCGGGATGCCGGCGCGCTTGGCGACCGACTCGATGATGCGCAGATTGGCTTGGTGCGGGACCACGAGGTCGATGTCGTCGGGCATGAGGCCCGCGCGCTTGAGCACATCCTCGCAGGCGCTGCCCATGCCGTGCACGGCCTTCTTGAAGATGTCCTGCCCTTCGAACTGCCATTCGGTGGCGCCGAGCAGGCGACCCTGGTGCGTGTAGGCGCCGCCGATGCCGTGGATGCGCAGGATCTCGCGCGACTCGCCGTAGCAGCCGAGCTTCTCGAGCTGCAGGCCCTCGTCACGGTCGGTGGCCTGCAGCACGACCGCGGCGGCGCCGTCGCCGAACAGCACGGCGACGTTGCGGTCGTTCCAGTCCATGTAGGGCGAGATGAGCTCGCCGCCCGCGACCAACGCGGTGCGCACCACGCCGCTGCGGATCATCGCGGTCGCGGTGGAGAGCGCGTAGAGGAAGCTCGTGCAGGCGGTGTTGATGTCCATCGCCGCGCAGCCCTCGGCGCCGAGCCGGGCCTGCAGGCCGGAGGCCATGTTCGGACACTGGTCGTCGTGGGTGGTCGAGCCGACGATGATCAGGTCGAGGTCGCTCCCCTGGAGGCCGGCGCAGGCGAGGGCGCGCGCCGCCGCGACATGGAACAGGTCGCCGAGCGAGCTGTGGGCGATGCGCCGCTCACGGATGCCGGTGCGGGTGGTGATCCACTCGTCCGAGGTCTCCATGAAAGTGGCGATGTCGCCGTTCGACAGGACGCCAGGCGGCAGGCATTTGCCCCAGCCCGTGATGGCCGCATTCGGCATTCGTATCCCCCTTCTCATCGGTCCGATCAGGCCCCGGGACAGCCATGCCCGGGGCGAAGGTCGAGGATACGCCCCCGGGGGCTGCGGTTCCACGCGGCGGCCAGCCGGGGCGATGGGGCGGCCGCGGTCCGGTCTGAACGGCTATCGTCGGCGACAGTCGCGTGCCGGCGTGGTCGTCCGGCCGGGGGGACTGCGCCATGTGGATGCCGCCGTTGGAGGATTCCTGGAGGGGGCCGGTCGAGTTCTACGAACTGCTGTTCGGGTTCTGGACCTCGTACCCGTTCCTGGTGTGGTGGTGGGAGCGGGTGCTCAAGACGCCGCTGCCGGAGTGGCGCTACGCGATGCTGGCGTTCTTCGCCGCCGGCGCGTTCTGGGTGAACCACTATTTTTTGAAGATGCCCTCGCCGGGCTGGCTGGTGCTCATCAACCTGTACACGGTGCTGTTCCTCACCGTGTGGTGGCTGGTCGGGATGCGGGGCCGCGGTCGCGGACCGCTGTGGACGCTGCTCGCCTTCGTCGGCGCCGTCGCCTACGGCGTGGTGTACATCCTGTTCGAGCAGCTCGCGCGCAAGGGCGTGGAGCAGTGGGGCATGCACGAGTTCTGCTGGATGGCGCTGAGCTTCGTCGGCTTCCCGTTGCTCATCGCGTGGCGCGGCAGGGTCAACCCACCGCGCTGAGCACCTCGAGCGAGACGCGTTCGGCCGATTCGAACGCGCCCTCGATGCCGCGGCTGCCGACCGCGGTGTGCTCGCCGCAGAAGAACAGGCGCTGGTGCGGCACCGCCATCGCGGCGCGCAGCTCGCGCACCTGGCCCGGCTGGAAGATCGCCCAGTCGCCGGCCGAGAACGGGTCGGCCGTCCACGAGTGCACAGCGCCCACGGTCAGCAGGCCCTTGGAGGCCGGGCGCAGCCGCGCGAACTCGTCGAGGATCATGCGCTTGCCTTCCTCGATGCCGAAGCGGTCGATGAAGAGGCCGTTGAGGCCGCGGCACCAGACGGTGAGGCTCGTGACCTCGGCGTCGGTCTTGCCCGATCTTTGGGCGAGCACCATGCCGAGCGGGCCGTCGGTCCACATCGAGGGCGAGAGCCCATCCATCTCCCAGAACGGCTTCTTCGGGACGATGTGGAACTGCGTGATGGGGATGTAGCCGAGCGTCTGGATGGCCTTGTGCTGCAGCGACGGCGGCAGCGGGTCGATGGCGACATCGCGCAGCGTCGAGAACGGCATGGAGCAGACCACGGCTTTGGCGCGGTGGCGGCTGCCGTCGCTGCAGACCACGGTGGCGCTGTCGCTGCCCGCCTCGATGGCGACCACGCGCTTGCCTTGCAGCACATCGCCCTTGAGGCGCCGCGCCATCGCGATGGGGAGGTTCTGGTTGCCGCCCTTGAAGGTGCCGATGAGCAGGTTCGGCGGCACGGCCGGTGCGACGCCGGCGGTGGCCGGGGCTGCCGGCGTCGAGCCGCTCGGCGATGTGGCGGGGGCGGTCGAGGCGCCGGTACGCGTGAAGGCCGTCACGGCACCGCGGTTGACGGCCTGCCAGTGGTCGGCGAAGGCCTGCTGCAGCAGCGAGACATCGCGCGAGGTGGTGCCGTAGGCGATGTTGGTGTCGTAGCCGAGCCGGATCTGGGCGTCGGTCGCGCCCTTGGACGAGAGGAACTGGTGCACGGAGATGTCGTGCTGTGCGTGCGCGGCGTCATGCCAGTTCTCGAGGTCGCGGAACGGCATGTGCTGCTTGAACATCGCGTCGCCCCAGGACCACGGCGGCAGCTTGTGCGCCTCGCCGGTGAACGGGTTGCGCGGATGGGCGGCCCAGTCGGTGAGCTTCACATGCTCGCCGCCGATGAACAGCGCCTGCCCGGAGCGGTTGGTCATGAGGCGCTGCGCGACGTTGACGATCTCGACGCCGTTGCGCTTCGCGGCGGCGATCGAACGGCCGTAGGCGTTGGCGATGCTGTTGCCGCCGACTTCCGGGTGTCCCGGCAGGTCGAACAGCGTGTACATCCGGCCGCCGATGCGCTTGCGGCCCTCGAGCACACGCACCTTGAGGCCGTTCTCCTCGAGCATGAGCGCGGTCTCGAGACCCGAGAGGCCGGCGCCGATGACGATGACATCGGGGTCGCCCGCGCCGGCTGCGCGCAGCCGCGGTGCGAGTCCGGCGAGCGCCGCGGTGGCGGCGGTGGTGGCGACGAACTGGCGGCGGGTGACGCTCATCGGCAGATCCTCCGTTGCAGGATCAGTTGAGACGGCAGGACAACATCTTGCGCTCGGTGATCGAACCCATCAACAACCGGCCTTCGTGGACCGCGCCCACGCTGCCCGCGGAGAGCCGGGTCCCGGGGTCGAAGAACACGGTCTCGAGCTTCGCCTCCGGTGCTGCGGGGTCGAGGCGCTGGATCCACGACGGCGCGGCATGCGCCGCATCGCCGAAGTGGCGCACCAGATCGAGGGTGCGGCCGTGCACCGCGAGCCAGACGACGCCGTCAGCGCCGATGTTGATGTTGTCGGGCGCACCGTCGACGGGGATGTCGGCGAGACGGGTGAGCAGGGCTGTGCCCGCGTTGCGCTCGTAGACCGCAAGACGCTTGCCCAGCGTCTCCGAAGCGTAGAGCCGCGTGCCGTCGGGGCTGATGCCGAGGCCGACGGCGCTCGCGAGGCCCTGCGCTGCGACCGTCATCTCCTTGCCGTCGAAGTACACGATCTTCGAAAGACCGCGCCGTAGGACGAGCTCGGAGAAGCGGTCGATGGGTCCTGCGGCGCCGGAGTCGTTGGCGACATAGAACTGCTCGTGGCCGACCGCGACGATGGCGTTGGGCGAGCGCAGCAGGGGGTCGCGCACGCTGCGTACCGGGACGAAGAGCCGGTCCGTCGCGCGTTGCTCGAAGATCTCGACGGAGTGACCACCATCCGGCAGGTGGCTGATGACGAACAGGCGCAGCGCGCCATCGCCCATGCGGTAGAGCGACATGCCGTGCGGTCGGAATCCCGCGGGCTTCGCGACCAGCGCCGTGGACGGCGCGGCGAGCGCAGCATCGATGGTGGTCGGCAGCTCCAGCTGCAGCACATCGCCCTCGGAGGCGCGGCCCTCGATGAGCGCGCGGCGGTCGAACGAGGAGAGGAAAGCCACGCTGCGCGCGCGGTCGAACTGGATGTCCTCGGCGCTCGCGCCGAGCTTCAGCGTGTCGCAGGCGAGCGGCGTGGCGGCGGGGAGGTCGCGGAACTGGCCGCCGTGGCGCAGGAAGTCGAGCGTGACGACGCCCACGAGCGAGAGCAGGACCGCCCCTGCCCAGGCGAGGCGCACAAGGACCATTTTTGTACCGGACTGCAAGACGCTCGGACCCCCGTCACGCATTGTAGCGCGCTCGTCGATGGCGTACTTTCCGGCCCTTGCAAGACCATCCAGTGGAGCGCCGATACATGTCCAAGCCGATCATCGATGCGGTCCGCCCGGCGGTCTGGATGCTGGCCGCGTTCGTCGCGGCGCAGGCGTCGTCCGCGTCGGATACACCCATCGGTACGGCGTCGGAGGCGGCTTCGGCGACGGTGACGGTGGACGGGCCGGTGGCGATAGGTTTCTTCCCGCCGATGACCCGCGAGCAGTGGGACGCGGATACGGAGGGCAGGTTCGCGCAGGAGATGAGCGACATCGAGATCGCGCTCGGCGACGTCAAGGCCTGCGTGGGCGACGAGAGGCTGCGCACCGAAATGCACACCGCACGCCTCATCCGCCTGGACACCGGCGCGCGGACGCGGATGCTGCTGCTCGGCGATGCCGTCCGGCCGGCGATGGGCGTGATGCTCGTGGCGCCCGGCCGGGATCCGGTGGTGGTGTTCGCGGAGTCATCGGCCATCGAGCTGCAGGACACGGCGCCCCAGGCCGCGGCGGCGTTCTTCAGCGCGCCGCAGTGCCGCCGACCCGGTCCCTAGCAGCGCTGTCCCGGCCGGACGCCGTCAAACCTGCCCGAGCTTGGCCCGCCCGAGCTTGGCCCGCGCGAGCGCGGCACCCGCGCCGAGCGCCTGCAGTTTGCCGCGCGCCAACGCGGCGGAGAGCGGCGCCATGCCGCAGTTGGTGCAGGGCAGCAACCGCGCCGTGTCCGCGTGCTGCGAGGCGGCGAGTATGTTGTGCGCCACCTCTTCGGGCGTCTCGAGCTTGCCGGGCAGCACCTCGATCGCGCCGACCAGCAATTCTTTGTCGGGCAGCAGGCGCAGCACCTCGTGCGGCACACGCGAGCCGGCGAACTCCAGCGATACCTGCCGCACGCTGCTGGCGTTGATCCAGGGGAAGATGGTCTCGTACTGACGCCAGCTGTCGCCCAAGCTGTCCTTCCACTGGATGTTGGCTTCGATGCCGTAGCCGTAGCAGATGTGCACGACGGTGGTGGCCTTGAGGCCCTGCATCGCGCGCTCGAGCGCGGGCAGACCCCAGTCGCGCACCTCCTCGAGGAACACGTTGAACGCCGGTTCGTCGAACTGGATGACATCGGCGCCCGCGGCCTCGAGGTCGCGCGCCTCGGCGTTCAGCAGCTCCGCGAAGCGCATCGCCATGTCGGCGCGTCGGCCGTAGTAGCCGTCGGCGAGCGTGTCGCAGATGGTCATCGGGCCGGGCAGGGTGACCTTGAGGCGGCGCGTGGTGCTGCGACGCATGAACGCGGCATCCGCGGCATGCACCGGCGCTGGTCGCCCCAAGGGACCGGTGACCGTGGGCACCTCCGCCTCGTAGCGGTTGTTGCGGATCCCCATGCGGGTCTTGCGCGTCCAGTCGATGCCGTCGAGGCGCTCGAGGAAGCCGTGCACGAAGTGGATGCGGAACTGCTCGCCGTCACCGACGATGTCGATGCCGGCCTCCTCCTGCACGCGCAGCCATTCGAGCGCGGCGCGCTCCTTGGCGGATTGCAATGCGGCGCCCTCGAGACGCCAAGCGGCCCAAAGCTTTTCAGGCTCGGCGAGCCGATCAGGTTTGGGGAGACTGCCGACCGTGGTGGTGGCAAGCGGAGGCAAGGAGGCCATCCGCACATCGTAGCTAAGCTCTTGGACCCGGGGAGACCGACCCGCGGTCGTAGGTCCTGACGGGGCGGGCCCTTTCGGACCCGCCCCGCCGGCTCATCCTTGGACATCAAGCATCCTTGCTTCCGGACGATCCTTGTCCGGATCGACAGACCGGGCGGCCTGCCGTGTCCTCACTGGAAAGGGATCAGTTCGGCAGTAGCACGCTGTCGACCGACACGACCACGCCGTTGGCGGCGTTGTGGTCGCCGGTCACGCGGGCGCCGTCGACGCGGACGCGGCCGCGCACGAGCTCGACCTTGACCTCGTCACCGCCGGCCGTCTTGGCCGTACGGGTGCGCTTGAGGTCGTCCGTCTCGAGCGCCTGGCCCGGCACGACATGGCGGGTCAGCACCTTGACGAGCTGGTCCTTGTTCTCGGGGCGGAGGAGGGCCTCGAGCTGCTCAGGGGGCAGCTTGGCGAAGGCCTCGTCCGTCGGGGCGAAGATGGTGACCGGACCGCCGTTGGCGAGGCTGTCCTGCAGGCCGGCGGCCTCGACGGCCTTGGCGAAGGTGGTCAGGTTGCCCTGCTGCTTGGCGACGGCGAGGATGTCGCCCTTGCCGGCGTCGGCGCCCGCGGTCATGGAAGCGATCCCGAGGATCGCGGCGGCGACGGCGGTCTGGATAGTGCGTCGGAAGGTCATGGCGATACTCCGTTGGGGGTCGTTTAGATGACTGGCCGCGTCCTGCGGCCGGGTGTTCAGTACGCGAGGATGGTGACAGCGGCCCCCGGACCTGTCAAGATGTTGTACAACCAATGGGTGGACAGAACCTGAACAAACCATGAACAGACTGGCTACACCCCCCCTAGGCGGGCAGTTCACGATCAAGGCGGTCGCCCAGGCGACCGGAGTAACCGTCGAGACCCTCCGGGCCTGGGAGCGCCGCTACGAGGTCGTCCAGCCCTCGCGGGACGGCTCCGGGCGCCGCACCTACTCGGCCGCCGATGTCGCCCGCTTGCGTCTGCTGCGCACCGCCACCGAGCTCGGCCACACCATCAGCCGGCTCGCCAGACTGTCCGAGGACGAGCTCGCCAAGCTGGTCGCCGATTCCGGCGGCCAGGCCCGTCCCGGTCCCGCTCGCGGGCAGTCCTATGTGGAGCGTGCGCTCGATGCCACGCTGCACTCCGACCCGACCGGCGTCGAAGAGGTGCTGACCTCGGCGCTCGCCCTGCTGCCGCCGAACGAGGTCGTGAACACCGTGTTCGTTCCGCTCGTGCGTGAGGTCGGTGAACGCTGGCATCGCGGCGAGCTGTCGATCGCGCAGGAGCACATGGTCACGGACATCGTGCGCCGCTTGATCATCTCGGTATCGCGCGGCTACCTGCGCAACGACAACGGCCCCTGCCTCGTGCTCGCCACGATGTCCGGCGAGCGCCATGAGCTCGGCATCCTGATGTGCAGCTGGTTGGCCGCTACCCGCCGCTTCCGCACGCATTATCTCGGCGCGGACTGCCCGGCCGAGGAGATCGCGCGTTTCGCCCTCGAGGTCGAGGCGCGTGCGGTGCTGGTGTCGCTCGTCATGCCCGAGAACCAGGTGCCTGCGCTGACTCAGCTCAAGTCGCTCTGCGACGCGTTGCGCGGCCGCTGCGAGGTGTGGGTGGGCGGCTTCGCGGCCCGTACCTTGACCGCTGCGGAGCTTCCGGCCGGCTGTCAGATGCTGGCGGCGGGGCAGGACTTCGAGCAGCGGCTGGACCTGCTGGCGGCGCAGCACTACTCCTGATCCCGGGTGGTCCCCCGGTCGCCTGGCCATCAGGTTCGACCGCCGAACACCGCGCCGCTTGACACATCTTTACCGCGGCTAAGCGGTCCGCGTGGTCGCGCGGTGAGACCGGAATGCGCTAGTGTCGCCGTATGGTCGTCACGAAAGCGCTGCGCACCAAAGTCATGGCCGGGCTGCTGGCCAGCCTGATGGTCGCTTGCGGCGGTGGCAGCGGTAGCCCCTCCACGCCTCCCCAGGCGGTGACGCCGCCTGCGCCGGTCGGCAAAGCCGAGGCCTTCCGCTTCCTGAACCAGTCGACCTTCGGCGCCACCGAGGCGGAAGCCACCCGGCTCATGGGGCTCGGCGATTCCTCGAACGCTTACTCGCGGTGGATCGACGCAGAGATCAGCAAGCCCGTCTCGTTGCTGCGGCCCGCGGTCGAGGTCGCCTACCCGAACCCGGTGCCGACCGGCTTCAACGTCGCGACGCTGAACACCATCCGTCAGGAGCAATGGTTCGCCAACGTGCTGCGCGGCGAGGACCAGCTCCGCCAGCGCGTGGCGTTCGCGCTGTCGCAGATCATGGTCGTCTCGCAGATCGGCGCCCTCAACAACCTGCCGTTCGCGCATGCCGATTACCACGACATGCTGGCGCGCAACGCCTTCGGCAATTTCCGTACGCTGCTGGAGGATGTGACGCTGCACCCGGCGATGGGCATCTACCTCTCGATGCTCGGCAACCGGCGTGCGGTGGCCAACACCAATCTCCGCCCCGACGAGAACTATGCGCGCGAGATGATGCAGCTGTTCAGCATCGGTCTCGTGCAGCTGAACATCGACGGCAGCGTCAAGACCGACGCCACCGGTCAGCCGGCCCCGACCTATGATCAAGCCATCATCGAGGGCTTCGCGCGCGTCTTCACCGGCTGGACATGGGCCTGCCCGAGCACGCTGCCCAACTGCACCTTCACCACGGCGCGTGTGCAGCTGGGGTTCGCCGCGAACTACAACCAGGTGAAGCCGATGCAGCTCTACGCCGACCAGCACGAGGCCGGCACCAAGCAGCTGCTCAACTACACCGGTGCGGCGCTGCCGGGCGGGCTCGTGCCTGCCAACCAGGCCGGCGCCAAGGACCTCGCCGACGCGCTCGACAACGTCTTCAACCATCCGAACGTCGGGCCGTTCATCGCCAAGCAGCTCATCCAGAAGCTGGTGACGAGCAACCCATCGCGCGCCTATGTGCAGCGTGTGGCCGAGCGGTTCAACAACGACGGGACGGGGCGGCGCGGCAACCTCGAAGCCGTGGTGCGCGCGATCCTGCTCGATACCGAGGCTCGCAACGCCGCCTCGGGCAGCGGCGCTGCGACCGCCGGCAAGCTCAAGGAGCCGCTGCTGCGCCTGACGCAGTTCTGGCGCGCCTACGGCGTGACATCCGCGAGCGGCAAGCTCGGCGTCGCGCGCAACTTCTCCGGTGGTACGCCGTCGGCGCAGTTCGGACAAGGGCAGGGCCTGTCGCCCTCGGTGTTCAACTTCTTCAGCCCGTCCTATGCACCGCCCGGCGAGATCGCCGACGGCGGTTTCGTGTCGCCCGAGATGCAGCTCGCGACGGAGATCCTCGCGGCATCCTCGACCAACTATCTCTACACGCAGGCCTTCACCCGCACCCAGGCGCAAGCGGCGAACCTCAACGCCGACGACATGTACATCACCACCACCGACGAGCTCGCGATCGCGGTCGACTCCGAAGCGCTGATCAACCGCGTCGCCGAGAGATTGTTGGGCGGCGCGGGTCAGATGTCGGCGGCGCTGAAGACCGAGGCCAAGGCGCAGATCGAGCGCACCACGGTTCCCGCGACCAACCAGACGACGGCGCTCGCGACCCGTACCGCTGACGCGATCTACTTCGTCGTCACCTCCCCTGAATACGCCCTGCAACGCTAGGACGAGGCCGGAACATGAACCGCCAACGCCGCAAGTTCCTCAAGGCCGCCGCCGCAGGCGGCGTCGCGTACGCGTTCGGCCGCACGCCCGGCACGGTCTGGGCGCAGTCGGCCGGGACCGGCGGTTTCGGCGACTACAAAGCGTTGGTCTGCCTGTTCCTGTTCGGCGGCAACGACTCCCACAACATGGTCGTGCCGACCAGCACCGCCGAGTACAACGCCTATTCGCGCTCGCGCGGCGGCGGCACGACCTCGAGCCTTGCTATCGACCGTACAGCGCTGCTGCCCGTCACGCGTGTCGGTGAGGTCGCCGGCGACCCGACCTTCGGTTTCCACCCGAGCATGACGGGCGTACGCGACCTGTTCGCCGCGGGCCGTCTCGCCGTGCTGCCGAACGTCGGTCCGCTGGTGATGCCCACCACCAAGGCGCAGTATCAGACCGCCGCCACCACGGGACATGTGCTGCCGCCGCAGCTCTTCTCGCACAACGACCAGCAGGACCAGTGGCATAGCCTGCGCGGACGCACGGTGATGCGTTCGGGTTGGGCGGGCCGGGTGGCGGATGTGCTCGCCTCGCGCACCGCCGACCAGCAGCTCTCGCTCAATGTCTCGCTCGCGGGGCAGACCTTCTTCCAGGCCGGTGAGGTCGCGAGGCCCTATGTGTCCGGTTCCACCGGTGCCGCGACCTTCACGGGCTTCGGCACCACCGGGGTGAGCGGCGGTCGCAAGACCTCGTTCGAGGCGCTGCTCGCCGCCAATGCCACCGCCACCACCAACACCATGTACGAGCGCGGGTTCGCGTCCGTGCAGCAGCGCGCGATCCGCTACGCCGAGCGTGTCAACGCCGCCATCGCCGCCGGACCGAACTTCGCGGCGCTGCCCAACAGCGGCGTCACCCTCACCGCGCTGCAGACGCAGCTGCGCACCGTCGCCAAGATGATCGCCTCGCGCGCGCAGCTGTCGATGTCGCGGCAGATCTTCTTCGTCTCGGTGGGCGGCTTCGACCAGCACGACACGCTGCTCGACGACCAACCGGGGCTGCTGACCAATGTCAGCAACTCGATGAAGATGTTCCACGACGCCATGGTCGAGATCGGCATGCAGAACAGCGTCACGCTGTTCACGCATTCCGACTTCGGTCGTACCCTCACCTCGAACGGCGACGGCTCCGACCATGCCTGGGGCGGCGTACAACTGGTGGCGGGCGGCGCGGTGCGCGGCCGCCAGTTCTACGGACAGTATCCGCTGCTCGAGATCGGCAGCGCACTGGAGATCGGCGGCGGTCGCATCATCCCGACCGTCTCCGCCGACCAGTACGCCGCTACGCTCGCGAGCTGGTTCGGTGTCCCCGACGCTGACCTCCCGAAGGTCGCGCCCAGCATCAACAATTTCGCGACGCGCAACCTCGGGTTCCTGGTCTAGGCGCAGGCGCCGTCAGCGGCGCGGGGGCTCAGGGCTTCAGCGGCGAGGGCTGCAGCCCGCGAGCCACGAACTTCGCCACGCCGTCGCCGCCCGGCCAAGGCGTGCGGTCGGCGTGCACCGGGTCCGGGCCGCTCACGATGCCGCAGTGGTAGCGGGCGCGGCCGGCGGTGATCCACAGCTCGTCGCCCTCGGCGAGCACGCTGCCCGAGCTGCGCTGCAGCAGGCGGAAGCGCTCCATCTCGATCGTGAACCAGCGCCCACGGCGCGGCGTCCAACAGGATGTCGCCCGGCGGCACGGGGCGCACGGCGCGGAACTCCGGGGTCGCGTAGGCGTGGCAGAGCGGCTGCAGGTGCGCCGCGCCCGACCAGCCCCAGGCCGCGATGCCGAACCATACCAACGCCGGCACGGACAGCACGGCGAGCGCGACGCGCGCACGACGGCGCAAGCGGCCCTCGCCCTCGAGCCCGAGCCCATCAGCCAGCAGCAGGATGAGCAGCGCCACGGGCGCCGCGGCGATCACCGCGACGACGATGCCGGGCGCGAGGTCGCTCACAGGATGAACCGGCTCGAGTCCTCGTCCTTGGAGAGTTCGCCCAGGCACTCGTCCACCATCGCGGCATCGACGAGGATGGCGCTGCCGCGCCGCTCGGTGGCCTCGTAGGAGACGCTTTCGAGCAGCCGCTCCATCACCGTATGCAGGCGGCGCGCGCCGATGTTCTCGGTGTGCGAGTTCACATGCGCGGCGACCTCGGCGATGCGACGGATGCCCTCCGGCGTGAACTCGACGCCGACGCCCTCGGTGGCGAGCAGCGCGGCGTACTGGCGGGTGAGCGATGCGTCCGGCTCGGTGAGGATGCGCACGAAGTCCTCGACCTGCAGCGGACCGAGCTCGACACGGATCGGGAAGCGGCCTTGCAGCTCGGGGATTAGGTCCGAGGGCTTGGAGAGGTGGAACGCGCCCGAGGCGATGAAGAGCACATGGTCGGTCTTGAGCGCGCCGTACTTGGTGGTGACGGTGCAGCCCTCGACGAGCGGCAGCAGGTCACGCTGCACGCCTTCGCGCGAGACATCGGCGCCGTAGGTGTCCTGGCGGCGGCAGACCTTGTCGATCTCGTCGATGAACACGATGCCGTTCTGCTCGGCGTTGCGCACGGCCTCGGCCCGCAGCTCCTCTTCGTTCACGAGCTTGGCGGCCTCCTCGTCGAGCAGGGCCTTCTTGGCTTCGCCGACCTTCAGCTTGCGCGGCTTGCTGCGACCGGCGCCGAGGTCCTTGAACATGGAACGCAGCTGCTGCTGCATCTCCTCCATGCCGGGCGGCACCATGATGTCGACGCCCGCGCCGAGGCCCGCGACCTCGACCTCGATCTCGCGGTCGTCGAGCTTGCCTTCACGCAGCATCTTGCGGAACTTCTGGCGGGTGTCGGCGTCGCGCGGCGCGGCGGGTTCGTCGGTGGAGAAGCCCATCAGGCGCGGCTTCGGCAGCAGCGCGTCGAGCAGCCGCTCCTCTACCGCATCGGCGGCGCGCTCGCGCACCGTCGCGAGGCGCTCCTCGCGCAGCATCTTCATCGAGGCCTCGACGAGGTCCTTGACGATGGAATCCACATCGCGGCCCACATAGCCCACCTCGGTGAACTTGGTGGCCTCGACCTTCACGAACGGCGCGCGCGCGAGCCGCGCGAGCCGGCGCGCGATCTCGGTCTTGCCGACGCCGGTCGGGCCGATCATCAAGATGTTCTTGGGCGTGATCTCGGCGCGCAGCGCGTCGTCGACCTGCATGCGCCGCCACCGGTTGCGCAGCGCGATGGCGACCGCGCGCTTGGCGTCCTGCTGGCCGACGATGTGCTTGTCGAGCTCGGCGACGATCTGCCGCGGCGTCAGGTCGCTCATGAGCGCAGCTCCTCGATGACGAGGTTGCGGTTGGTGTAGATGCAGATGTCGGCGGCGATGCCGAGCGAGCGCTCGACGATGTCGCGGGCGCCGAGCTCGGTGTTCTCGATCAACGCGCGCGCCGCGGCCTGCGCGAACGGGCCGCCGGAGCCGATGGCGACGATGTCATGCTCGGGCTCGATGACATCGCCGTTGCCGGAGATCACGAACAGCTTGTGGGGGTCGCCGACCAGCAGCAGCGCCTCGAGACGGCGCAGGTAGCGGTCGCCGCGCCAGTCCTTGGCGAGCTCGATGGCGGCGCGGGTGAGGTTGCCGAACTTGTCGAGCTTGGCCTCGAAGCGTTCGAAGAGCGTGAAGGCGTCGGCGGTGCCGCCGGCGAAGCCGCCGAGCACCTTGCCCTGGCCGAGCGGGCGCACCTTGCGGGCGTTGCCCTTCATCACGGTGTTGCCGAGGGTCACCTGGCCGTCGCCACCGATGGCGACGACGCCGTTGCGGCGCACGCCCACGATGGTGGTGCCGTGCGGGTTGAAGCTGTCGGTCATGGGTCCGTCCTCGGGGCCTGACCCCGACTATCTGCGTCTCGCGCGAGGGTGCGCTTGGTCGTAGATGCGGGCGAGATGCTGGAAATCAAGGTGGGTGTAGACCTGGGTGGTGGCGATGTCGGCATGCCCGAGCAGCTCCTGCACCCCCCGCAGGTCCTGGCTGGACTCCAGGATGTGGGAGGCGAAGGAGTGGCGGAACAGGTGGGGATGCAGGTGCACCGGCAGACCCTGCCGGCGCGCCCAGTACGCCACCCGCAACTGCACGGCCCGCGGTCCGATCCGCCGGCCGCCGCGCCCGGTGAAGACCGCCATCTCGCCCGGGGCCGCGACCGAAGTCCTTGCGCGCAGCCACGCCTCGAGCGCGGCGATCGCCTTGCTGCCGACCGGCACGATCCGCGCCTTGCGCCCCTTGCCTGTGACCCTCACGGTGCGGTCGGCGAGGTCGAGGTCGGGAAGGTCGAGACCGACCAGCTCGGCGAGCCGCAACCCGGAGGAGTACAGCAGTTCCATCAGCGCACGGTCGCGCAGCGCGAGCGGCGTGGTGTCGCGGATGTCGAGCAGCCGCGCCATCTGGTCGGCGTCGACGGTCACCGGCAGTGCACGGCGCGACTTCGGCGCGCGCACATCGACCGCGGGGTTGCCCGTGACCGCCTTCTCGCGCTGCAGCCAACGGAAGAAGCTGCGCACCGCCGACAACCGGCGCTGCACGCTGCGCGGCGCGAGGCCACCGGCGTGGGAGCGCGCCGCGAACATGCGCAGGTGCTGGCTGTCGAGCGCCTGCCAACCGTCGATGTGCTGGGCGTCGCACCACGCGGCGAGCGCGTGCACCTCGCGCAGGTAGTTGGAGACGGTGTGCGGCGACATGCGCCGCTCGCGTGCGAGATGCGCCCCGAAGCGCTCGATGTCGGCGAGTGCGGCCGGCGTCATGTCCGCTCGTCGCGGGCCGAGGCGGCCGCGACCAGCTCGCCGATGCGTTCGAGGAAAGCCGTGCCCATCCCCGGATGGAACCGGGCCGCGTCCGTGCTGCCGAGCGCGAGCAGTCCGTAGCGGCAATCCGCGCCGATCGGTACCAGCGCCATCGAGGCGATGCCGGCAGCCGCGTCGCCGAGCAGCGCGGTCCGGTCCTCTTCGCGCAGCTGGCCGCAGCGCGGTTTGCCCGAGGCGACGAGCGCGCGCACCGCGGGCGGGAGGTCGTCGGCAGCCAGCAGACGCGCCGGGCGTACATCGAAGTCTTCGTGCATCGACGCTTCGGTCTGGGCGGCGACAGCTGCGGCATCGTGCGCATGCAGCAGCCGCAGTGCGAGCGCGTGCACGCGTCCGACCAGCGCCTCGTTGTCGCGCGCGTTGCGCACGAGCTCCGCGAGCCGCTGCCGGCTTTCGGCCTGTCGGTCCCGCAGCACCTGCACCTGCCGCTCCACCAGCGACACCGCCGGTCCGTCGAGGCCATGCGGCACCTGCAGCGTCTCGAGCAGGTCCGGGTGTTCGACGAGGAAATCCGGATGCTGTTCGAGGAAGGTCTTGACGTCCTGCGGTGAAGGCATGCGCAACGGCTCCGAAGATCAGGCTGTGAGGAGGGCGGGGTCGATCTCGCCGCGGAAAGCGACGGCAGCGGGACCGGTCATCCAGAGCGGCTCGTCGCCGCCCGGCCAGCCGATGACGAGGTCGCCACCGTGCAGCGCGAGCGTCACGGAGGCGTCGAAGAGGCCGGCACGCCGGCCAGCCGCCATCGCAGCGCAGGCGCCCGTGCCGCAGGCGAGGGTCTCACCGACGCCGCGTTCGAAGACGCGCAGCCGACCGCGGCCGCGGTCGATGACTTCGAGGAAGCCGACATTGGTGCGCTGCGGGAACATCGGGTGCCGTTCGAGCGCTGCGCCGAGCGTCGACACCGGCGCGGTGTCGACCGACGGCACACGCAGCACGATGTGCGGGTTGCCCATCGACACCTGCGTGAAGCGCACGGTCATGTCGTCGAGGGTGAGTTCGTGGTCGCCGTCGGCTGCGGCGCCCGCGGTGAACCGAGGCACGCCCATGTCGACGGCGACCCTGCCCGGCGCCGGGAAGCGCGCGGCGACGATGCCGCCCGCGCTCTCTAGGCGCAGCGCGGCAGCGTGATCGCCGCCGCTCGAGCCGCCTGAACCCGCGCGGCCCGCGAGCCGCAACCATTCGGCGACGCAGCGTGCGCCGTTTCCGCACTGCTCGACCTCGCCGCCGTCGGCGTTGAAGATGCGCCAGTAGGCATCGGTTCCGGCGCTGCGCGGCGGCAGCACCACGAACGCCTGGTCGAAGCCGATGCCGGTGTGGCGGTCCGCGAAGCGACGCCACGACGCCGCATCCGGAAGCGGCGCATCGGCCGCCGCCTCGAACACGATGAAATCGTTGCCGAGACCGTGCATCTTGGTGAAGTTGCGCGGGAAGGCGTTCATGGGGCGTGTCGTGTCAGGCGCCGAGCGCAGCGCGGTCGCGGTACACGCAGCGGTCCATCACCGTGAAGATGCCCGCGGCACGCGCGCGGCGCGCGGCGGCCTCGTCCACCACCCCGTCCTGCAGCCAGAGCGCCGGCAGACCGAGCCGGATGCAGCCGTCGACCACGGCGGCGACATGTTCCGGACGACGGAACACATCGACGAGATCGACCTGCTCGCCGGGCTTGAGCACATCGCCGACCCTCTCGAGCGAGGGCACGCAGCGCTCGCCGAGGATCTCTTCAGCGGTGGGCGTGACGGGGATGATGCGATAGCCGAAGCGCTGCAGCTGGCGCGCGACGCCGTGGCTCGGGCGCGAGGGGTCGTTGCTGAGACCCACCACGGCGATGGTGCGGATGCGGCGCAGCAGCGCCGCGATCGCGTCGGGCGAGGGGTTCGTGAACGGCGCTTGCTCGAAGAGCTCCTGCTTGAGGCGATGGATCGAGGAGATGTCCTCGTCGCCGTGGCCGCGACGGATGAGCTCGGCGTACTCGCGCAGCACATCTTCGACCACCGGCAGCGCCACGCCGCTCGCGGCGGCCATGTCGCGGCAGATGCGCAGGTCTTTCTCATGCAGCCGCACGCGGAAGCCCGCCGGGAAGCTGCCGCGCACCATGTAGGGCGCGCGGTTCACGAAATACCAGGACGACCCGGCACCTTGGCCCAAGGTCTCGACCACGCGCTCGAGCGGCAGGTGCTGTGCGCGCGCGAAGGCCATCGCCTCGCCGACCGCGCGGATTATGCCGGCGCACATGATCTGGTTGGTGGCCTTGGTGGCCTGACCCGCGCCTTGCGGTCCGAACCAGCGCACCGTACGGCCCATCGCTTCGAGCACCGGCTTGGCGCGCTCGAAGGCCGCTTCATCGCCGCCGCACATGATGGCGAGCGTGCCTTTCTGGGCGCCTTCGACGCCGCCGCTCACAGGGCAATCGAGGAACGATGCGCCGCGCGCGGCCACCAGAGCCCCGGCCGTACGGGCCGTGTCCGCCGACACGGTGGAGCAGTCGATGACCAGCGTGCCCGGCTTCAGGCCGGGCGCCAGCGCACGGACGACCTCGAGGACATCGGTGTCGGCGGAGACGCAGAGCACCAGCGCATCGCAGTCGCGGGCCAGGGCCTCGGGGGTCGCGGCAGCGGAGCAGCGGAGCTCCTGGGCGAGCCCGCTGGCCCGGTCGGCGCTGCGGTTCCAGACGCCTTGCAGCATGCCGGCCTTGTGCAGGTTGCGCGCCATGGGGGCGCCCATGGCGCCGAGACCGAGGAAGCCGGTTCGCATGCCGACATCATATCAGCCGGGATGCAGGCGAAAAAAAAGGGCGGCGACCGTGAGGTCGCCGCCCGACAGACATCGGGGGATGGTGATGTCTCAGGGGATGATCAGCTGGTGTAGGCGCGCTCGTTGTGCTCGGTGGTGTCGAGGCCTTCGCGCTCGTTCTCCTCCGGCACGCGCAGGCCCACGAGGAGGTCCGCGACCTTGAACGCGATGAACGCAGCCACCGCCGACCACACGACGGTGACGCCCACGGCCTCCGCCTGGATCCAGAGCTGCGCGAGGATGCCGTTCGAGCCGACGCTCGCGGTCACCCAGTCGGTGACGAGGCCGGGGCCGCCGAGCGCCGGGTTGTTGAACACGCCGGTCAGCAGCGCACCGACGATGCCGCCGACGCCGTGCACGCCGAACACATCGAGCGAGTCATCGGCCTTGAGCAGGCGCTTGAGGCCGGTGACGCCCCACAAGCAGACCACACCGGCGATGAGGCCGATGGCGAGCGCGCCCATCGGACCGACATTGCCCGCGGCGGGGGTGATCGCGACGAGGCCCGCGACCGCACCTGAGGCGGCGCCGAGCACCGAGGCATGGCGCTTGAGCGCCCACTCCGCCGCCGACCAGGCGACGACAGCGCCGGCGGTGGCGAGCAGCGTGTTGAGGAAGGCGAGGGCGGCGGAGTTGCCGGCCTCCAGCGCGGAGCCGGCGTTGAAGCCGAACCAGCCGACCCACAGCAGCGAGGCGCCGATCATGGTCAGCACGAGGTTGTGCGGCGGCATCGGCTCACG
>CANHFH010000023.1 GCA_947459825.1 Pseudomonadota bacterium | reverse complement strand
GGAACACCGCCACCGCGGCGACGAGCACCGCGAGGAATACGCTGACGATCGTCCAGGAGAGCGGGATCAGCCCGATCGGGCGGCCCCAGCGCAGCTCGGTGTGGGCGGCTAAGGCTTCAGGGCGGAAGAGCGGCGAGGCAGGCGAAGGTTCACCCCCCCCCCCGAAATCACGGGGCGGCGGCGCACCGGCGTCGCCGCCCGTCGGGGCGAAGCCTCCGGTCACCTTGTCAGTGGCGATATCCCCTTCGCGCACCAAGCCCAGCCTCCTCGGCAAGGACAATCCAAAAATTGGGTGTCCTGCATGGGAGTACGGGGCGCATCGTCCGAAGCGGACATCGCCGATGCATCACATGGAAGTGACTTTCGGCACTTGCGGAACCGGATTCACCGGCAAAGAAAGCGTTTGATCACCGACAAGGCCGATGACCGACGACCCGTCGCCACCAAAATATTTCGCGCCTGACCATCAGGCGGGCGGCGTATCAGACATGACTCATGTCGCCGCGTACAACGCCGGCAGCTCGTGCACGCCCGTGGCAGCGAGGAACGGGTTCACTGCGCGCACGCTGCCGTAGTGCCGGCCGTGCGCGAAATCCTCGGACAGCAGTTCATCGAGGCCGTGGACCTCGGCCGTCGCCCAGATCTGCGCATCGAACCACGGCAGTCCGTACATCGTCGCGCCACGCATCGCGGTCGAGAGCACTTCACGCGAGGGATAGAGCACGGACAGTTGCAGACACAGCAGCTCCGCCTCGAGCAGCGCTTCGGTCTGCGTGAGCAACGCGCGACCGTCCAGAACCTTGCGCGGTCGGGTGACCGCCGCCACGAACTCGAGGATGGACTGGTGCGCGATGCAGAGGGAGCGGTCAGCGATACCGGCCGCGATCAGGGCCTTCGCGCGGCGCTGTTTCTCCGGTGCGAGCGGATCGAACCGATAGACGAGGATGTTGGTGTCAACCAGGCTCGCCACGGCCGCCGTCGCCCCGGATGTAGAGATCCTCGCGGGTCCACTCGCGGTCGGCGCTGACGATGCCGGCGAAGCGTTTGTCGCGCTCCGCCTGCCGCGCGCTCGCCTCGTGGAAGAGACGCAGGCGCTCTGCCGTGCTGAGCTCCGCCCCCGCCCTCTTGCCCGCCGGGGTCATGCGGATACCCTCGCCCACCACGGCGAACTCGACATCGGAACCGGCGCTGATGCCGACCTGCTCGGCGAGGCGCTTGGGGATGGTGATCTGGAGTTTGGAGGTGACCTTGGGCACGCCCTTACTTTAGCAAGGACTTTTTCCTTGCTCAAGCAACCGCACCACCTCCCGCGCCGACCCCGCCGCGCCCTCGGTGCCGATGGTGCCGGGTGGGGTGCAGCCATCGCCGACATTGAAGAGGTTCGGGATGGGCGTCGTCACCGGCATCATGTGGCCCGCCCAGCGGTGCATGCCGGGGCTCTGGCCGGAATGGCGCGCGTTCACGATGAACCGCGCACCGGCGAGCTGGCCAGGGAAGTTCGCTTCGAGCTCGGCGAGGGTGTTCTGCAGCTCGGCCTTGAGGTCGGCCGTCGCCGCATCGGACGGCGCACCGAAGGCGGTGTGCAGCACCTGCCCCGGCGGCGACACCCCGGGCGAGATCAGCGAGGGGATCTCGAGGTAGATGAGGTTGCGGGTGTTGCCGAACACCATGCAGCCGTCGAAGCCCTCGATGAGGGGTTTGTCGGTGATGAACGAGATGTGGAAGATCGGCGCCTCGTGCGGCGAGGCGTCGAGCCGCGCGAGATACGCCGGATCCGCGAAATGCTCGCGCCCACCCGCGAGCTCGATGGTGCGCACGGGGCCGGTGTTGGAGATCACCACCTCGGCGGGGATGAAGCGCTCGTCCTCCCCAGCCACCTTGACGACCACGCCGGTCGCGCGGCCATCCTCGACGACGATGCGGTTGCACACCGCGTGGCGCAGCACCTTCGAGCCGCGCGCCTCGATGGCAGCCGCGAGCGCCTCCATGTTCGCGCCGTTGCCGGCGGGCGCCATGCCGAAGCGGCTGCCACGGCTGCTATAGCGCATGAACCTGAAGAACTCGCCGGCCGGGATCTCATGCAGGTTGGTGCCCATGAGCGCGGCGCAGAAGCCTTGGAACAGGTTCTTGACCTCGGCGTTCGGCGTCTCGCGGTCCAGCCAGTCCTTGAAGGTATGGTCGTCCGACGGCACGGTCTTCATCGCCGCGATGAAGGCGTCGAAGAGCTTGGCGGCACCCGCCTCGTCGCCGTTGAACGCGAAGGCGATGAGCCCGCGCAGGCCGCCACCCGCCGTCGCCTGGTCGAAGTCGCCGTGCTGCAGCCGGTAGCGCATCCGCCCGGTGAGTTCGATCATCTCGAGCAGCACGCCGAGCAGGTCGAACGGTTCGCGCGTTGCGTTGTGCGCCGCCATCGGGATCATGATCGCGCCGGTGGTCACACGTACGCCGTCGCGCTCGCGGTGCGAGCAGCGCCCGCCGAGGTGGCCCGATTTCTCGAGCAGCAGCACGCGCCGCCCGGCGGCGGTGAGCCGCGCCGCCGCGCTCATGCCGCCCATGCCGGCACCGATGATCACGGCGTCCCATCGATCGGTCGTCGAAGTCGCTGCGCTCGTCATCGTGGCGTCCTGTGTCAGACCTTGGGATCCGGGTTCTCGGTGTGGCCGTCGAGCGTCAGCACCTGACCGGAGATGCGGGCGCCGCCCGGCGAGGCGAGGAACAGCGCCATCGCCGCGACATCCTCGGCGGTGACGAAGGTGCGCAGCGAGGTGCCCGCCTCGTAGGCGGCGCGCACGGCGGCCGGCGTCGTGCCCTTGGCGGCGGCCTCGCGCTCGATGACGCGCTCGATGCGCGGGCCTTCGACGCAGGCCGGCGCGATGACATTGGCGCGGATGCCGAACGGGCCCGCCTCCATCGCCACGGTCTTCATGAGGCCGTTCACCGCCCACTTCGCGGCGACATACGGCGCCCGCAGCGGCGTGCCGAACTGACCCGAGGTGGACCCGGTGAAGATGATGCAGCCCTGCCGCGCGCGCTTCATCATGGGCAGCGCGCCCTGCGCCGCGAGCACGGCGCCGCCGAGCCCGACATCCAGGCATTCTTTGAACGCCGCGTAGTCCTGGTCCTCGAGCAGCGCGGTGCGGCCTGAGACCCCGGCGTTGGCGCAGAGCACATCGAGCCCGCCCCACTCCGCCTCGATGCGCCCGAAGAGCGCACGCATCGCGACCGGGTCGGCGACATCCACGCGGTCGCGCCGCCACGCGGCGGGGCAAGCGGCGAGCGCCGCGTCATCGATGTCCGTCACCCATACGCGCGCGCCCGTGGCCGCGAAGGCTTGGGCGATCGCGCGGCCGATGCCGGACGCGCCGGCGGTCACCAGCACGCGCGGCGCGGAGCCCGTCGTGGCGTCGCCGACGGTGGCGCCGCTCATTCCGGCCGGATCCTTGGGCCGCTCTTGTCGGCGAAGGCGGCGAGCCGCTCACGCGCTGCCGCCTGCGTGTTCACCACACCCGCGATGCAGGCCTCGGCGTAGGCGGCATCGAGCGCCGACATGTTCTGCATGTGGCTCACGCCCGAGCAGATGGCGAAGTTGGTGAGTGGCAGGTTCTGGGCGCAGCGCCTTGCGATGGCGAGCGCCTGCTCGAGGCTGGAGCCGTCCGTGCGGTACTGCGCGAGCCCCACATCGACCGCCTCCTGGCCCTTGTAGACGCGGCCCGTCAGCATCATGTCCACGAGCCGCGACTTGCCGATGAGGTCGGCCACGCGGATGGTGGCGCCGCCGCCCGTGAAGAGACCCCGCTGGCCCTCCGGCAGCGCGAAATAGGTGGTCGCATCAGCCACGCGGATGTGTGCGGCGCTCGCGAGTTCCAGCCCGCCGCCCACCACCGCGCCCTTCAGCGCCGCGATGATCGGCACGCCGCCGTACTCCATCTTGTTGAAGGCTTCGTGCCAGCGCAGGCAGATCTGCCAGAACTCGGCGGGCGTGCGGTCGGCGCGATGGTGTTCCACCAGATCGAGCCCGGCGCAGAAATGGTCGCCCGCCGCCGCGAGCACGATGGCGCGCGCGCCGGCCCGCTGCGCCCCCGAGAAGAGGCGCACCAGCTCCTCGATGGTCGCGGCGTCGAGCGCGTTGCGCTTGGCGGGGCGGTTGAGGGTGACCACCCACACACCGTCAGGCTGGCGGTCGATGAGCAGGTTGTCGTAGGTGTCGTGCGTGGCTTCGGTCATCGTGTTCGCCCCTCGCGCCCGGTCAGATGAACGGCAGCTCGACGAGCGTGCCGGGCTGCATCATGCCACCGACCCGCGCCTCGACGCGCGCGCCCACGGTGCAGGCGCGGTCGATCAAAGCGAAGCCGATGTTCTTCTTGAGCCGGTAGGAGAAGATGCAGTTGGTGAGGTCGCCGACCTTGCGGCCGCCGCTGAAGATCGGGTTCCACAAGAACCCCGGCTTCACCGGCTCGCCCGCGTCGAGCACGATGCCGAGCGTGTGGCGGCGCGGCCCCTCGGCGGCGATGCGGCGCAGCGCCTGGATGCCGATGGTGTCGTCGGGCACGCCGAGGTCCACATACTTACCCATGCGCACTTCATAGGGGTTGGTGGTCCGGTCGGTGTCGCCACCGTACGAGACCAGCCCCGACTCCACGCGCTCGCACCAGTTCGGACCGCCGGGGCCGATGCCGTAAGGCCGCCCCGCTTCCTTGAAGATGTTCCACAGCCGAGTGCCCTGCGTACCGTCGCGCAGGTAGATCTCGAAGCCGCCCTGCTTCGACCACCCCGAGCGCTGCACCACCACCGGGATACCGTCGATGTGCGCTTCGCGGAACCAGAAATATTTGATGCCGCGCACCCAGTCGCCGCAGACGCTCGCCACGACATCCTCGGCCTTCGGTCCCTGGATCGCCATCGGCGAGACATCGGGCTCGCTGACCTTGACCCGAAGGCCCCGCTCGGTGGCGATGGACCCCGCCCAGAACCAGATGTTGGAGTCGGCGATCGACAGCCAATACAGGTCATCCGCGAGCTTGAGGCAGATGGGGTCGTTGATGAGCACGCCCTGGTGGTCGCAGAGCGGCACATACTTGCCCTGCCCGACCTGCTGCTTCGAGAGGTCGCGCGGCGCGAGGATCTGCGCGAGGCGCCCCGCATCCGGCCCCTTGAGCTGCACCTGACGCTCGACCGCGACATCCCACTGGCTCACACCGTTGATGAGCCGCCAGTATTCGCCCTCGGGGTCGCCGAAGGCCGTCGGCATCAGCATGTGGTTGTAGGTGGTGAAGGCGGTGACGCCCTCGACGAGCGTCGCCTCGAAGAACGGCGAGGGGCGCAGACGAGCGGAGGGGGTGATGCCGAACAAGCGATGCTCCGGGTGGGGAAGGGTGGGATCAGAACCAGTTGTAGTTGAAGGAGATGCTGACGCGCTCGGTCGCGACCGGGTTGGCCATGACCTCATGCCGCAGCCAGCTCTCGAAGAGGACGACCTGCCCCGCACGCGCCGGCACCGTGTGCCACGGCTGCAGCTCGGGCGCGGCGTCGCGCCGTCGCGGCGGCGCCGCCATGAAGCGGTCGAGCCGCGGGTCCTCGAACTTGAGTCCCGACGCGCCGCGCGGCGTACGCACATAGTAGGTGCCGCTGATCGTCGACAGCGGATGCAGGTGCAGGCTGTGCGCGGTGCCGCGCGGCATGATGTTCACCCAGCAATCGGTCATGACGAGCTCGCGACCTTCGAGGTCGAGCGCCAACGCTTGGGCGAAGCTGCGCACATGGCGACCGAGCAGCCGCTCGAGCCGCGCGAAGGTCGGTGAGATGCGCTGCATCCGCGACTGCGAGGCGTACGAGGTGTAGCCGCCCGGATAGTTGCGCGTCGACCAGCGTCGGCCCGCGATGTCGTCGGCGCGCAGCTGCAGGGTCTCGTCGAGCAACCGACGGTTGAGCACCGCGGTGCCGCTGCGCTGCAGCGGTGCGACATGGATCAGCGTCGGGAAGAGGCTGCGGGTTCCGCGGGCCGCAACGCCTGCGGCGCGTGGCGCTGCACGGCTCACGCGCCGCCCTGCGTCGCCGACTTGGGCTCCGGCCGCCCGCGGTAGAGGCGCGCCGACAGGAAGCGCAGCAACCACGGGAAATGCCGCGAGATGTACACCAGCACCTTGCCGTGGCCGGTGACGACGATCTCGGGCCGGCCGCGACGCACCGCGCGCACGATCGACCGCACCGCGCGATCCGTGGGCACGATGAGCCACGCGGGGATCGGGTCCGGCGCATCGGCGCGCAGCACGCCTTTGTTGTCGGTGCGGCGGATGTCGGAGGCGACGAAGCCCGGCGACACCAAGGTCACGCCGATGCCCTCGCTGCGCAGGTCGCCGCGGAAGGATTCGGCGAGCGCGCGCACCGCGAACTTGCTCATGCAGTACGCCGACGACCCCGGCGAGGCGATGTGGCCCGCGACGCTGCCGACCAGCACCAAGCGCCCGCGCGCGGCGCGCAATCCCGGCAGCGTCTCGTAGACCGTGCGCAGCAGACCGATGACATTGGTGTCGAGCTGCCGCTGGTAATCGGCGATGGTGAGGCGCTGCATCATGCCCGCGACGCCGAAGCCGGCGTTGGCATAGACGATGTCGAGCCCGATGCCGCGCGCCTGCAACCCCGCCACCGCGCGCGCCACATCGCCGTCGCGGGTGACATCCGCCTCGTGCACCTCGACCTCGGCCGCGCCCGCAGCGCGGGCCTCGGCCGCCAGTTCCTCGAGACGGTCACGACGCCGCGCCAGCAGCACGAGCCGAGCGCCCTCGCGCGCGTAGGCACGGGCGAGTTCCGCGCCGATGCCGCTCGAGGCGCCGGTGATGAGGACGGTCTGGGTCATGCAGTTCTCCGGGTCCGGGTCGTGGCGGCCGCACGCATCACGCCCCATAGCGCGAGTGCGAGCAGCCAAAGTGTTCCGATGGCGCCGCCGCCCCCGCCACCGCCGCCGCTGGCGGGCGTCGGTGTGGGTGTCGGCGTGGGTGTCGGGGTCGGCGTCGTACCGCCACCGCCGCCACCGCTGCCGCCGCCGGCATTGATGGCCAACGGGCAGGCGTTGGACCCCGTCGAGGTGGGCGCGGTGGTGGTCGCGGCGCTCGAGGTCACGCCGACCTCAGCGGTGTCGATGGCGCCGGTGTTGTCGGTCACGGTGAGCCGCAGACGCAGCGTCCCCGCGGTCGGCGCCACCGCCTGCACGGTGGCGGCGTTGGCGCCGGAGACGATCGCACCGCCCGTGCCGGTCTCGACCACGCTCCAGGAATAGGTGCTGATGCTGCGCCCGCAGGACGCCGCCGAGACGCCGCCCTGCACCGTGAAGTTCTGACCCGCAGACACCGAGGTCGGCAAGGCCAGCGCCGCGATCGGCCGGCGCGCAGCACGCACCGCGCCCACCGCGTTCGCCATGCCGGCGCCGCAGGTCGCCGCGGTGCAGGCGCATTCGCTCGACTGTCGGTCGTTGGGTCCCGAGGGCTCGCGGCACAGCGGGATACCGGCGGGCGCTGCCGGATAGGGCGTCGCGCCCTCGCGCAGACGCGCCGTCACCTGCGCGCTCGAGAGATTGCCGTTCACCGACAGCATCAGCGCGGCGACGCCGGCGACGATGGGCGCCGAGAAGCTGGTGCCCACATTGAAGTTGAACTGGTCGGTGTAGCTGTCCGCGCTCGGTGTGGTGCGACCGGCGTTGGTCGTCGTGTCGATCGAGAACAGGCAGGGTTCGCCCGCGCCGGTGTTCACGCAGTTGCCGCCCGGTGCACCGATGGTGGAGATCGCGCCGAGGTTGCTGAACCCCACCTTCGTGCCGACATGGCGCAACGCCACCACCGACACCACGCCGCGGCAATTGGCGGGCTCCGACACCGGCCCCGACTCGTTGCCCGCCGAGGCGATGACCACCACGCCGCGGGCGACGATCTCGTCGATCGCCCTCTGATAGGACGCGGAGCAGGCACCCGTGCCGCCGAGACTGAGGTTGAGGATGCGTGCCGGGTAAGGGTTCGTCGCGACGCCGCCGACGCTGAGCCCGGCGGCCCAGCGCATCCCGGCGATGATGTCGGAGTCGTAGCCGCCGCACTTGCCGAGCACGCGCACCGGCAGCAACCACGGCCGCCAGGTCAGGCCGGCGAGTCCGGTGGAGTTGTCGGCGAGCGCACCGATGATCCCCGACACGCGCGTACCGTGCCAGGAACTGTCCTCCTGCACGCAGCCGCCCGTGGCCTCGGACGAGGTCACCCAATCGCCGGGATCCGACGGATCGGCATCGCGCCCGTCGCCGTCGTTCGCTGTCCTGAAGGAATTGTTGCCGTCGCTGTCGACGAAGTCGTAGCCCGGCAGCAACCGCCCTGAGGCGCTCGCGCGCTTGAGATCGGGATGGTCGAACCGGATGCCCGTATCGAGCACCGCGACGACGATACCGTCGCTGCCGGTCGGGTTGTTTCCGGCGCTCGGCTCCCAGGCGGTCGACGCAGCGGTGGCCGAAGGCTGCGCAGACTGCAGATACCACTGCGCGCTGAAGAGCGGATCGTTGGGCGTCAGGTGCTTGTAGCGTCGGCGGTCGGGCTCGACGAACGCGACCTGCGGGTCGGCACGCAGCACGGCGAGCGCGGCGGCGAGCGACGCTTCATCCTTGACGCCCTCCAAGGCGACGACATCCATCTGCGGCGCGAGCGACACCGCCTTGCCGACGCCGAGCCGCGTGCGCGCGGCGAGCGTCGAAGCCCGTTCGGCATCGGCGGCACCGGCCCGCCAACCGAGGATCACCCGTCCTGTGACCGCGGTCCGGCCCGTCGGCTCGCGCGCCACCGGGTTGTGCTCCGCCGAGGGCGTCGCGGCCGACGCCGGTAGGCCGCCGAGGACGAGGACCAAGGTCAGGACCGCCCGGACCGGGGCGGCGGAGGTCGTCGCGGTGCGCATGGAAGCTGCCGGTTGACGGAGGGTGGTTGACAGGGGGTATACGAGGAGCAAGATACCAAAGACCGTATCCGGAGCACGACATGAAAAGAACAAAAACGCTGTCCGTGATCGCCTGGGTCCTATGCTGCGCTTCGGTGGCGCAAGCGGCGCCGCCCGCTGCCCCGCCGCAGGACGACGGCCCGACGCTCTACACGCTCGGGCAGTTGATCTCCCGCACGCTGGAGCGTTTCACGCTCACCCCGGAGGAACTCGCGGTCGTGCAGCAAGGGCTGGAGGACGGTGTGCTCGGCCGACCGCCCAAGGTGGATCTCGCCGCCGAAGCACCGAAGTTGCACGCCCTGCAGGCTGCGCGCAGCCAAGCGCTGGCCGACCGCGAGAAGCAGGCGGGCGCCGCAGCGGTCGCACACGCCGCCGCCGCGCCCGGCGCCGTGCGCCTGCCGACCGGCGTGCTGCTGCAGCCGCTGCAACCGGGCGACGGGCCCGCGCCCACCGTCACCGACCATGTGCGCGTGCACTACGAGGGCACGCTGCCGGACGGCACGGTGTTCGATAGTTCCAGGGCCCGCGGCGAACCGGCGACCTTCGCGGTGCGCGGCGTCATCGCCTGCTGGACCGAGGCGCTGCAGGCGATGCGCGTCGGCGGCCGCAGCCGCGTGGTCTGCCCGCCGGAGCTCGCCTACGGCGAGCGCGGCGCGCCGCCGGCCATCAAGCCGCACGCGACGCTGGTGTTCGACATCGAGCTACTGGCGATCGTCCGCTGAGCCCGTGCGCCCGATGGCGGCCCGCGCCGCGGGCGACTCCGGCCCGTAAGCGACGCTGAGATACTCGACGATCGCGCGCGCGTCCTCGTCATCGAGCGGCGCCTTGAAAGCGTTGCGCATCTTCGCCACCGACGCCTCCCACAGCGCAGGCGTGCCGAACGGCGCGTGCATGCGGATGTAGTCCACGCTGTGGCAGGACGAGCAGCGCGCGATGAAGAGCTCGCGGCCGGGACCGGGCGCGGCCTGGTCCTCGGGCACCGGCTGCGCAGGCGGCTGTGCGGCCTGACGCTTCGCCGGTGTCGCGGCCGACAGCGACATCGACGCCGCGAACGCCCAGAACGCGATGACCATCGACACCGACGCGGCTCGCGCGATCCGCCTCATGCCGACACCTCCAGAACGACGCGCTGCCAGGCGTTGTGCTGGTAGCCCGAGGGGTTGGGGATCGCTTCCGGCACCTGCACCTGCCCGATGCGGTTGGCGGCGCGCACCCAGGCCTCGTGCCGCCCGGGCGGCAGCGACGGCCCGGTGAACGCCCAGGTGCGGAACGCGTAGCGGCCGAGGTCGGGCCCGAACTGCGCCGCGTCCCAACGGCGCCCGCCGTCGAGCGAGACCTCGACGCGGTCGAGACCGTGGCCGGCATCCCAAGCGATGCCGCGCAGCGTGCAGGGGGCGCGGCCGCCGCCCGACGCGGACTCCGTCACCAAAGAATTGACCGCGATCTCGGTGACCGGCGCGCGCTCCCCCGACTCCTGCGTAGGGAAGCGCTCGACCAGCGGGAAAGCCGCGCGCGGCATGCGGTAGGCGCTCGCCATCCAGAAACCCTTGTCGGGCGTCTCGAGCGCCTCGATGCGCGTCAGGTGCTTGATCCAGTAGGTCGCCGTCCAGCCCGGCACGACGAGCCGCAAGGGGAAGCCGTTGAGCCGCGGCAGCGGCTGGCCGTTCATCTCGAAGGCGAGCAGCGTGTCCGGGTGCAGCGCTTTGGCGCGCGGCAGCGACTTGATGAAATCCGGCGTGCCCTCGAGCGGCGGGGCGTCCGCGGCATCGAACAGCACCTCGACCGCCGAGGCCTTGAGGCCGGCGCGCTCCAGGACCTCCGCGAGGCGCACACCGCGCCACTCCGCGCAGCCCATCGCGCCGCGCTCCCACTGCAACCCCGCGACGCGCGGTCGGAACAGCCCGCGACGGTTGCCGGAGCACTGGCAGACCGCCGTCACCGCGACGGTCTTGAACTCCGAGCGCAGCTGCTCGAGGCCGAGCGAGAGCGGCGTCGTGACACCCGCGCCGCCCACCTCGAGCCGGAACGCCGCGGCGTCGACCTCGGGGATGACGGCGTGGTGGTAGCGCACGAAGAACGCCTCGTTGGGCGTGATGGCGCTGCGCAGGTGCTCGAGCGGGGTCTCGTAGTTCGGGGGCCGATGCGTGAGGCGGATGAGCGGCCACTTGCCGGGCAGGCGCTCCAGCGCGCCGCGCGCCCAACCGGTCGCCGATCCGCCCAATCCGGCGCACCAGGCACCGGCGGCGGCGAGCGCGGCCAGGACGCGGCGACGGCCGAGGTCCGCTGAAGTCTGTCCGTTGTCAGGGCGCATCGACGGAAAATCTAGCACGCGGCGGGCGGGGATGTCGCCGCGCCGGCCCGCGCCGGTGCAGAATCCCGTCATGTACACGCTCTACATCGCCAACAAGAACTACTCGTCCTGGTCGCTGCGTCCCTGGGTGCTGCTGCGCACGCTCGGGATCCCGTTCGAGGAGCGGCTCGAGCCGTTCACCGGCGCGACCACCGCCGAGCGTTTCCGCAGCTTCTCGCCCTCCGGCAGGGTGCCCTGCCTGCACGACGGTGCGACCCGCGTCTGGGACTCCCTGGCGATCGTGGAGTACCTCGCCGAGCGGCACCCCGGGGTGTGGCCCGCGGATCCGGTGGCGCGCGCCTGGGCGCGCTCGGCCGCCGCCGAGATGCACGCCGGTTTCGGCACGCTGCGCAACATCTGCAGCATGACCTGCGGGCAGCGCGTCGTGCTGCGCGAGCGCCCGGCGGCGCTGGAAGCCGACTTCGTGCGCCTGCGCGAACTCTGGCAGGAAGGTCTGCGGCGCTTCGCCGGTCCCTGGCTCGCCGGCGGCGCGTTCACCGCCGTCGATGCGTTCTTCGCCCCGGTCGCCTTCCGTCTGCAGACCTACGGCATCACGCTCGACCCGACGAGCGATGCCTATGCAGCGCGCCTGCTGCTGCTGCCCGCGATGCGGGAGTGGTATGAGGCGGCGCTCATCGAGCCCTGGCGCGACGACGACCATGAGCGCGACATCCTCTCGGTCGCCGCCCATATCGAAGACCTGCGGCGGATGTCGCCATGAAGGCGTTCACCCGCCGTGCGGCGCTCGCGCTCGGCGCCGCGCTCGCGATCGGCCTCGGCCTCTTCCCGGTCGACGCCCGCGCAGTCGGCACGCCCGCGGCGTCCGCGACGCCGCGTGCCGGCATCGCCGCGGTCGCCGCCCCCGACCGGCCGAGCGCCGAGGTCGCGCGCGATGTGCTGCGCCGCGGCGGCAACGCCGTCGACGCCGCGATCGCCACCGCGTTCGCGCTCGCCGTCACCTACCCGGAGGCCGGCAACCTGGGCGGCGGCGGCTTCCTGACCCTGCACATCGACGGCAAGCAGGCCTTCCTCGATTTCCGCGAGACCGCGCCCGCCGCCGCCACGCGCGACATGTACCTCGACGCCGCGGGCAAGGCGGTGCCCGACGCGAGCCTGGTCGGCGCGCGCGCCGCCGGCGTACCGGGCACCGTCGCCGGCCTGTGGGCCGCCCATCAAAGATACGGCACGGTGCCCTGGAAGGCGCTGCTCGCGCCGGCCATCCGGCTCGCGCGCGAGGGCTTCGTGGTCGACGCGCAGCTCGCCGAGCGGATCCGCGAACAGACGGCCGAGCTCGCGGGGCGCACGAACTTCGCGGCGCACTTCGGTGGCGTCGCCGCCGGGCAGCGCTGGCGGCAACCCGAGCTCGCGCGCACGCTCGAGCGCATCGCCGCGCAGGGGAGCGACGGCTTCTACCGCGGCCGGACCGCCGACCTGATCGTCGCCGAGATGCGGCGCGGCGGCGGACTCGTCAGCGCCGCCGACCTCGTCGGTTACCAGGCAGCGTGGCGTGAACCGCTGCGCTTCACCTGGCGCGGGCAGGAGGTCGTCACCGCACCGCCGCCGAGCTCGGGCGGCATCGCGCTCGCGCAACTGCTCGGCATGCGCGAGGCGCTGGCGCCGGCCTTCACCGGCCTCGCGCACAACTCGGCGGGCTATGTGCACCTATTGGCCGAGATGATGAAGCGCGTGTTCGCCGATCGCGCCGAGTACCTCGGCGACCCGGATTTCGTGTCCGTGCCGACGACGAAGCTCACCGACCCGGCCTACATCGCACGACGGGCGGCGGAGGTGCGCGCCCTCCCCTCCACGCTGACGACGGTGCGGCCCGGTCTCGAGGACAGCCCGCAGACCACGCACTTCTCGATCATCGACGGCGCAGGCGGCGCGGTCGCGCTCACCTACACGCTGAACGGCGGCTTCGGCAACGGCGTGGTGGTGACGGGCGCGGGCTTCCTGCTCAACAACGAGATGGACGATTTCAGCACCCGCCCCGGGCAGCCCAACCTCTACGGCGTGGTCGGCGGACGCGCCAACGAGATCGCGCCCGGCAAACGCATGCTGTCGTCGATGACGCCGACGCTGCTGCTGCGCGATGGACGGGTCGTCGTCTCGCTCGGCACGCCGGGTGGCTCGACCATCTTCACCGGCGTGTTCCAGACGCTGCTCAACATGGCGGACTTCGGCATGGACCCGCAGGCGGCGGTGGCCGCGTCGCGCATGCACCATCAACTGCTGCCGCCGGACCGCATCGTGTACAGCCAGTGCTGCGCGCTCGCGCCGGAGACGCTCGCGGGGCTGCAGGCGCTCGGTTACAAGGTCGAGCGCAGCGGTTGGGAGTTCGGCGACATGATGGTGATCGCCGTGGACGCCGCCGGACGGCTGCAGACCGGCGCCGACCCCCGCGGCCGCGGCGTCGGACTGGTCTTCGAGGCGATGCCGAGCGGCCGACGCAGCGGAGCGCGATGAGCGCTGCGACGGCGCGCGACCCACTCGCCGACATCGGCGGTCTGCTCGCCGGCGGCCAGGTGCTCGCGGCCGAACGCGCGTTGCGCGCGCGGCTCGCCGTCGCGCCGCAGGACGACGAGGCGCGTGCGCTGCTCGGCGCCGTGCTGCACATGCGCGGCCACACGGCGGCGGGCATCGCCGAATACGACGGCGTGCTCGTGCGACGACCGCAGGACCTCGACCTGCGCTGCAACCTCGCCCACGCGTTGCTCGAGGCCGGCCGCGGCGATGGCGGCCTCGCCTGTCT
This sequence comes from Pseudomonadota bacterium, assembly GCA_947459825.1. Lineage (GTDB taxonomy): Bacteria > Pseudomonadota > Gammaproteobacteria > Steroidobacterales > Steroidobacteraceae > UBA964. The sequence goes on along the minus strand of CANHFH010000023.1, from coordinate 15,068 downwards.
GCGCGGCGCGCCGGGACGCAGCGACCATCCGCAGCTGCGCGCCGCCGAGGGCGCACTGTTGCATGCGCTCGGCCGCGACGCCGAAGCGCTCGCCGTGCTGCGCGCCGTCACCGCCACCGGTCAGGTCGACGAGACCGCGTGGCTCAACCTCGCGCTGGTCGAACGCGCCCGCGGCGCACATGCCGCGTCGCTCGCCGCGCTCGATGAGGCCTGCGACATCGGCCCCGACCATGCGCGCGCGGCCGCCGAACGCGTCGAGGTCCTGCTGCTGCTCGGGCGCGCCGATGACGCCTGCGAGGCGGCGGACCGTTTCCTCGACCGTCATCCCGGCGATCGTCAGTTGTTGGCGGCGGCTGCGCTCGCGCTCGCGGCCGCGGGCGAGCACGCGGCGGCCCGCGACATCGCCGATCCGCGGCGCATGGTGACGCTGCACGACCACGCCGACGGCGTGCTCACGCCCGCGCTGTGCGCCGAGCTCGCGGCGATCGTCGAGCATGATGCCTCGGGCCGCGACGACCCCTTCGGCAAGGCGACGCAGGGCGGACGCCAGACCGGCGAGCTCGATCCCGCGAGCCACCCGGCGCTGCTCGCGCTGGAGTCGCTGCTGCTCGACCTGCTGCGCGCCGAGGCACCGGCGGACGCCGACGAGCGGCACATCGCCGCCGGCGACATCGGCCTGCGGCTGTGGGGCACGCGCCTCACCGCGGGCGGCGCGCAGTCACCGCACCATCACCCGCTCGGCCAGATGAGCGGCGTGGTGTATGTGGGGCAACCCGAGGACATGCAGGCCACCGACCCCGAAGCCGGCGCCCTCGCCTTCGGTCGCCCGCCCGCGCGCATCGCGCAGGTGCCCGGCCTCGCGGGCGCGCTCGACACGGAACATGTGGTCGCGCCGGCGCCGGGACTCGTGGTTCTGTTCCCGTCGCATCTCTGGCATGCGACGCGCCCGTTCAGCGCGGCCGGCGCGCGCGTGAGCCTGGCTTTCGACGCCGTGTATCGGCGCTGACCCCGCCGTCGCCACGATAGCGGCGCGCGGCGGCGCGCAGTTCCTTGGCGACCTGCTCGCGCAGCATCGGCGGACCGAGCACCTCGACCCCATCGCCGTAGCGCAGGATGTCCATCTGCAGCTCGACGGCGTGGCGGAACGGCACCTCGAGGATCAGGCCGCCGTCGGGCTGGCGCTGCGACTTCTGGCGCGGATGCCAGGGTTCGTCCGCCACCCAACGGGCGGAATCCGGAATGAAACGCAGCACCGCCGTCTGGTCGGCCTCGCCCTCGAAGATGCCGTAGCCGGTCGACAGGCGCTTCTCGAGCAGGACATCCGGCACCTGCAGCGCGGCGGTCGGCAGACGCTGCGCCTGTGCGATGCGGTCGATGGAGAACACCCGCAGGTCGTCGCTGCGGTGGCACCACGCGGCGAGATACCAGTTGCTGCGGTAGAAGGTGAGGCGCGCCGGCGACAGCTCGCGCTCGGTGTCGGCCTCGCGGCTGCGGCTGCGGTAGCCCACGCGCAGGCGGCGCTGCGACTGCAGCGCGCCGAGCACCGCTGCGAACACCGCCTCGTCGACGCGCCGGTTCTGCGGCAGCGACAGCCGGATGCGCGCGCGCAGCTGCCGCGCACCGGTCGGCCGCTGGAACAGCAGGCGCTGCAGGTGCGCACGCATGCGTGCGGTCTCGCGCCGGAAGGTGCCGGGCGGGATCTGCTCGAGGATCTCGTTGGCGGTGAGCAGCGCGGAGAGCTCCTGCGCCGTGAACGACACGCCCTCGCGCGGCGCCGTGAGGTCGGCGCTTCGGTCGAGCAGATAACCGCCGCCCTCGCGGTCGAACCGCACCGGCAACCGCGCCTCGTCGCGCAGGTAGGAGATGAGGCGCTTGACGGTGGCGCGCGAGACGCCGAGCGAGCCGCACAGGCTGTCGGTCGACAGCGGCGTGCGCGCGCCGTCGAGCAGGGACTGGAGCTTGGTGACCCGCTGATGGCTGGGCATGGCCAAAGTATAGCCGCGCCCGCGGCGCGATGGAGGGCCGCGCAAGCGGCGTGGTGGAGGGCCGCGCACGGGGCGCGGCCGGGCGCGTCAGCGCGGCTTGCCGAGGGCGATGTCGAGCAGCGTCGGCAGCATGCGCTTGCGCGCCTCGTCGAACGACACCGCCGACAGCGCGAACCGCACCGCCACCGCCGCCACCGCCTCACCGTCGAGCAGCACCGGCACCGCGATGCTGCCCTGCTCGGTCACACGCAAGGGCCGGATGGCGCGCGCGTGGCCGCGTTCGCGGATGGCGGCGAGCTCGCGCTCGAGCGCGGCGCGGTCCGGCCACAGCGGATGCAGTTCGGGCGGCCTGTCCGGCCACAGCAGGTCGACCAGCGTCTCCCGTGCGCGCGGCGACGAGAACGCGAGCACCGCCCGGCCGGAGGCCGTGGTCAGCACCGGCACGGTCATGCCGCGCTCGAAGAATTCCACGGCGAAGCCGCTCTCGCGGTCGGTGGAATCCTCGATGAGCATCTCGGGGTAGTGCAGGCGCATCAGGCTCATCGGCCAGCGCATCTCGGCCGAAGCGGCATGCAGCGCCGTCCGCACCGGGTCGAGACGCTCGGCGACGGCGTCGTAGCCGTGGCTCAGCGTGCGCGCCTTCAGCGTCAGGGCGTGACGCCGCGACGGCAGCCGTTCGGCATAGCCCGTCGCCACGAGCGTGGCGAGACAGCGGTTCACCGTGGTGCGCGCGAGACGCAGCTTCTGGCTGATGGCCGCGGTGGTCATCGGCCCGTGGCGGTTGAGCAGGGCCACGACCTCGAGGCCGCGGACCAGCACGCGCACCGGGGCGGGATGCCCCGGCGGCATGCGGTGCATGCCCTCCCCGGCGTCGTCCGCCGGGGAGGTGTCGTCATGCACGGCGTGGTTGGGCGGTTCGTCCGACATCGTCGTTCAGGCGACCCTCGTCACGCGTAACCGATCAGGACGCAGCCGCCTCGTCCTGGCCGGCCGCAGCCTCGCCCGACGCCGACTCGTCGCCCTCGCCGACGCCCGCGCCCTCGTCCATGTAGCTCGTGCTGCGGTCCTGCAGCTGACGACGACGGTGCTCGTGGGCCGCGAAGCCCGTGCCCGCCGGGATCAGCCGACCGACGATCACGTTCTCCTTGAGACCGCGCAGGTCGTCCTTGAGGCCGCGGACGGCCGCCTCGGTGAGCACGCGGGTGGTCTCCTGGAACGACGCCGCCGAGATGAACGATTCGGTGGCGAGCGACGCCTTGGTGATGCCGAGCAGCACGGGCTGCAGGCTCGCCATGGTCTTGTTGTCGTGCTTGGCGCGGTCGTTGATGTCCATCGCGCGCGAGCGGTCGAGCTGCTCGCCCTTGAGCAGCGCGGTCTCGCCGGCGACGGTGACCTCGGTCTTGCGCAGCATCTGGCGGATGATCACCTCGATGTGCTTGTCGTTGATCTTCACGCCCTGCAGACGGTAGACGTCCTGGATCTCGCGCACGAGGTAGTTGGCCAGCGACTCGACGCCCTGCAGACGCAGGATGTCGTGCGGGTTCGGCTCGCCGTCGGCGATGACCTCGCCGCGGGTGACCTGCTCGCCCTCGAAGACGTTGAGCTGGCGCCACTTCGGGATCAGCTCCTCGTACTTCTCGCCCTTCTCCTCGGTGATGACCAGACGGCGCTTGCCCTTGGTCTCCTTGCCGAAGCTGACGGTGCCGCTCTTCTCGGCGAGGATCGCCTGGTCCTTCGGCTTGCGGGCCTCGAACAGGTCCGCGACGCGCGGCAGACCGCCGGTGATGTCGCGGGTCTTCGAGGACTCCTGCGGGATGCGCGCGATGACATCGCCGACCGCCACCTTGGCCCCGTCCTCGAGGCTGATGAGGGCGCCCGCCGGCAGCGTGTAGACCGCCGGGATCTCGGTGTTCGCGAACGGCACTTCCTTGCCCTTAGCGTTCACGAGCTTGATGGTCGGACGCAGCTCCTTGCCGCCGCGCTGCTTCGTGCCGTCCATGACGACCACGGACGAGAGGCCGGTGACCTCGTCGACCTGGCGCGTGACGGTGAGACCGTCCACGAAGTCCTGGAAGCGCAGGAAACCCGCCACCTCGGTGACGACCGGGTGGGTGTGCGGGTCCCAGGTGGCGACGGTCTGGCCGGCCGGCACCTGCGTGCCTTCCTTGACGCTGATCTGCGCGCCGTAGGGGACCTTGTAACGCTCGCGCTCGCGGCCGAACTCGTCGACCACGCCGATCTCACCCGAGCGCGACACCGCGACCAGATACCCCTTCTCGTGGGCGACGGTCTTGATGTTGTGGAAGCGCAGCGTGCCCTTGTTGCGCACTTCGACGCTCGAGGTCGCCGCCGCACGCGACGCCGCACCACCGATGTGGAAGGTGCGCATCGTGAGCTGCGTGCCCGGCTCGCCGATCGACTGCGCGGCCATGACGCCGACCGCCTCGCCGATGTTGATGATGCGGCCGCGCGCGAGGTCGCGCCCGTAGCAGTTGGCGCAGACGCCGTAGCGGGTCGCGCAGGTGATGGGCGAACGCACCTTCACCTGATCGACGCCCTGCTGCTCGAGCAGGCGCACCAGACCCTCGTCGATGAGGGTTCCAGCGGGGAGCAGGACCGCGCCCTTGCCGCCCGGCTTCAGCACATCCTCGACGACCACACGGCCGAGCACGCGCTCGCCGAGGCCCTCGACCACATCGCCGCCCTCGACGAGCGGGGTGACCGTGAGGCCGTTGGTGGTGCCGCAGTCGACCTCGGTGACGACCAGGTCCTGGGCCACGTCGACGAGTCGACGCGTCAGGTAGCCCGAGTTCGCCGTCTTGAGGGCGGTGTCGGCGAGACCCTTGCGGGCGCCGTGCGTCGAGATGAAGTACTGGAGGACGTTCAGGCCTTCGCGGAAGTTCGCCGTGATCGGCGTCTCGATGATCGAGCCGTCGGGCTTGGCCATCAGGCCGCGCATGCCGGCGAGCTGGCGGATCTGGGCCGCGCTGCCGCGCGCGCCCGAGTCGGCCATCATGAAGATCGAGTTGAACGACTTCTGGCGCTGCTTCTTGCCCTTGGAGTCCGTGGCCTCCTCGGTGCCGAGCTTGTCCATCATCGCCTTGGCGACCTGGTCGTTGGCGCGCGACCAGATGTCGACGACCTTGTTGTAGCGCTCGCCGTTGGTGACGAGACCCGAGGCGTACTGGTCCTGGATCTCCTTCACTTCGCGGTCGGCGGAGGCGACGATCTTGACCTTCTGCTCGGGGATGACGATGTCGTCGATGCCGAACGACACCGAGGCGCGGGTCGCGTAGGCGAAGCCCGTGTACATCAGGCGGTCGGCGAAGATGACGGTGTCCTTCAGGCCGAGCTGGCGATAGCAGGCGTTGATGGTCGCCGAGATCGCCTTCTTGGTCATGTCCTGGTTGATGATGTCGAAGGACAGGCCCTCGGGCAGCACCTCGGAGAGCAGCGCGCGGCCGACCGTGGTGTCGACCGTGCGGCGGCGCGGCGTCTTCACGCCGTCCACCAGCACCACCTCGTCGATGCGCGCCTTGATGCGCGCCTGCAGGTGGACCTCGCGGGTCTCGTAGGCGCGGTGCACCTCGCCGATGTCCGAGAACAGCATGCCCTCGCCCTGGGCGCCGATGCGCTCACGGGTCATGTAGTAGAGGCCGAGCACCACGTCCTGCGAGGGCACGATGATCGGGTCGCCGTTGGCGGGCGACAGGATGTTGTTCGAGGACATCATCAGGGCGCGCGCTTCGAGCTGCGCCTCGAGGGACAGCGGCACGTGCACCGCCATCTGGTCGCCGTCGAAGTCCGCGTTGAACGCGGTGCAGACGAGCGGATGCAGCTGGATCGCCTTGCCCTCGATCAGCACCGGCTCGAAGGCCTGGATGCCGAGGCGGTGCAGGGTCGGGGCGCGGTTGAGCAGCACGGGATGCTCGCGGATGACCTCCGAGAGGATGTCCCACACCTCCGGGCCTTCACGCTCGACCAGGCGCTTGGCGGCCTTGATGGTCGAGGCGTCGCCGCGCAGCTGCAGCTTCTGGAAGATGAACGGCTTGAAGAGCTCGAGCGCCATCTTCTTCGGCAGGCCGCACTGGTGCAGGCGCAGCGTCGGACCGACCACGATGACCGAACGGCCCGAGTAGTCGACGCGTTTGCCGAGCAGGTTCTGGCGGAACCGGCCCTGCTTGCCCTTGATCATGTCGGCGAGCGACTTGAGCGGGCGCTTGTTGGTGCCGGTGATGGCGCGGCCGCGGCGGCCGTTGTCGAGCAGCGCATCGACCGCTTCCTGCAGCATGCGCTTCTCGTTGCGCACGATGATGTCGGGCGCGTTGAGCTCGAGCAGGCGGCGCAGGCGGTTGTTGCGGTTGATGACGCGACGGTAGAGGTCGTTCAGGTCGGAGGTCGCGAAGCGGCCGCCGTCGAGCGGCACGAGCGGACGCAGGTCGGGCGGGAGCACCGGCAGGATGGTCATGACCATCCACTCGGGGCGGTTGCCCGACTCGATGAACGACTCGATGAGCTTCAGGCGCTTGGAGAGGCGCTTGAGCTTGGTCTCGGAGGCGGTGGAGGCCATCTCCTCGCGCACCTTGACGACCTCGGTCTCGAGTTCGAGCGACGACAGCAGCTTGTGGATCGCCTCCGCGCCCATGCGCGCGTCGAACTCGTCGCCGTGCTGCTCGATCGCCTCGAGGTACATCTCGTCGGTGAGCAGCTGGCCGCGCTGCATCGGCGTCATGCCCGGATCGATGACCACGAAGGCCTCGAAGTAGAGCACGCGCTCGATCTCGCGCAGCGTCATGTCGAGCATCAGGCCGATGCGCGACGGCAGCGACTTGAGGAACCAGATGTGCGCCACGGGCGAGGCGAGCTCGATGTGGCCCATGCGGTCGCGCCGCACCTTGGCCTGCGTGACCTCGACGCCGCACTTCTCGCAGACGACGCCGCGGTGCTTGAGGCGCTTGTACTTGCCGCAGAGGCACTCGTAGTCCTTCACCGGCCCGAAGATCTTCGCGCAGAAGAGCCCGTCGCGCTCCGGCTTGAAGGTGCGGTAGTTGATGGTCTCCGGCTTCTTGACCTCGCCGAAGGACCAGGAGCGGATCATCTCAGGCGACGCGAGGCCGATCTTGATCGAGTCGAAGTGCTCGACCGGCGCGTTGTGCTTGTAGACGTTGAGGAATTCCTTCATGGCCTGCACCTCAGTCCTGTTCCAGTTCGACGTTGATCGCGAGGGAGCGGATCTCCTTCACGAGCACGTTGAACGATTCCGGCATCCCGGCATCCATCTGGTGATGGCCGTCGACGATGTTCTTGTACATCTTCGTGCGGCCGTTCACGTCGTCGGACTTCACCGTCAGCATCTCCTGCAGGGTGTAGGCCGCGCCGTACGCTTCGAGCGCCCAGACCTCCATCTCGCCGAAGCGCTGGCCGCCGAACTGGGCCTTGCCGCCGAGCGGCTGCTGGGTGACCAGCGAGTAGGGCCCGGTCGAACGCGCGTGCATCTTGTCGTCGACGAGGTGGTTGAGCTTGAGCATGTACATGTAGCCGACGGTGACCGGGCGCTCGAAGCGCTCGCCCGTGCGGCCGTCCGTCAGATGCGTCTGTCCCGAGAGCGGCAGGCCCGCGAGCTCCAGCAGGCGCTTGATCTCGGCCTCCGAGGCGCCGTCGAACACCGGCGTCGCGATCGGCACGCCGCGCGAGAGGTTCTTCGCCAGCGCGACGATCTCGGCGTCCGAGAGGCTGTCGATGGCCTCCGGCTGGCCGCCGGTCTCGTTGTAGATGCGCTGGACGAAGCCGCGCACATCGGCGATGGCCTGCTGCGCCTCGAGCATGCGGCCGATCTTGAGGCCGAGGCCCTTGGCGGCCCAGCCGAGGTGCGTCTCGAGCACCTGACCGACGTTCATGCGCGACGGCACGCCGAGCGGGTTCAGCACCACGTCGACCGGGGTGCCGTCCTCGAGGTAGGGCATGTCCTCGACCGGAACGATGGTCGAGATGACGCCCTTGTTGCCGTGGCGGCCGGCCATCTTGTCGCCGGGCTGCACGCGGCGCTTCACCGCGAGGTAGACCTTCACCATCTTGAGCATGCCGGGCGACAGGTCGTCGCCCTGCGTGATCTTGCGGCGCTTGTCCTCGAGGCGGGCCTCGAACATCTTGCGCTGCTCGCGGACGCGGGTCGCCGCGTTCTCGAGCTGGGCGTTGGCGTCCTCGTCGTCGAGGCGGATCTCGAACCACTCGTCGCGCCGCAGACCGTCGAGGTACTCGGCGGTCAGCTTGGTGCCCGACTTGAGCTTGTGCGGACCGCCCGCGGCGACCTTGCCGAGCAGCGTGGTGCGCACGCGCTGGAACACGTCGTCCTCGAGGATGCGCTGCTGGTCGCCGAGGTCCTTCTTGACGCGCTCGATCTCGGCGCGCTCGATGGCCAGGGCGCGCGAGTCCTTCTCGACGCCGTCGCGCGTGAACACGCGGACATCGATGACCGTGCCGTCCATGCCCGGCGGCACGCGCAGCGAGGTGTCCTTCACATCGCTCGCCTTCTCGCCGAAGATCGCGCGCAGCAGCTTCTCCTCCGGCGTCAGCTGGGTCTCGCCCTTGGGCGTGACCTTGCCGACCAGGATGTCGCCCGCACGGACCTCGGCGCCGATGAAGGCGATGCCGGCCTCGTCGAGCTTGTTGAGCGCCTGCTCACCGACGTTCGGGATGTCGGCGGTGATCTCCTCGGACCCGAGCTTGGTGTCGCGGGCGACGCAGGAGAGCTCCTCGATGTGGATCGTGGTGAAGCGGTCCTCCTGGACCACGCGCTCGGAGATGAGGATCGAGTCCTCGAAGTTGTAGCCGTTCCAGGGCATGAACGCGACCAGCATGTTCTGGCCGAGCGCGAGCTCGCCGAGGTCGGTCGAGGGACCGTCCGCGAGCACATCGCTGCGGGCGATCTTGTCGCCGGCCGACACCAGCGGACGCTGGTTGATGCAGGTGTTCTGGTTGGAACGGGTGTACTTCGTGAGGTTGTAGATGTCGACGCCCGGCTCGTTGGCCGAGGTCTCGGCGTCGTCGACGCGCACCACGATGCGCGACGCGTCGACCGAGTCGACCACGCCGCCGCGGCGCGCGACCACGGTCACGCCCGAGTCGATGGCGACCGGACGCTCCATGCCGGTGCCCACCAGCGGGGCCTCGGTGCGCAGCGTCGGCACGGCCTGGCGCTGCATGTTCGAGCCCATCAGCGCGCGGTTGGCGTCGTCGTGCTCGAGGAACGGGATCAGCGAGGCGGCCACCGAGACGATCTGCTTCGGCGACACGTCCATGTAGTTGATGCGCTCGCGCGGCATCAGCGTGAACTCGTTCTGGAAGCGGCACGACACGAGGTCGTCGGACAGCTGGCCGGTGCCGTCGGCGCGGGCGTTGGCCTGCGCGATGGCGAACTCGCCCTCCTCGATCGCCGACAGGAAGTCGATCTTGTCGGTGACCTTGCCGTCCACGACGCGGCGGTACGGCGTCTCGAGGAAGCCGTACTCGTTGGTGCGGGCGTAGACCGACAGCGAGTTGATGAGACCGATGTTCGGACCTTCCGGGGTCTCGATCGGGCAGACGCGGCCGTAGTGGGTCGGGTGCACGTCGCGCACCTCGAAGCCCGCGCGCTCGCGCGTCAGACCGCCCGGGCCGAGCGCCGAGACGCGGCGCTTGTGGGTGACCTCGGACAGCGGGTTGTTCTGGTCCATGAACTGGCTGAGCTGCGAGGAGCCGAAGAACTCCTTCACGGCGGCCGCCACGGGCTTGGCGTTGATCATGTCCTGCGGCATGAGCGGCTCGCTCTCGGCGATGTTCAGCCGCTCCTTGACCGCGCGCTCGACGCGCACCAGGCCGACGCGGAAGGCGTTCTCCGCCATCTCGCCGACCGAACGCACGCGGCGGTTGCCGAGGTGGTCGATGTCGTCCACGTTGCCGTCGCCGTTGCGGATGGCGATCAGCACCTTCAGCACATCGAGGATGTCGTCCTTCGACAGGACATTCGAACCGACGATCTCCTTGCGGCCGACGCGGCGGTTGAACTTCATGCGGCCCACGGGCGACAGGTCGTAGCGCTCGGGGTTGAAGAACAGGTTCTGGAACAGGTTCTCGGCGGCGTCGCGGGTGGGCGGCTCGCCGGGGCGCATCATGCGGTAGATCTCGACGAGCGCCTCGAGGCGGTTCTTGGTCGGGTCGACGCGCAGGGTGTCGGAGACATAGGGACCGCGGTCCAGGTCGTTGACGAACAGCGTGCGGACCTTGTCGATGCCGGCCTCGATCATCTTCTCCGCCGACACGGCGGTGATGACCTCGTTGGCCTTGGCGATGATCTCGCCGGTGTTGGTGTCGACCACATCGTGGGCGAGGACCTTGCCGTAGATGTAGTCGCGGGGCACGGCGAGCTTGCGCACGCCGGCGTCCTCGAGCTGGCGCACATGGCGCGCCGTGATGCGGCGGCCTTCCTCGACGATGACCTCGTCGCCGATGCGGATCTCGAAGGCGGCCGTCTCGCCCTTCAGGCGCGCCGGCACGAGCTCGAGGGCGACCTCGTCGCGCGACAGCAGGAAGGTGTTCTGGTCGAAGAAGATGTCGAGGATCTCGCCGTCGCCCATCTCGAGGGCGCGCAGCAGCACCGTCACCGGCAGCTTGCGGCGGCGGTCGATGCGGGCGTAGACGTAGTCCTTGGCGTCGAACTCGAAGTCGAGCCAGGAACCGCGGTAGGGGATGATGCGGGCGTTGAACAGCAGCTTGCCGGAGGAGTGCGACTTGCCGCGGTCATGGTCGAAGAACACGCCCGGGCTGCGGTGCAGCTGCGAGACGATGACCTTCTCGGTGCCGTTGATCACGAAGGTGCCGCTCTCGGTCATCAGCGGCAGTTCGCCGAGGTAGACCTCCTGCTCGCGGATGTCCTTGATGGGCTTCGGGGTGCCCGAGGCCTCCTTGTCGTACACGACGAGGCGGACCTTGACGCGCAGCGGCGCGGCGTAGGTCAGCCCGCGCAGCTGGCATTCCTTCACGTCGAACGGCGGCTCGCCGAGGCGATAGCCGACGTACTGCAGTTCCGCGTTGCCCGAATAGCTGGAGATCGGGAACACGGTCTTGAAGGCCGCATGCAGGCCCTTGTCCTCGCGCGCTTCCTCGGCCTTGTCGGCCTGCAGGAACTTGCGGTAGGACTCGAGCTGGATGGCCAGCAGGTCGGGCGTCTCGAGGACGCTGCCCTGCTTGCCGAAGTTCTTGCGGATGCGCTTCTTCTCAGTGAAGGAGTACGCCATCTGGACCACCTCTGTCTTCAATCAGCGGCGTGGACGACGGCGCGACCGGAGCCTTGCGGCTCCGGTCGCCCGTGGATCCACGATACGAAGTCGATGCCCACCGTCTGGTGCGGCGGGTTACTTGATCTCGACCTTCGCGCCGGCCTCTTCCAGCTTCTTCTTCATGGTCTCGGAATCGGCCTTGTTCACGCCGTCCTTGACCGTGCCCGGCACGGCTTCGACCAGGTCCTTCGCTTCCTTCAGGCCGAGGCCCGTCAGTTCGCGCACGACCTTGATGACGCCGACCTTCTTGTCCGCCGGGTATTCCTTGAGGATGACGGTGAACTCCGTCTTCTCCTCGGCCGGGGCGGCGGCCGCGGCGGGGCCCGCCACGGCGGCGACGGCCACCGGGGCCGCGGCGGTCACGCCGAACTTCTTCTCCATGTCGGAGATGAGCTCGACGACCTGCATGATGCTCATGTTAGAGATCGCTTCGAGGATTTCGTCCTTGCTAACAGCCATTGTCTTGACTCCAAAAGTTTAGGGATGGCAACAAGTTCAGCCGCTGGTGGCCTGCTTCGCGTCGCGGACAGCCGCGACGGTGCGGACCAGCTTGGTGTGGGGCGCGACCAGCGTGCGGACGAGCTTCTCGATCGGGGCCTTCATGGTGCCCAGCAGGATCGACAGAGCCTGTTCGCGCGTCGGCAGCGAGGCGACCTTCTCGAGGTCCGAACCCGGCAGCACTTGGCCACCGAGGGACACGAGGGTTGCGACGAGCTTGTCGTTGGTCTTCGCGAAGTCCTTCACCACGCGCGCAGCCGCGCCCGGGTCGTCCTTCGAGAAGGCGAGCACGAGCGGTCCCTTGAGTTGGGTACCGAACGACTCGAACGATGTGCCGACCATGGCCTTGCGCGCCAGCGTGTTCTTGACGACACGCATGTACACGCCTTGCGCACGGGCCTTGGCACGCAGCTCGGTCATCTGCGAGACCGTGATACCACGGTACTCGGCAGCGACCACGGATTGCGCATCGGCCGCAACCTCCGCCACTTCCTTCACCAGCGCTTTCTTGTCTTCGAGGTTCAGAGGCACTTGATTAATTCTCCTCTCCTGAAGATCACACACCGGCCGACGGCTCGCGCCGTCCGCCGGACCTTTCGACGGTGACCTTCATCCGAGGACGATCCTCGTCTGAGCGGCGCACCACCTGCGCAGGCGATCATTAAGGGCTGGCGGAACGCATCAGCCGTTCCCCTGCCCGCCTGCGGTCTTCGATGGAACCCGGCGGCTCGTGCCGCCGGACCCGCAACGATCCGAAAAAAACTTCCCTCGCGCGGCCTCAAAGGCCGAGCGAGGACTGCTCCACCTGCACGCCCGGCCCCATGGTCGAGGACAGCGTGAGGCGCTTGAGATAGATGCCCTTGGCGTTGGCCGGCTTCGCCTTCTGCAGGTCGGCGATCAGCGCCAGGAGGTTCTCCTTCAGCTGCACCGGCTCGAAGCCCGCCTTGCCGATCGTGCAGTGCACGATGCCGGCCTTGTCGACGCGGTAGCGCACCTGGCCGCTCTTGGCGTTCTTCACCGCACCGGCGACATCCGGGCTCACCGTGCCGACCTTGGGGTTCGGCATGAGGCCGCGGGGGCCGAGGATCTGGCCGAGCTGACCGACGACGCGCATGGCGTCCGGGCTCGCGATGACGACGTCGAAGTCCATCTCGCCGGCCTTCACCTTCTCGGCGAGGTCCTCGAGACCGACGATGTCGGCGCCGGCGGCCTTGGCGGCCTCCTGGTTACGGCCCGAGGTGAACACGGCGACGCGCACCGTCTTGCCGATGCCGTGCGGCATCACGGTGGAACCGCGCACCTGCTGGTCGGACTTGGTGGCGTCGATGCCGAGGTTCACCGCGGCGTCGACCGATTCGTTGAACTTGGCCTTGGCGAATTCCTTGACGAGGCGCAGGGCTTCGTCGATCGGGTACGACTTGCCGGGCGGCAGGGCGTCCTTCCAGGGCTTCATGCGCTTGGCTACGGCGGGCATGTCAGAGTCCCTCCACGTCGACGCCCATCGAACGGGCGGTGCCCGCGATGGTGCGCACGGCTGCTTCGAGATCGGCAGCGGTGAGATCCGGGGTCTTGGTCTTCGCGATCTCCTCGAGCTGGGCCCGGGTGACCTTGCCGACCTTGGCGGTGTTCGGGGTGCCGCTGCCCTTCTCGATGCCGATCGCCTTGCGGATCAGCACCGCCGCGGGCGGCGTCTTCATGATGAAGGTGAAGCTGCGATCGGCGTACACGGTGATGATCACCGGGATCGGCAGCCCCTTCTCGAGCTTCTGCGTGGCAGCGTTGAACTGCTTGCAGAACTCCATGATGTTCACGCCCTGCTGGCCGAGTGCCGGCCCGATGGGCGGGGACGGGTTCGCCGAGCCTGCAGGGACCTGCAGCTTGACGTACCCCTGTACTTTTTTAGCCATCGTCTTCTCTCCTGGGTCCGAACGCCCACCTCTAGTGCGGGCTCCCCATGCGCTTCCTTGCCACCACGCCGCGCGATCCTTCGCGCGACGATACGATCATCGCCCGGCGTCACCGCCCGGGCATCTGCGGTCAGGCCTTCTCGACCTGCGAGAAGTCGAGCTCGACGGGCGTCGAGCGCCCGAGGATCTGCACCGCCACCTGCAGGCGGTTCTTCTCGTAGTTCACGCTCTCGACCACGCCGCTGAAGTCGTTGAACGGTCCGTGCGTCACGCGCACCACCTCGCCCGGCTCGAAGATGACCTTCGGCCGCGGCTTCTCGACGCCCTCTTCGACGCGGCGCAGGATCTGGTTCGCCTCGCGGTCGCTGATCGGCGCGGGCTTCTCCTTGGTGCCGCCGATGAAGCCGAGCACCTTGGGGACCTCGTGCACGAGGTGCCAGGTCTGCTCGTCCATCTCCATCTGCACGAGCACATAGCCCGGGTAGAACTTGCGCGAGGTCTTGCGCTTCACGCCCTCGCGCATCTCGACCACCTCTTCGGTGGGCACGAGGATCTCGCCGAACTTGGACTCGCAGCCGGCGCGCTGGATGCGCTCCTTGAGCCCTTCGGCGACACGGTGCTCGAAGTTCGAGTAGGCGTGGACGACATACCAACGCATGGCCATGGTCAGCCCCCCGCCCCGCCCGCGGTGCCGAGGACGGCGCGCGTCCCCCAGCCCAGCAGCGAATCGACGCCCCAGAAGAAGAGCGACATGATCAGCACGAACACGAACACCACCAGCGTCATCGTCCCGGTCTCCTCGCGCGTCGGCCAGAAGACCTTGTAGAGCTCGATGCGCGCCTCAAGGAAGAACTTCCAGAGGTCGCGGCCGTACGCGGACAGCGCAAAGATCAGGCCGCCGAGCACGAGACCGCCCGCGAAGGCCGGCCAACGCCAACCCTCCGACGGCCCGCCCTTCAGCAGGTAGAACGCAGCGATGCCCGCGGCCGCGACGAGCAACGCGGCCCAGAGCTTCGCTTTGTCGGCGCCGGTGACGCCTTCGTGTTGTACCGCTTCGTTCATCGCTGATCCTGAGTGGCAGGCCAGGAGGGAATCGAACCCCCAACCTGCGGTTTTGGAGACCGCCGCTCTGCCAATTGAGCTACTGGCCTTAACGTTGTTACATCACTTAATAATTTTAGCAACCACACCCGCGCCGACCGTACGGCCACCTTCGCGAATCGCGAAACGTAAACCTTCATCCATTGCAATCGGTGCAATGAGCTCAACGACGATCTTAATATTATCGCCTGGCATGACCATCTCAACGCCTTCTGGCAGTTCAACGGCACCGGTTACGTCGGTTGTTCTAAAATAAAATTGTG
>CANHFH010000022.1 GCA_947459825.1 Pseudomonadota bacterium | reverse complement strand
GCCACCGTGCTGGTGCGGGCGATCTTCTTCTGCAGCTGGATGATCCCGTAGAGCAGCGCCTCGGCCGTCGGCGGACAGCCGGGGACATAGACATCGACCGGCACGATGCGGTCGCAACCGCGCACCACGGCGTAGCTGTAGTGGTAGTAACCGCCGCCGTTGGCGCAGGAACCCATGGAGATGACCCAACGGGGCTCAGGCATCTGGTCGTAGACCTTGCGCAGCGCCGGAGCCATCTTGTTGACCAGGGTGCCGGCGACGATCATCACATCCGACTGGCGCGGGCTCGGACGGAACACCACGCCGAAGCGGTCGAGGTCGTAGCGCGAAGCGCCGGCGTGCATCATCTCGACGGCGCAGCAGGCGAGACCGAAGGTCATCGGCCACAGCGACCCGGTCCGCGCCCAGTTGACGAGGTTGTCGACCTGGGTGGTGACGAATCCGCGCTCCGCGAAGCCCTGCGCGTCGGTGCCGGCGGTCAGTCCCACTCGAGCGCCCCCTTCTTCCATTCGTAGATGAAGCCGACCACGAGGATGGCGAGGAAGATGCCCATCGCCACGAGGCCGAAACCGCCGATGGATCCGAGCGCGACCGCCCACGGGAAGAGGAAGGCGATCTCGAGGTCGAAGACGATGAAGAGGATGGCGACGAGGTAGTAGCGCACATCGAACTTCATGCGCGTCTCTTCGAAGGCCTCGAAGCCGCACTCGTAGGCGGAACGCTTCTCGGCGTCGTCAGGTGCGCGGGCCGAAAGACGGCCGAGCCCTGTGCCCAACAGAAGGAGCACGATGGCGAGCCCTGAGGCCACGCCGAGGAAGATTAGCGCTGGCAGATACTGCGTCAACATCCCGAACCGCCCTGGCACGATCGCGACTCGATGCCGCGAAACCCCCGTGCCGCAAGCGGTGCGGATTGTACAGTAAGCCGGAACAGATTTGGTGCGGACGGGGAGACTCGAACTCCCATACCTTGCGGCGCTAGCCCCTCAAGCTAGTGTGTCTACCAATTCCACCACGTCCGCGATGTGTGCGTTCCGATGCAGAAAAATCAGGGCGACGGCGCTGCCGGCGAAGCCGGTGCGGTCGAAGGAGCGGTCGTCGCAGCGCCCGACGGCGCGACCGGTGCAGCAGGCGCCGGCGCAGCGGGAACCGTGACCTCGGTCACAGTATCGCCGAGCAGGCCGCGCGAAGTGTCCGTCGCCGGACGCGTGCCGTACCAGGCGAGCGCGAGGCTGTTGAGCATGAAGACGGCGGCGAGCACCGCGGTCGAACGCGACAGACCCGTGGTCGCGCCGCGCGCACCGAACACGCTTCCCGATGCGCCCGCACCGAAACCCGCACCCGCGTCGGCACCGCGACCGCGCTGCAGCAGCACGAGCGCGACGATGCCGATCGAGACGAAGACCTGGATGATGGTGAGCGCCTGGAGCATTGCCGTTGTCTGGTCCTATGCCGAAACCTGTGCTGCCCTCGCCGCGCGCCCGGTCAGCCCGGGACGGCCGCGACGATGGCCGTGAATTCGTCCGCCTTCAGAGAGGCTCCGCCGATGAGGCCGCCGTCGATGTCGGGCATCGCGAAGAGTTCCCGCGCGT
This sequence comes from Pseudomonadota bacterium, assembly GCA_947459825.1. Lineage (GTDB taxonomy): Bacteria > Pseudomonadota > Gammaproteobacteria > Steroidobacterales > Steroidobacteraceae > UBA964. Next base: position 27,929 of record CANHFH010000022.1, on the reverse strand, counting down.
TGCTCGCCTTGACGCTGCCGCCATAAAGGACCCTGACTGAGCCGCCGATTATAGCATCACGAGCGCGGATGAGGCCACGCAGCAGGGCGTGGATCTCCTGAGCCTGCTCCGGGGTCGCAGTCCGCCCGGTGCCGATCGCCCAGACCGGCTCGTAGGCCAGGACGGCGGAGCGGAAAGCCTCCACCCCGCACCCGGCGAGCACCGCCTCGAGCTGACGGCCGACCACGGCCGCGGTCGCCCCGGCGTCCCGCTCCTCCAGCGTCTCGCCGACGCAGACGATCGGGACCAGCCCAGCGGCGAGCGCAGCGGCGGTCTTGCGGGCGACGAGCGCATCGGACTCGCCATGGCGTGCGCGCCGCTCGGAGTGCCCGACGATGACATGGCTGCAGCCCACATCGCGCAGCATCGCCCCCGACCACTCTCCGGTGTACGCGCCCTGCGCCGCTTCCGGGCTCACATCCTGTGCACCGAGACCGATGGACGACCCGGCGAGCGCCGCCGCCACATCCGCGAGATAGACGGCGGGAGGACAGAGCACGCAGTCGGCGCCCGCCGGCAGCGCCGCGCGCACGCCGGCGACCAGCGAGGCGTTGGCCGCGCGCGATCCATGCATCTTCCAGTTGCCGGCGACGAGACCACGACGGGTGACGCTCATGCCCTTGCCTCCTTCTCGACCACGGCGGCGAGCTCACGCGCGGCGGCATCCGCCTCCTCGCGCTCATCGGCTTCCACCATCACGCGGATCACGGGCTCCGTGCCCGAGGCACGCAGCACGATACGGCCGCGGTCGGCGAGACGGGCTTCGATGGCCTTGCGCGCCGCGACGATCGCAGGGCGGGACTCGGGATCGAAGCGCTCGGCGACCTTCACCTTGATCTGCTGCTGCGGGAGCAGCTCGAGGCCGGCGACGAGCTCGGCGAGCGGTCGGCCGGTCCGGCGCATCACCGCGAGCACTTGCAGCGCCGCCACCATCGCATCGCCGGTGGTGGCGTGGTCGAGCGTGAGCAGATGACCCGAGGTCTCACCGCCGAGCACACCACCGTGCTCGCGCAGCATCTCGAGCACATAGCGGTCGCCGACCTTGGCGCGACGGAAGGCGATGCCCTTGACCCGCAACGCGCGCTCGAGCCCGAGGTTGGTCATCAGGGTGCCGACGACCGGGCCCTGCAGCGTTCCGGCTGCGTGCTTGGCCATCGCGATGACATAGAGCAGTTGGTCGCCGTCGACCTTGCGGCCGAGGTGGTCGACCATCACCAACCGGTCGCCGTCGCCGTCGAGCGCGATGCCGACATCGGCGCGGATGCCCGTGACCGTCAGCTGCAGCAGCTCGGGCGCCATCGCGCCGCAGCCGGTGTTGATGTTGCGGCCGTTCGGCGAGCAGCCGATCGGGACGATCTCGGCGCCGAGATCGGTGAGGATGCGGGGCGCGACCTTGTAGGCCGCGCCGTGCGCGCAGTCGACGACGATCTTCATGCCCGAGAGCGTGACGCCCTGCGGCATCGTCGCCATGCAGAACTCCTGATAGGCGCGGCGGGTCTTGTCGACACGGACGACGCGGCCGAGGCCGTTCGACTCGAGCGTGACCGGACCGCGCTCGAGCTCCGCCTCGATGCGCATCTCGTCGGCATCGGAGAGCTTGCCGCCCTCGGCATCGAAGAACTTGATGCCGTTGTCCTCGTAGAGGTTGTGCGAGGCGCTGATGACGACGCCGAAGCGGCAGCCGTAGTGGCGCGTCATGAACGCGACGCCCGGCGTCGGCAGCGGGCCGATCATCATCACATCCATGCCGGCGGCGACGAAGCCCGCTTCGAGCGCGGCCTCGAACATGTAGCCCGAGAGTCGGGTGTCCTTGCCGATGAGCACCTTGCCGCCGCCCGGGGCGAGCGCGCGGGCCGCGGCGCTGGCGAGGCGCAGCACGAAATCGACGGTCAGCGGCGGCTCGCCCACCTTGCCGCGGACGCCATCGGTGCCGAAATACTTCCTCGCCACTTCACCCCTCCCCGGCCGGACCGGCGCCGCGGAAGGCCTGCCAGACCTTCAGCGCGTCCACCGTCTCGGCGACATCGTGGCTGCGGATGATACGCGCTCCGCCCTCGACCGCGGCGATCGCGAGCGCGAGACCGCCGGCGAGGCGCTCACCGACCGGGCGACCCGTCAGGGCGCCGATCATGGATTTGCGCGACAGCCCGGCGAGCACCGGCAGACCGCCGGCGAGCTCGGCGACCTGCGGCAGACCGCGCAGCAGGGCGAGGTTGTGCTGGAGCGTCTTGCCGAAGCCGAAACCCGGGTCGATGAGCAACCGGTCGCGGCGGATGCCCGCAGCGACGCAGGCGGCGACCCGCGCCGCGAGGAAGCCGCCGACCTCGGTGACCACATCGCCGTAATGCGGGTCGCGCTGCATGGAAGCGGGGTCGCCCTGCATGTGCATGAGACAGACGGCGGCATCGCCCGCAGCGACGGCCTGCAACGCGCCCGGCAGACCGAGCGCGCGCACATCGTTGACGAGGTGCGCGCCCGCATCCAGACAGGGGCGGATGACCTCGGACTTGCTGCTGTCGAGCGAGACCAGCGCACCTTGCGCCACCAACGCACGGACCACGGGCAGCACCCGACGCAGTTCTTCCTCGGCGCTGACCGCTGCCGCGCCGGGTCTGGTCGACTCGCCGCCGACATCGATGAAGACCGCACCCGCGGCCAGCATGGCCTCGGCGGCACGCAAGGCGTCATCGAGCAGGTGGTGCCTGCCGCCATCGGAGAAGGAATCGGGCGTGACATTGAGCACGCCCATCACCGCGGGCGCGGCGAGATCGAGCCGCCGACCGCCGGCGAGGAGCAGCGAGGTCACCGGGGTCTCAGCCCGCGCTGCCCTCGCCCGCTGCGGGTCCGATGCCCGGCGCCGGACGCGGTCCGGTACCGGCGGGACCCGAAGGGCCGCTCTGCACGGAGTCGTCCCAGCCCGAGGGCGGGCTCGGCGGACGGCCGGCCATGATGTCCTTGATCTGGCCATCATCGATGGTCTCGAACTTCATGAGCGCGTCGGCCATGGCGTGCAGTTTGTCGAGGTGGGTCTCGAGGATGCTGCGGGCGCGCTGGTAGTTGCTCTCGATGACGCGACGGACCTCCTGATCGATGGCGTGCGCGGTCTCGTCGGAGACCTGCTTGGTCTGCGTGACCTGCCGACCGAGGAAGACTTCGCCCGACTCCTCGGAGTAGGTCAAGGGACCGAGCCGGTCCGACAGGCCCCACTTCGTGACCATGCTGCGCGCGAGGTCGGTGGCGCGCTCGATGTCGTTCGAGGCGCCGGTGGTGACCGCGTCGGCGCCGAAGATGATCTCCTCGGCGATGCGGCCGCCGAACAGCGTCGCGATGGCGCTCTCGATGCGTCGCTTGCTCATGGAGTAGCGGTCCTGCTCCGGCAGGAACTGCGTCACGCCGAGCGCGCGGCCGCGCGGGATGATGGTGACCTTGTAGACCGGGTCGTGCTCGGGCACCGATATGCCGACGATGGCGTGACCGGCCTCGTGGTAGGCCGTCATCCGCTTCTCTTCCTCGGTCATGACCATGGAGCGGCGCTCGGCGCCCATCATGATCTTGTCCTTGGCGCGCTCGAACTCGTCCATGCCGACGATGCGCTTGTTGGCGCGCGCGGCGAAGAGCGCCGCCTCGTTGACGAGGTTGGCGAGGTCGGCGCCCGAGAAACCGGGCGTGCCGCGCGCGATGAGCGCGGGCTTCACATCGTCGCCCAACGGCACCTTGCGCATGTGGACCTTGAGGATCTGCTCGCGACCGCGCACATCAGGCAGCGGCACCACGACCTGGCGATCGAAGCGGCCCGGGCGCAGCAGCGCGGGGTCGAGCACATCGGGACGGTTGGTGGCGGCGATGACGATGATGCCCTCGTTGCCCTCGAAGCCGTCCATCTCGACGAGCAGCTGGTTCAGCGTCTGCTCGCGCTCGTCGTGACCGCCGCCGAGGCCGGCGCCGCGATGACGGCCGACCGCATCGATCTCGTCGATGAAGATGATGCAGGGCGCGTGCTTCTTGGCCTGCTCGAACATGTCGCGCACGCGCGAAGCGCCGACGCCGACGAACATCTCGACGAAGTCGGAGCCGGAGATGGTGAAGAACGGCACTTTGGCCTCGCCGGCGATGGCGCGCGCGAGCAGCGTCTTGCCGGTGCCGGGGCTGCCGACCATCAGCACGCCCTTCGGGATCTTGCCGCCCAACTTCTGGAACTTGGAGGGGTCCTTGAGGAAGTCGACGATCTCGCCGACCTCGGTCTTCGCCTCGTCGACACCGGCGACATCGGCGAAGGTGACGTTGACCTGGTCCTCGCTCAGCAGGCGTGCGCGGCTCTTGCCGAAGGACATCGCGCCCCGTCCGCCCGCACCGCCGCCCTGCATCTGGCGCAGCATCCACGCGAACACCAGGATGAGGAGCAACGCCGGCGCGAGCTGCAGCACGAGCTGTGCGAGGAAGTTCGGCTGCTTCGGTGCGCGGCCGACCACCGTGACATCGGCCTTGTCGAGCGCGCCGATGAGAGCGGTGTTGTCGGTCTCGGGGTTGTAGAGCTCGAAGGTGGTCTTGTCCTTGCGGGTGCCGGCGATGGTGTCGCCCTGCAGCACCACGGTGTCGACGCGGCCGCTGCGGACCTCGCCGAGGAAGCTCGAGTAGCTGATCTCCGCTACGGGGGCCGTGCGCGGCACGAACTGGCTGAAGAGCACCAGCACCGCCACCGCGATGAGCGCCCAGACCACGAAGTTCTTCATCAGGTCGTTCATGCCTTACCTCGAGCGGCGTCATCCCTGCGCCGAAGACCCAAACTATACCATCCGGACCCCGCCGACCAGCGGACAGGCGAACCAGGTCCGCCTACCGCAGGTCCCTTGGCCCGACCTTACGAGGTGGGGCCGTCAGCGAGCGGTTTCAAGGCCACCCACGGTCGCCCAGCGACTACAATGACGGGGTGAAACTCACCGAACGACAGCGCCGCCACCTGCGCGGCCTCGCCCACCCCCTCAAACCCGTGATCCTGATCGGCAACGCCGGGATGACGGACGGCGTGGTGGCGGAGACGGCCCGCGCCCTGCACGACCACGAACTCATCAAGGTGCGTTGGGCCGGCGCCGACCGGGAGGCCCGGGACTCGGGCTTGGAGACGCTGGCGACGCGCACCGGCAGCACGCTGGTGACCCGGATCGGCCATGTGGCGGTGCTCTACAAGCCCCGCCCCGACCTGCCGCGGATCGTGCTGCCCGCTCAGGAGTAGCGGATCGAGACGATCTCGTAGGAGCGCGTGCCGCCCGGCGCCGCGACCTCGACGACATCCCCCTCCGACTTGCCGATCAGCGCGCGCGCGATCGGCGAGTTGTAGGCGATGCGCCCGGCACGGATGTCGGCCTCGTCCTCGCCGACGATGGCGTAGGTGGTGCGCTTGCCGTCGTCCTCGGACTCGATCTCCACGGTCGCCCCGAAGACGACCTTGCCGCCCGGCGACAGCGTGGCGACATCGATGATCTCGGCGGTCGAGAGCTTGGCCTCGATCTCGGCGATGCGGCCCTCGATGAAGCCCTGCTGCTCGCGGGCCGCGTGGTACTCGGCGTTCTCGGAGAGGTCGCCGAGCGCGCGCGCCTCCGCGATCGCCTTGATGACGTTCGGGCGGTCCTCGGACCTCAGCTTCTTGAGCTCGACCCGCAGCAGCTCGGCGCCGCGGAGGGTCATCGGATTGCGCTTCATCCCGGCACCTCCTGGTGCAGGTCCTGCAGGCGGTGGACCTCGACCTCGTCGAGCGAGTCCAGAGCCTCGCAGGTCGCGAAGGCCGCCGCAAGGGTCGTGTAGTAGGTCACCCGCCGCTGCACCGCCTCACGGCGGATCGAGTGCGACTCGCGCACGGCCTGCTTGCCCTCGGTGGTGTTCACGATCAGCACGATCTCGCCGTTCTTGATCATGTCGACGCAGTGCGGCCGCCCCTCGTGGACCTTGTTGACCGGGCGGCAGGCGATGCCGGCCGCGGCGATGGCCTTCGCCGTGCCGTGGGTCGCGACCAGTTCGAAGCCACGGGCGACGAGCCGCCGGGCTAGATCGACCGCGCTCGGCTTGTCGCGCTCGCGGACGCTGATGAAGCAGAGGCCGCTGCGCGGCAGCGACACGCCCGAGGCCGACTGCGCCTTCGCGTAGGCCTCACCGAAGCTGCGTCCGGTGCCCATCACCTCGCCCGTCGATTTCATCTCGGGACCGAGCATCGGGTCGGCTTCGGGGAACTTCACGAACGGGAACACGGCTTCCTTGACCGAGTAGTAGGGCGGCACCCGCTCACGGTCGCAGCCGAGCTCGGCGAGGCTGCGGCCGGTCATGACGCGCGCGCCGACCTTGGCGAGCGGCACGCCCGTCGCCTTGGAGACGAAGGGCGCGGTGCGCGAGGCGCGCGGGTTGACCTCCAGCACGAACACCTGCCCGTTCTGGATGGCGAACTGGATGTTCATCAGACCGATGACATCGAGCGCGAGCGCGAGGCGGCGGGTCTGCTCGCGCAGTTCGTCCTGCAGCGCGGCGGAGAGGCTGTTGGGCGGCAGCGAGCAGCTCGAGTCGCCCGAGTGCACGCCGGCCTGCTCGACATGCTCCATGATGCCGCCGACCAGCACGGCCTTGCCGTCGCAGACGGCGTCGACATCGACCTCGATGGCGTCGTCGAGGAAGCGGTCGAGCAGCACCGGACTGTCGTTCGAGACCTTCACGGCGTCGGTCATGTAGGCGCGCAGGTCGTCCTCGTTGAAGACGATCTCCATCGCACGGCCGCCGAGCACATAGGACGGCCGCACCACGAGCGGGAACCCGACCTCGCAGGCGAGCCGGAGCGCTTCATCCTCGGTGCGCGCGGTGGCGTTGGCGGGCTGGCGCAGGCCGAGCTGCTGCACGAGCTTCTGGAAGCGCTCGCGGTCCTCGGCGATGTCGATGGACTCCGGCGAGGTGCCGATGATCGGGGCGCCCTCGCGCTCGAGCGCGCGGCAGAGCTTGAGCGGCGTCTGGCCGCCGTACTGCACGATCACGCCGGCCGGCTGCTCGACATGCAGCACTTCGAGGACATCCTCGAGCGTCAGCGGCTCGAAGTACAACCGGTCGGAGGTGTCGTAATCGGTCGACACGGTCTCCGGGTTGCAGTTGATCATGATGGTCTCGTAGCCGTCCTCGCGCAGCGCGAGCGCGGCGTGCACGCAGCAGTAGTCGAACTCGATGCCCTGGCCGATGCGGTTCGGACCGCCGCCCAGGATCGCGATCTTGCGGCGCGTGGTCGGCTGCGCCTCGCACTCCTCCTCGTAGGTCGAGTAGAGGTAGGCGGTCGAGGTCGCGAACTCGGCCGCGCAGGTGTCGACCCGCTTGAAGACCGGCCGGATGCCGAGCGCATGGCGATGCGCGCGCAGCTCGTCCTCGCGGCGGCCCGTGAGCCGTGCGAGACAGGCGTCGGAGAAGCCGCGGCGCTTGAGGGCGCGCAGCCGCGTCGCATCGAGCGCCGCCAGACCCTGCGCGGCGACCGCCCGCTCCTCGAGCACCAGCTCCTCGATCTGCGCGAGGAACCACGGGTCGATGTGCGAGAGCTGCTGCACCCGGTCGAAGGTCCAGCCGGCGCGCAGCGCGTCGGCGACATGCAACAGGCGGTTCGGCCCCGGCATGCGCAGTTCCTGCGCGAGGCGCGCGGCGGCGACATCGCCGAGCGCCTGCCCGGCGGGCGGCGCGGCGTCGATCGGCGTCAGGCCGTCGAGACCGGTCTCGAGGCCGCGCAGCGCCTTCTGCAACGACTCCTGGAAGGTGCGACCGATGGCCATCACCTCGCCCACCGACTTCATCTGGGTGGTCAGACGGTCGTTGGCGCCCTTGAACTTCTCGAAGGTGAAGCGCGGGATCTTGGTGACCACATAGTCGATGGACGGCTCGAAGGACGCCGGCGTGGCGCCGCCCGTGATGTCGTTGCGCAGCTCATCGAGGGTGTAGCCGACCGCGAGCTTGGCGGCGACCTTGGCGATCGGGAAGCCGGTCGCCTTGGAGGCGAGCGCCGACGAGCGCGACACGCGCGGGTTCATCTCGATGACGATGAGACGGCCGGTCGCAGGGTCGACCGCGAACTGCACGTTCGAGCCGCCGGTGTCGACGCCGATCTTGCGCAGCACCGCGATCGAGGCGTCGCGCATGCGCTGGTATTCTTTGTCGGTCAGCGTCTGCGCCGGCGCGACCGTGATGGAGTCGCCGGTGTGCACGCCCATCGGGTCGAGGTTCTCGATGGAGCAGACGATGATGCAGTTGTCGGCGCGGTCGCGCACGACCTCCATCTCGTATTCCTTCCAACCGAGCACCGACTCCTCGATGAGCACCTCGGAGGTCGGCGAGGCGTCGAGGCCGCGCGCGACGATGTCCTCGAACTCCTCGCGGTTGTAGGCGATGCCGCCGCCCGAGCCGCCGAGCGTGAACGAGGGCCGGATGACGCAGGGGAAGCCGAGCCCCGCCTGGATCGAGAGCGCCTGCTCGAGGGTCTTGGCGACCGCCGAGCGCGCCGACTCGAGGCCGATCTCGCGCATCGCGTCGCGGAAACGCTCGCGGTCCTCCGCCATGTCGATGGCGTCGCGCGAGGCGCCGATGAGCTCGACGCCGAACTTCGCGAGCACGCCCTCGCGCACGAGGTCGAGCGCGGTGTTGAGCGCGGTCTGGCCGCCCATGGTCGGCAGCACCGCGTCGGGGCGCTCTTTCTCGATGATGCGGGCGATGGTGCGCCAGTTGATGGGCTCGATGTAGGTGGCGTCCGCCATCCCCGGGTCCGTCATGATGGTCGCGGGGTTGGAGTTCACGAGGATGACGCGGTACCCCTCCTCGCGCAGCGCCTTGCAGGCCTGTGCGCCGGAGTAGTCGAACTCGCAGGCCTGACCGATGACGATCGGACCGGCGCCGATGATCAGGATGCTCTGGATGTCTGTGCGCTTGGGCATGGCGGACTCAGGCGCCGCGCCGACGCCGCATGGCGTCGGTGAAGCGTTGGAAGAGATGGGCGACATCGCGGGGACCGGGGCTCGCCTCAGGGTGGCCCTGGAAACTGAAGGCGTCGCAGTCGGTGCGCGCCACGCCCTGCAGCGTGCCGTCGAACAGCGACCGGTGCGTGGCGACGAGGTTCGCGGGCAGCGTCGCCTCGTCGATGGCGAAGCCGTGGTTCTGCGAGGTGATGAGCACCCTGCCCGTCTGCAGGTCCTGCACCGGATGGTTCGCGCCGTGGTGACCGAACTTCATCTTCATGGTGCGCGCGCCGCTGGCGAGCCCGAGCAGCTGGTGACCGAGGCAGATGCCGAACACCGGCACGCGCGCCTCGATGACGCGGCGGATGGCGCGGATGGCGTAGTCGCAAGGCTCCGGGTCGCCGGGACCGTTGGAGAGGAACACGCCCTCGGGCGCGAGCGCGAGCGCCTGCTCGGCGGAGGCCTGCGCCGGCAGCACCGTCACCTTGCAGCCCGCGTCGACCAACAGCCGAAGGATGTTGTGCTTGATGCCGTAGTCGAAGGCGACCACCTGGTACGGGCGATGCCCCTCGGGCGGCGGCGGCGGCGCATCGAAGCCGGAGCCGGCGGTCCAGTCGTAACGCTCGGCGGTCGTCGCGACCTTGGCGAGGTCCATGCCCTTGAGGCCGGGGAAGGCGCGCGCCGCCTCGAGCGCAGCGGCCTCGCTGACGCCCGCTCCGGCGACGATGCAGCCCGACTGCGCGCCCTTCTCGCGCAGGATGCGCGTGAGGCGACGGGTGTCGATGCCGGCGATGGCGACCACGTTCTGGCGGACCAGGAACTGCTGCAGCGTCTCTTCCATGCGCCAGTTGCTGGCGCGCGGCGGCAGGTCGCGTACCACGAGCCCCGCGGCGAAGGCGCGCGAGGACTCCATGTCGAGCGCGTTCGCGCCGACATTGCCGATATGCGGGTAGGTGAGCGTGACGATCTGACGGAGGTAGGACGGGTCGGAGAGGATCTCCTGGTAACCCGTGAGAGCGGTATTGAAGACGACTTCGCCGGAGGTGCTGCCTTGCGCGCCGATGGATAGGCCGCGGAACACCGAACCGTCCGCGAGCGCCAGCACTGCATCAGTCAATCTGAGACTCCCGCCACTCCAACGAGTGGCCCCACGATTCTCCGAAGGGATGCGGGTGTCGGATGCGCAAAGCGGGAGACACCCTTGCGAATGTCTCCCGCCTTGCTGGGGACTAACCCGGCTATCGGATTAGAAGGAAATTCTATGTTTTCACCCCCCTTTTGTCCATCCGAAAACGGGGTCAAAAGGGGGGTAAAGGTCGAAAAAAAACCGCCGCCGGGACCGATGAAAATCCTGCGGATAGTTGTCTAAACCGCTGTTTTCAATCCTAAAAAATCGACCATGGAGTACCGCCCCGGGGACTGTATAGCCAACCAGTCCGCCGCCCGGAGGGCACCTCGGGCAAAGATGGTGCGGTCCGTGGCGATGTGACCGAGCACCACCCGCTCACCGGCCGCCGCGAACACCACTTCATGCTCGCCGACGATGTCGCCGGCGCGCACGACCGAGTAGCCGATGCCGCCCTCGCGGCGCGGTCCGTTGCGGTCGATGGGCAAGCGCGCCGCGTCGTGGTCGATGCCGCGGCCCTCGGCCGCCGCGCGACCCAACGCCATCGCAGTGCCGGACGGCGCATCGACCTTGGCGCGATGGTGCGCATCGAGGATCTCGATGTCGAACTCCGCCGGCAGCGCACGGGCTGCGGCACGGACGAGCTCGGCGAGCAGCGTGACGCCGACGCTGGTGTTGGCGGCGATGAGCACCGGCACGCGCGCCGCAGCGGACTGCGCCGCGGCTTCCGCATCGGCGCCGAGGCCGGTGGTGCCGACGAGCGCGGCGACATGCGCCCGCGCGCAGGCCGCGAGATGGGCGGCGGTCGAGGCAGGCGAGGAGAAATCGATCATCACATCCGGCGTCTCGCCGTTCCCGGCGGCGCCCGCGAGCGCCGCATCGAGGTCGGCGCCCACCGCGACACCGAGCGGCGCGAGACCCGCTAGCGGGCCGAGGTCGCGCCCCTGCACCGGCGGACGGACGCCGTCATCCGGACGGTCGACGGCCGCGACGATGCGCAGCTGGCGCGACTCCGCCGCGGCCCGCGTGATCGCGAGCCCCATGCGCCCGGAGGCGCCGACGAGCAGGATCTTCTTCGACACAGGCCCCGCCACCGGGACTCAGCGTCCCGAGAAGAATCTCTTCACGCCCTCGAGGAACCCCTCCTCGCGCGGCGTATGGCTCTTGCCATCGTCGCGCAGGGACTGGTCGAACTTGCGCAGCAGCTCGCGCTGCTCCGCGGTGAGGTTCACGGGCGTCTCCACGACCACGCGGCAGTATAGGTCGCCGCGCGAGCCGCCGCGCACCGGCTTGACGCCCTGGTCGCGCAGCCGGAACTGCCGCCCGGACTGCGTCTCGGCCGGGATCTTGATCGCGACCTCGCCCTGCAGCGTCGGCACATTCACCGAACCGCCGAGCACCGCGGTCGCGAAGCTCACCGGCACCTCGCAATGCAGGTCGTCGCCGTCGCGGTCGAAGATCGGGTGCGGACGCACCGCCACCTCGACATAGAGATCGCCCGCCGGACCGCCGTTGCGCCCGGCCTCGCCCTCGCCGCTCAAACGGATGCGGTCGCCGGTTGAGACGCCGGCCGGGACCTTGACCGACAGCGTGCGCGTGCGGCGCACGCGGCCCTGGCCGAGGCAGGCATCGCAGGGGTTCTTGACGATGCGGCCCGACCCGCGGCAGCGCGGACAGGGCTGCTGCATCTGGAAGAAGCCCTGCGATACGCGCACGGCGCCGTGGCCGTTGCACTGCTCGCAGGTGACCGGGCTCGAGCCTTTGGCCGCCCCGCTGCCCGAGCAGGTCTCGCACTCCATGAGGCGCGGGATCTCGATCTCGCAGGTATGGCCGAACACGGCCTCCTTGAGGTCGAGCTCCAGCTCATAGCGCAGGTCGGCGCCGCGCAGCACCTGCGAGCGTCCGCCGCGGCGCCCGCCACCGAAGATGTCGCCGAAGACCTCGCCGAAGATATCGCCGAAATCCGCACCGCCGCCGAAGCCGCCCGCGCCGCCACCGCCACCGCCGCCCTGACGCACGGCGTCGAGCCCGTCGTGGCCATGCTGGTCGTAGACCGCGCGCTTCTGCGCGTCGGTCAGGACCTCGTAGGCCTCCTTGACCTGCTTGAAGCGCTCCTCGGCCTCCTTGTCGTCCGGATTGCGGTCCGGGTGGTACTTCATGGCCAGCCGCCGATAGGCCTTCTTGATGTCGGCTTCGGTGGCGGTCCTCGATACATCGAGGACCTTGTACAGGTCAGGCTTGGTCATGGTGCGCGGCTACGGCGTGCGGACGGGGGGACCCGCTCAGGAGGCCTTGCGGTCCGAGTCCTTGTCCTTCACCTCTTCGAACTCCGCGTCGAGCACATCGCCGTCGTCCTTGCCGCCCGCCGTACCGGCACCGGAAGCGCCCGCAGCGCCCTCGCCTGCACCGGCCTGCGCGGCGTAAGCCATCTGCGCGATGGCCTGCGAGGCCGCGAGCAGCGCCTCGAGCTTCTTCTCGATCTTGTCCTTGTCGTCGTCCTTGATGACGGCCTTGAGGTCGGAGATCGCCGACTCGACCTTGGCGCGCTCCTCGCCCGGCACCTTGTCGCCGAGGTCCTTGAGCGACTGCTCGACGCCGTGCAGCGTGGAGTCGGCCTTGTTGCGCGTCTCGACCAGCTCGCGGAACTTCTTGTCGTCCTCGGCGTGCGCCTCGGCGTCGCGGACCATGCGCTTGATCTCGTCCTCGGAGAGGCCCGACGAGGCCTTGATGACGATGCGCTGCTCCTTGCCGGACGCTTTGTCCTTGGCCGACACGTTCAAGATGCCGTTGGCGTCGATGTCGAAGGTCACCTCGACCTGCGGCGTACCGCGGCGCGCCGCCGGGATGTCGGTGAGGTCGAACTTGCCGAGCGACTTGTTGTCGATCGAACGCTCGCGCTCGCCCTGCAGCACATGGATGGTCACCGCCGTCTGGTTGTCCTCGGCGGTCGAGAACACCTGCGAGTGCTTGGTCGGGATGGTGGTGTTCTTCTCGATGAGCTTGGTCATCACGCCGCCCAGGGTCTCGAGACCGAGCGACAGCGGCGTGACATCCAGCAGCAGCACATCCTTGACATCGCCCGCGAGCACGCCGCCCTGGACCGCGGCGCCGACGGCCACCGCCTCGTCCGGGTTCACATCCTTGCGCGGCTCCTTGCCGAAGAAATCCTTCACCTGCTTCTGCACGAGCGGCATGCGGGTCTGGCCGCCGACGAGGATCACCTCGGCGACATCGCCCGACGACAGACCGGCGTCCTGCAGCGCGATGCGGCACGGCTCGATGGTGCGCTTGACGAGGTCCTCGACCAGCGACTCGAGCTTGGCGCGCGTCAACTTGACCGCGAGGTGCTTCGGCCCCGAGGCGTCCATGGTGATGTACGGCAGGTTGATGTCGGTCTGCTGGCTCGAGGACAGCTCGATCTTCGCCTTCTCGGCGGCCTCCTTCAGGCGCTGCATCGCGAGCGGGTCCTTGCGCACATCGACGCCGGATTCCTTGATGAACTCCTCGGCGAGGAAGTTGATGACGCGCAGGTCGAAGTCCTCGCCGCCGAGGAAGGTGTCGCCGTTCGTCGAGAGCACCTCGAACTGGCGCTCGCCGTCGACCTCGGCGATCTCGATGATCGAGACGTCGAAGGTGCCGCCGCCGAGGTCGTACACCGCGATCTTGCGGTCGCCGCCCGACTTGTCGAGGCCGTAGGCCAACGCCGCCGCGGTCGGCTCGTTGATGATGCGCTTGACGTTGAGGCCGGCGATGCGGCCGGCGTCCTTGGTCGCCTGGCGCTGCGAATCGTTGAAGTACGCCGGCACCGTCACGACGGCGTCGGTGACCTCTTCACCGAGGAAGTCCTCGGCGGTCTTCTTCATCTTCATGAGCACGCGCGCCGAGATCTCGGGCGGGGCCATCTTCTTGCCCTGGGCCTCGACCCAAGCGTCGCCGTTGTCCGCCTTGACGATGCGGTACGGCACCATGCCGATGTCCTTCTGGACGATCTTCTCGTCGAAGCGGCGGCCGATGAGCCGCTTCACCGCGTACAGCGTGTTCTGCGGATTGGTGACCGCCTGGCGCTTGGCCGACTGGCCGACCAGCACTTCGTCGTCCTTGGTGAAGGCGACGATGGACGGTGTGGTGCGGTCGCCTTCGCTGTTCTCGATCACGCGCGGCTTGCCGCCTTCCATGATCGCGACGCAGGAGTTGGTCGTGCCGAGGTCGATACCGATGACTTTGCCCATGATGTTCCGCTCCGCTCAGTTCTGTCGTGCCCCGTCGGGGCGCCTATGGCCGTGTATCTGGGGTCGCCTGTGGATAAATCAACCAGGCGCCCGGGCGACGATGACGCGCGCCGCGCGCAGCAGACGCCCGTTGAGGCTGTAACCGCGCTGCACCACCAGCAGCACCGAGTTCGGCTCGGCGGTGTCGGAAGGCTGCGCCGCCACGGCCTCGTGCCAGTTGGCGTCGAACGGCTGCCCGGTGGGGTCGATCTCGGTGATGCCGATGCGCTCGAGGGCCTTCTGCAGCAGGCGCAGCGTCGCGGCCTGCCCCTCGACGAGGGCTGCCGTGTCGGCCCGGCCCGCGTTCTCGACCGCGAGGTCGAGGCTGTCCTTCACCGGCAGCAGCTCCTGGGCGAGTTTCTCGACCCCGTAGCGATGCGCCTGCTCGACCTCGCGCTGCGCCCGCTTGCGGACGTTGTCGAGTTCGGCGACCGCACGCAGGTGCTGTTCGCGGTGCTGCTGGGCGCGCGACTCCGCGTCGGTCAGCAGCGCCTGGAGGTCCTCGACGGTCAGCGGCTCGGAGGACGGCGGCGGTGAGGATGGGGTTTCAGACATCTGAAGCCTTCGATTTCAATGGGTTGCATACAAAAACGACCGCGCCCGCAGGGGGTGCGATCGTCCCTTAGCGAGAAAATGGGGGTCAGCGTCGGGAATTCAAGGCCGACCCGAGCAGCCGGGCCGTCATGTCGACGATGGGGATCACCCGCTCGTAGGCCATTCGGGTGGGGCCGATCACGCCGATCACCCCCATCACCCCGTCCGTGCCGCTGTAGGGCGCGGTCACGACGCTGCAGTCGTCGAGCACCTGATAGCCCGACTCCTGACCGATGAAGATCTGCACGCCGTCGGCATGCAGGCTCTGGTCGAGCAGGTGCAGGAAGTCGCGCTTCTCGTTGAAGGCCTCGAACAGCCGCTTGAGCTTCTCGACGCTGGTGAGCTGCGCCGCGCCCATGAGGTTCGTCTCGCCGGCGACGATGTACTCGAGGCCGCTCGGCGGCGGGCCGCCCTGCTCGAAGACCTGCTGCGCGGCGCTGATGGCATCCAGCATCAGCGCGTTCATGTGCTCGCGGTCCTGCTGCAGCTGTCGCAGGATCTCGCTCCGCGCCTGCTCGGGCGTACGGCCGACCAGCTGCTCGGTGAGGAACTGCGCGGCGCGGCGCAGCTCCTCGGGCGCATGCGGCCGCGGCAGATGGATGATGCGGTTCTGCACCTCGCGGTCGTCGAACACCATCACGACGAGCACGCGGTTCTCGGAGAGCCCCACGAACTCGATCTGCGAGATGTGGGCGACCGCCGGACGCGGCACCGTCACCACGCCGGCGAGCCGCGTGAGGTTCGACAGCAGCTGCGAAGCGTTGGCCACCATCGCCTTGGGGTCGGCGGCGGGTGAGCTGCCGAGCGCGCGGCGCAGCTCGTCCTCGGGCATCGTCTCCGGCGGACGCGAGCGCAGCAGCGTATCGACGAAGAACCGGTAGCCGCGGTCGGTGGGGATGCGGCCTGCCGAGGTGTGCGGCGAGGCCACGAAACCGAGCTCCTCGAGGTCGGCCATCACATTGCGGATGGTGGCCGAGGAGAGGCTGAGGCCCGAATCGCGCGACAGCGCACGCGAGCCGACCGGCTGGCCGTCGCGGATGTAGCTCTCGACCAGCACGCGCAGCAGCTGCCTCGCGCGTTCGTTCAAGCGGTCGTCGATGCCCTGGCCCATGGGCGTGACGCTACCGATACGCGCGGAACTGCGTCAAGCGCCCGGAAACGCAGGTGGAGCCGCCCTGCCCGCCGTGATAAAACGATGCCCTCACCGTCGGTGCCCCATGACCCCCATCCGCTGCTGCGCCCTCGTCACCCGCTTCGCCGATGCCCGCGCCGCCGACAGCGCCGCGGCGCTGGCGCGCCATCTCGCCGGACGCGGCATCGAGGTCCTCGTGCCCGAGGAGGAAGCCGCGCGCCTCGGCGAGGTCGCGGCCCGCTTCGTCCCCGAGGCCACGCTCGCAGGCGCCACCGACCTCATGGTCGCCATCGGCGGCGATGGCACCCTGCTCTACGCGGCCGGGCTCGTCGCCGGGCTTGGCGTCCCGTTGCTCGGCGTGAACCGCGGGCGCCTCGGCTTCCTCACCGATGTCATGCCGGAGGACATGCTGGCCAGCGTCGATGCCGCGCTGGCCGGCGACTGCGCCCGCGATGAACGGCCGCTGCTCGCCGCCGAGGTCCGCACGGCCGCCGGCGGCACCGCCAGCGGGCTCGCGCTGAACGATGTCGTGCTGCAGAAGCGCCAGAGCGGCCACCTCGTCGACTTCGAGACCTGGATCGGCGGCCGCTTCGTCAACACCCACGGCGGCGACGGCCTGGTGGTCGCCACCGCCACCGGCTCGACCGCCTATGCGCTCTCCTGCGGCGGTCCCATCATCGAGCCTGGCCTCGATGTACTGGTCGTCGCGCCCATCTGTCCGCACACGCTCTCCGATCGTCCGATCGTCGTCCCCGGCCGGGCCGACATCGAGGTGCGCTTGGTCGACCGCCCCGACTCCTTCGCCGAGGTGTCCTGCGACGGGCGACCGCTCGGCAGCCTCGCCCCGGGCGACCGACTGATCATCCGCCCCGCCGCGGCGCGCATCACATTGCTGCACCCGCCGGGCTACGACTACTACCGTCTGCTGCGCAGCAAGCTCAACTGGGGCCGGCGCGCGTTCGACACGCCCGCCTGAGGCCGCGCCGTGCTCACCCACCTGCAGGTCCGCGACTTCGCCATCATCGACGCCGTCGAGATCGAGCTCGAGGGCGGACTCACCGTGCTGACCGGCGAGACCGGCGCCGGCAAGTCCATCCTGGTCGATGCGCTGCAGCTCGCGGTCGGCGCGCGCGCCGGTGCCGAAGCCATCCGCCACGGCGCGGAGCGCGCCGAGGTCGCCGCCACCTTCGACCTGCGCCGCGCCGATCCGGCGCTGCGCGTGCTGCTCGAGGAGCAGAGCATCGACGCCGACGACGAACTCGTCGTGCGCCGCGTGGTCACGCGCGAGGGCAAGTCGCGCGCCTACCTCAACGGCCAACAGGTGCCGGTGCAGGTGCTGCGCGAGGTCGGCGGCTTGCTCGCCGAGATCCACGGCCAGCACGAGTTCCAGTCGCTGTTGCGCGCCGCCGCGCAGCGCCAGCTGCTCGACGCCTACGCCGGCGCCGAGACACAGGCGGCCGAGGTCGCGGCGCTGCACCGCGAGCGCGCGTCACGCGCCGCCGCCCTCGCCTCGCTCGAGTCCGAAGCCCGCGACCGCGACGCGCGGCTCGATCTGCTGCGCCATCAGGTGAACGAACTCACCGCGCTCGCGTTGCAGCCCGATGAACTCCCCGCGCTCGCCGCCGAGCGCTTGCGTCTCGCCAACGGCGGCCGGCTTGCGGAGGCCGCGCGCGGCGCACTCGACCTGCTCTACGAAACGGACTCGGGCAGCGCGCACGCGCTTGCCGCACGCGCCCACGCGACGCTGCGCCAGGCCGCGGCGCTCGATGCGCGGCTCGCGGCGCTGCTGCCGGGGCTGGACGCCGCCGTCATCGGTCTCGCTGACGCCTCACGCGAGCTCACCCGCTATCTCGACGGGCTCGACTCCGACCCGGCTCGACAGGAAGAGGTCGAGCAGCGGCTCGCCGTCATCGAGTCCGCCGCCCGCAAACACCGCGTGCCGGCGCCCGAGTTGCCCGCCAAGGCCGCGGAACTGCAGACCGAGCTCAGCCGCCTCGAGAGCGTCGAGCAGGCGCTCGAGTCGCACCGTGAGGCCGTGCGCGCCGCGGGCCGCGCTTGGCAGGAGGCCGCACGGAAGCTCTCCACGGTCCGCGCCAAGGCCGCGCAGACGCTGGGCCGCGACATCAGCGCCCGGATGCAGACCCTCGGCATGACGGGCGGCCGCTTCGAGGTCGCGCTGCACCCCGCCACATCGAGCGAGAGCACCCCAGGCGGCCTCGAGGACATCGAGTTCCTGGTCTCGGCCAATGCCGGCCAGCCGCCGCGCCCTCTCGCCAAGGTCGCCTCGGGCGGCGAGCTGTCGCGCCTGTCGCTGGCGGTGCAGGTCACCCTCGCCTCGCGCACGGAATCCGGCGGCACCTGCATGGTGTTCGACGAGGTCGACTCGGGCGTCGGCGGCGCGGTCGCGGAGATCGTCGGGCGCGAGCTCGCTGCGCTCGGTCGCGCCGCGCAGGTGCTCTGCGTCACGCACCTGCCGCAGGTCGCGGCGCTCGGCAGCCGCCATCTGCGGGTCAGCAAACTCACGGACGGCAAGACCACCCGCACGCAGATCACGCCGCTGCAGGGCGCGGCGCGCATCGAAGAGGTCGCACGCATGTTGGGCGGCGTCACCATCACCGCCACGGCGCGCGAGCACGCCGCCGAAATGATCGCCGGGACGGTCAGGTCGGCGGGCGGTGCGGACAAGCCTGCCGACGGCAGTGGCCGTAGATCACGAGGGCGTGCTCGCTGATCTCGAAGCCGAGCCGTTGCGCCACGGCCGTCTGGCGCTCCTCGATGCCCGCATCCATGAACTCCTCCACGCGCCCGCAATCGAGGCACAGGATGTGGTCGTGGTGCGCGCCGGCGTTGAGCTCGAACACCGCCACCCCGTCCGAGAAGTGGTGGCGGGTGACGAGCCCCGCCGCCTCGAACTGCGTCAGCACGCGGTAGACCGTCGCGAGGCCGATGTCCTCGCGCGAATCGGCGAGCTTGCGATGGATGTCCTCGGCCGAAAGATGCCGATCGCCGCTGCGCTCGAGGATGTCGAGGATCTTCACGCGCGGCAGGGTGACCTTGAGTCCGGCCTTACGCAGGTCGTCGCTTTCCACGGGTGCGAGCCTTGTTGGGGTAGAATGGGGGGATTATGAGTCATGCCCCCCTCACGGCTCCAGCGTCATTCCGGCCCGCTCGGCGTGCCGTCCCGCGCTGGGCGCTGCTGTCCCTGCTGATCGCGCTGCCGCTCGCGGGCGGCTGCGTGTACCGGATGGCCGTTCAGCAGGGCAACTACCTCGACGCCCGCCAGGTCAACCAGGTGCAGGTCGGCATGACCCGCGCGCAGGTGCGCTTCCTGCTCGGCACGCCGATGCTGCCGCCGGGCTTCGACAACGACCGTTGGGACTACCTCTACACGCTCCAGGTGCGCACGCTGAAGCGCCCGGAGCGCCAACGCCTGACGGTGTTCTTCCAGGACGACAAGGTCGCCCGCATCGAGAACGCCGGCGCGCCCACCCAGGTACCGGCCGGCACCGCGCCGGCCGCCACCACGCCGGGCGCCACCGCGCCGGTCGAGGCTAGCCCTGTGGGCCCCGCAGCGGCGCCCGCGACGCCGCCTGCGCCCGCGCCCGACGCGCCGCCTTCGGGTCGACGCTGAGCGGTCGATAGAGTTCGACCCGGTCGCCGTCCCTCAGCAGCCGGTCCCGTCCACAGACCTCGCCGAACACCCCGGTCACGCCGTCGAGCCACTCTGGCTCGTCCAGTGCCGCCGGCGCGCTCTCGCGCAGCAGCGCACGCGCCGCAGCGAGCGCCGACGCGACCGTCGCGCCGTCCGGCAGCTCGAGCTCGATGACGCCCTGCCACGACGCCCAGGCGCCGGCGAAGCTGACGCGGATCAATCGCCGCCCCCGCCGCCGCCGCCGATCGACTCGCGCGCGTTGATCTCGCGGGCGCGCGCGACGAAAGCGTCCACCAAGGAGCTCGCCGTCTGCTCGATGACCGGCGTCAACATCATGCCGGTGAGGCGGCTGTCGAACTCGAACCGCAGCCGCAGCGTGACGGTACAGCCGACATCACCCATCGGCTGCAGCGTCCACTCGCCTTCGAGGGTGCGGAACGGGCCGCGCTCAAGACGCATCACGACCGCGCGGTCAGGTTCCAGCGTGTTCCGGGTGGTGAAGCGGGTCTCGAGGCCGCCGCGGCGTACACCGAGGGTGGCCACCACCTCGCGCTCGCCCGGCTGCTCGATCTTGGCGTAGCTGCAGCCCGGCACGAACTCGGGATACCGCTCGATGTCGGTGATGAGCGCGTAGAGCCGCGAGGGCGGCAACCGGACCAGAGCCGAACGCGTGACTTCCCGCATGCGGCGATTGTCCGGCAAGGGCGTGACCGGGACAACCGGGCATGGTCCACGGCGTGGCCCGCGCCGCCGCGTACAATGCGCCGGACGATGGCCAAGCCCACCACCAGACCCACCGCGCCTGCGACGCCCGCGGCCAAGCCCGCCGCCAAGGCGGATGCGGGCCCGCGGACCATCGCCGAGAACCGCCGTGCGCGCTTCGATTACTTCATCGAAGAACGCTACGAGGCCGGGCTCGTGCTCGAGGGCTGGGAGGTCAAGTCGCTGCGTGCCGGCAAGGCGCAGATCACCGAGGCGCATGTCTACCTGCGCGGCGGCGAGGTGTTCATGGTGGGCGCGCACATCGGACCGCTCAAGACCACCTCGACCCATGTCATCGCCGACCCGACGCGCAGCCGCAAGCTGCTGCTCAACCGGCGTGAGATCGCGCACCTCGTCGGTGCGGTGGAACGCCAGGGCTACACGATGGTGCCGCTGGAGCTCTTCTGGCAGCGCGGCAAGGCGAAGGTGCGCATCGGGCTCGCCAAGGGCAAGAAGGCGCACGACAAGCGCGCCACCGAGAAGGACCGCGACTGGGCGCGCGACAAGGCGCGTCTCATGCGTCGGGGTTAACGCTGCCCGCGCTCGGCGAGGTACTCGTCGTAGCTGCCGCGGTGGTCGATGATGCCGCCGCCCGGCTGGATCTCGATGATGCGGTTGGCGAGGCCGCTGACGAACTCGCGGTCGTGCGACACGAACACGAGCGTGCCCGGGTACTTCTCGAGCCCGATCTGCAGCGACTCGATGGTCTCCATGTCCATGTGGTTGGTGGGCTCGTCCATGAGCATCACATTCGGCCGCTGCAGCAGCAGCTTGCCGTACATCATGCGGTTCTTCTCGCCGCCGGAGAGCACCTTCACCGATTTCTTGGTCTCATCGCCCGAGAACAGCAGACGCCCGAGCGTCGCGCGCGTGATGAGCTCGTCGTCGGCCTTGCCGGTCCACTGCGACATCCACGTCAGCAGGTCCATCTTCTCGGTGAACTCGGCCTGCGGGTCCTGCGGCATGTAGCCGGGCTCGGCGTTCTCCACCCAGTTGACGCTGCCGGAGGTCGGCTTGAGCACGCCCGCGATGCAGTGCATGAGCGTCGTCTTGCCGATGCCGTTGGCGCCGATGACGGCGACGCGGTCGCCCGCCTCGATGTTGGTGCTGATGTCCTTCAGCACCCACTCCTCGCTGCCCGGATAGCGGAACGAGAGCTTGTCGAGGTTGAAGGCCGAACGGTAGAGCTTCTTCAACTGCTCGAAGCGGATGTAGGGGTTCTGGCGCGAGGACGGCCGGATCTCCTCGATCTTGATCTTGTCGATGGCGCGCTTGCGCGAGGTCGCCTGCCGCGCCTTCGAGGCGTTGGCCGAGAAGCGCCGCACAAACTCCTGCAGCTCGGCGATGCGCTCCTGCGCCTTGGCGTTCGAGGCCTCGACCCGCGCCCGCGCCTGCGTCGAGGCGAGCATGAAGTCGTCGTAGTTGCCGGGGTAGACCTTCACCTGCTGGTAGTCGAGGTCGGCGATGTGCGTGCAGACCTGGTTCAGGAAGTGCCGATCGTGGCTGATGATGATCATCGTCGAGTCGGCCTCGTTCAGCACGCCCTCGAGCCACTGGATGGAGTGGATGTCGAGGTTGTTGGTCGGCTCATCGAGCAGCAGCACATCGGGCTTCGAGAAGAGCGCCTGCGCCAGCAGCACGCGCAGCTTCAGGCCCGGCGGCACCTCGCGCATCGGGCCGGTGTGCAGCGCCTCGCCGATGCCGGCGTCCACCAGGATGCTGGCCGCGCGCGCCTCGGCGTCGTAGCCGCCGTACTCCGCGAAGCGCACCTCGAGCTCCGCGGCGCGCATGTAGTCGTCGTCGGTGGCCGCGGGGTCGGCGTAGATGCGGTCGCGCTCGGTCATCGCCGCCCACATCTCGGTGTGGCCCTGCATCACCACATCGATGACGCGCTGGTCCTCGTAGCCGAACTGGTTCTGGCTGAGCTTGCCGAGCCGGAGCCCGGGCTGCAGGATCACCTCGCCCGCCGAGGGCTCGAGGTCGCCGCCCAGGATCTTGATGAGCGTGGATTTACCGCAGCCGTTCGCGCCGATCAGGCCGTAGCGGTTGCCGTCGGTGAACTTGAGCGAAACGCCCTCGAAGAGCGGCTTCGCGCCGAACTGGATGGCGAGATTGACGGTGCTGAGCATGGGGGCGCGGAGTTTAGCGATTCCGCGCCTTGAAATCCCGTGTTTCGGCTATACTTCGTGTTCATCTGGGGGCGACCGGCTTCGACGTGGGTTGCGAACCTCCAGGGGCGTGCCGAGGTGCAGAGAGCCTCGTTAAACTTTTCTGCAAACAACTAGTTGCCAACGACAACAACTACGCTCTGGCCGCTTAATCCGGCCTAACCTCCGACCCGCTGGTGCCTGTGCCACGGAACCGGGGGACGCGCTCACAGGATCGCGGACCACCGTGCGACGGGGTGGCTCCGCTAAGAGACACCGTCGCTGGCTGAGCGTCTTCCCTGCTCCTCGGGTAGCGCAAGGCGAGAATCAATGAGAGAGCTACGCGCGTAGATCCTGGAGTCTAGTGCTTGCGGACGCGGGTTCGATTCCCGCCGCCTCCACCATCCCTCCCCGGCACCGTACTCGGTGTCGGGGCTGCCGCCCTCGCGCTACAGCGGGATGTCGAACGACTCGTCCGGCTTGGCGAGCCCGAGACCGAGCTTCTCGAAGAGTTCAGGGCCGAGTTGGCTCTCCGCGGTCCGACGACAAGGCAGATACGCCTCGCGCTGGTCCTTGCGCTCGACCAACAGACCCTCGCGTTCCCAACGCGGCCCGTCAGGGCCCGAGCGCCCCGTCGCCGTGAACACCGTGTACGCGTACTCGCCCGACCGGAACCGCAGCCATGCGCCGCCGCCCCCGGAGAACGTCAGGGTGTCGGCCGAGGCGCTGCGCGCGGGCGGCGTGGATCGGGCGGGCAGCGTGATCTCGGGCGCCCTGCCCGGCTTGCCGAAGAGATACCGCAGCGACCCCGCCTGCGGCGTCGCCGTGCGCGAGGCACAGACGGACACCTGCTTCGCACCCGTGCTGCAGTGGAACACCGCCACCTCCGCCGTGGAGCAGAACGACCCCGCCACCGTGGGGCCCGAGATCGTCACCGCGTCGGCGCGGACCTTGGCGGTGGGGGCGGAGGGAGGTGTCGATGCGGGACCCTGCGCGACAGCCGCCGTCGCGATGCACAGCCCCAAGGCACCGGCGACCGCCCGACGGTTCACGGCTTGCGCTCCACCGTCTGCGCAAAGGCGAGATATTCCTTCAGCGCGTCGTTGATCTTGGTGAGCACGTCGATGTCCGCCTCGGCGGCCCGGCGGGACGCCAGCACGGCGTTCCAGTACTCGACCATCACCGCCGGCGTCTCGGACTGCGGCCGGGTCGGATCGGCGACGGACTTTTCGGTGCCCAATATCTCGCAATGACTGCAACGAGGGTTGCCCGTCGCGCAGTCCCGATCGAAGCCGCTCTCGACACGGCTCGACGAGGCGGCATACCCCTTGCCCTGGTCTCCGGTCGCCGTCTCGGTGATCGTCACCGTGAACGACAGCCAACAACCCCGGTCCCCGCGGCCGTCGTTGAACGTCCGCGTCACCTGGCTCCAACCCGCAGCGCCGACGATGCGGTCCGCCTCGGTCAGCACCGCCTGCAGGCGCTCGCGACGCGCCCGCGCCTCGGCCAGCTTCGCAGCCGGGGAATCGGCGACCTTCTCGTCGAGCGCGCGTTCGAAGTATCCACGGTAGGTCTTCGCGCGGTTGCCGATGAGGTTGCGTTGCCAACCGATCCTCCGCGCCATCCAAAGATCGAGGACCATCCCGTGTCCCACCGTGTTGGCTGCGCCGAACCCGTACGCCGGCTGCATCAAGGTCGTGGAGATGTTCTGCACATCCCCGATGATGTCCGCTTCGTATCGGCGCTTGGCGTCGGGGCGCGCGCGACGATCCTCGAGTTCGGCGTTGTAGGTCTCGTAGAACTGCGTGATCTCGGACTGCAACTGCGCCTGCATCAGCACGATGTTCTCTTCCTTGACGGCCTCCCTGACGGTGACGCCGAGGCCTTTCAGGATGCCGAGCACCTGCCGGAGCAGGTCATGGGTGATCTGGTTCTGCGCGCGCACGGCATCCAACTTGCTCTTTAAGGAACGGACATCGGTATCGCCACCACCGAACAAGCTCTTGAGGCTGGCTGCGATCGACAGCGTGCCGGCAGCAATCGTCAGCGGGTCGGGTGCGACCGCCTTCGCGTCGGTTCCGGCGACGGTTGCGAGGGCCTTCGCGGAGGCTGGAGCCTCAGCGGTCGGCGCCGCGGGCGGAGCCTTCGGCTCGACGCGCGGTGCACAGGCCCAACACCCCGCGATCATGAACAAGACGATGATGGAACGGACACGGATCATGATGCTCTCCCCAACGCATGCTGAAACCCACCGGGATAGTGACATAATCCACCCTGTGAAGGCCGGTCGGTAGGCACTCCGGCGGCGCCGACCTCCGTCTCGAGCCACCGAGACTCGATTACCTCCGTATCATTACCCCCCCATGGCCGAGCCCCCCACCCCCCGCACCGAGGCCGGCCCGTCCGAGCCGACGGCGCCGCCGTCCGCGGCGATGCCGGACTCCACCCCGCTGCGCGTGTGGCCGTGGCGCGTGCTCGGCCTCAGCTGCGTCTCGATCGGCGTCATCAACGCCTTCATCCCGCTGCTGCCGTCCACGGTGTTCCTGCTGATCGGGGCCTGGGCGTTCAGCCGCGGCGCACCGCACTGGCGGGAGCGCCTGATGGCCCATCCCCGCTTCGGCGCCCCGCTGCGCAATTGGGCGGACGGCGGCCGCGTGTCGAAGCGCGGCAAACGCCTGGCCGCGGGGGGCATGGCGGCGAGCGTCGCGATCTCGCTGTGGATCTACGGGCCGACCGTGCCGGTATTGGCCGTGGCGGCGGGTCTCGCAGGACTTGCGACCTGGCTCTGGACGCGACCTGAACCTCGCGTCGAATGACTACGGCCGACAGGCGTGGGGCCTACAATGAAGCCCATGTCGGACGCCCCCAGAGACCCCAAACCCTCGCTGCCGCTCGCGGCGATCGCCCTCGCCCTCGTCCAAGGCCTGCTGCTGTGGTGGTTCTTGGACGGCATGCCGGAGGACCGCTGGCCCGCCCGGGACCCGCGGGTGATGTTGCCGATCGTGCTGCTGCTCGCGGTGCTGCCGCTGTCTTTGAATCTGCTCTGGCCTTTCAGACGCGAGCGCGTGCTGCATCTCGCGTTCGCAGGGGGTGCGCTGTTCGTCGCGGTGACCGCCGCCTGGTTCGCCGCGACGCACATCGGGTTCGACGCGCCCGGGTCCGACGGACGGGCGCGCCGATACGACAGCGACGGGGACACGGTCGCGGCCTTCGTGCTGCCCTTGGCGCTCGCGTGGCTGCTCGCGATGCCGCTGCTCAAGTTGCGGCTCACCGGCGGGCGCTGGACCGGACCGTATCCTTCGCTGTTCGACATCACCTGGCGCGGGGCATTGACGCTCGCGGAGGCCGCGCTCTTCACCGGCGTGTTCTGGCTGTTGCTCGGCCTCGCGGCGATGCTGTTCGGCCTCTTGGGCATCGATGGCGTCGCCGACTTCATCAGCGAACCGCTGTTCGCGATACCGGCGACGACGGTCGTGGGCACGCTCGCGATCCACCTCATCGGCGCCTCGGCCGGCATGGTCGACGGCCTGCTGCGGCAGTTGCTGAACCTCTTGAAGTGGCTGTTGCCGCTCGCTGGCCTCATCGTCATCGCCTTCGCGCTTGCGCTGCTGCCCAAGCTCCCGGCGCTCCTCGCCGAGGGCCAGAAGGTCATGGACGCGGTCTGGCTCCTCTGGCTCGTGGCCGTCACCGTGTTGCTGCTCAACGCGGCCTATCAGTCTGGACAGGAACCGCCGGGCTACGGCCGCCTCATCGAGCAGGCGCTGCGCGTCGTGCCGCCGCTGCTGATCGTGATCGCGCTGACCGCGCTCTATTCGCTCGCGGTGCGGACCTCGACCTTCGGGCTCACACCGGCGCGCTATTGGGGTCTGGTGACCGCCGCCGTGGCCACCGCCTACGCGGTCGGTTACAGCATCGCGGCCTGGGCGCCCGGCAAGTGGTTCGCGCGCATGGGCGCCATCAACCTGGTGATGGCGTTGGGCCTGCTCGCGGTGCTGCTCGCGAGCCTCACGCCGATCGCCGATCCGTTGCGGCTGTCGGTCGACAGCCAGGCGCGCCGCGCGCTCAGCGCTGCGGATGCCACGGCGCAGGACGCGGCGCTGCGCTTCCTCGGCCGGGAAGCGGGCGCCTCGGGACGCGCCCGTCTCGAGCGGATCGCCCGTTTGCCGGATGCCGAGGGCGGCTCTGCTGCACTGCGTGCCGCGGCGCTCACAGCGCAGCGACCGACGGACCCGCGCGGCGACGACTTGGAGGACTGGCTGTCGCGCATCGAGCGCCTGCCCACCGCGGCGCCAGTCGCAGCGCTGGAGCCCGGCCTGCAGACCGCTCTGCGCACGGCCCGCAACGAAGACGCGATCCTCGGCGCCGCGCGCCGCATGATGCTGTTGCGGACCGATCTCGACGCGGACGGCGTGGACGATGCGCTGCTGATGGACGACAACTTCAACCACTATTGGTCGTTCAAGGTCGGCCCCGGCGATGCGTGGACCCTGAACTCGAGCGGACGCCTGCTCCACACCGGGACGCGCGACGCAGATTTCCGCGCGGCGCTGCGGCGCGGCGACTTCGGCACGCTGCCGCGGCAGATGCAGGACCTGCGGCTCGGTGACCGACGCGTGACGCTATGGCCCTTCGACACGCCGCGCTCGGAGACCCCGCCCGCCGAGACCACGAAGAACCCGGCCAAGGACTGACGATCGGACATCCTCCGGAGGGACCGCAGCGTGCAGATAGACATCATCCTCGAACCCGATCTCTCCCCCGGGCAGGTGGCGGAGCTCGCCGTAAAAGCCGAGACCTACGGCATCCGTGCGCTCTGGTCCTCGAACTTCTTCGCGCACTGGGACTGCTTCCTGTCGTTGGTGCCCGCCGTGCAGGCGACCTCGCGGCTGCTGCTCGGCCCGCTCGCGGTCAGCCCCTTCGAGATGCATCCGCTCAAGATCGCCAACAGCCTGCTGTCGCTCAACGAGCTCAGCGGCGGTCGTGCGGTGATCGCCGTCGGCGCCGGTGAAGGCAACATCGACACCATGCGCATCCAGCGGCCTGAGAAGATCGTGCGCGCGGTGCGCGAGGGTCTCGAGATCGTGCGCGGCGCCGGTCGCGGCGCGCTCGCACAGGGCTACAAGGGCGAGGACTTCGCCGTGCTGCTGCCCTGCGCCTACGGCTGGCTGAAGGCGCCGAATCCGCCCATGGTCTACGGCACGGCCTACCGCGGACAGATGATGCGCATGGAGGCGCGGGTCGCCGA
The DNA here is from genome assembly GCA_947459825.1 of Pseudomonadota bacterium. Classification (GTDB taxonomy): domain Bacteria; phylum Pseudomonadota; class Gammaproteobacteria; order Steroidobacterales; family Steroidobacteraceae; genus UBA964. The sequence goes on along the minus strand of CANHFH010000022.1, from coordinate 10 downwards.
CGGCGTGTTC
>CANHFH010000021.1 GCA_947459825.1 Pseudomonadota bacterium | reverse complement strand
TCGGCCGGGTAGCTCAGTTGGTAGAGCAGCGGATTGAAAATCCGCGTGTCGTTGGTTCGATTCCGACCCCGGCCACCATCTCCTTCAGTCCCGCAGCGCCTCGAAGCGCAGCTCGCCGCCGTCCAGCGGTATCGTGACCAGCAGGCCGTCGTGCCCGATGCGCACGCCGCGCGGGCGCACCGCCTGCACGCCGCGCAGCCACGGGATCTCCATCGGTTTCGCCACGAGCGGCGGCGCGATGTGCGTGTAGACGAGCTCGCGCACGCCGGCCTCGTTCGCCATCTGGGCGGCCTGTACCGGCGTCAGGTGGTAGTTCGTGGTGTCGCGCAGCACGCCCGCGAGCCTCGCGTCGCCCGTGGTCGCGATCTCGCCGGCCAATATCTCCAGGAGTTCGTGCGACTCCGCTTCGCTGACCATCAGGTCCGCGCCGCGTGCAGCGGCGACGAGCGGCGGGTAGTACACCGTGTCGCCCGTGATGACGACCGAGCGTCCGCGGTAGTCGAAACGGTAGGCGAGGGCGGGCGTCACCGGCCGATGGTCGACCTCGATCGCGGTGACGACGAGCCCGTCGCGCTCGAACACCACTGCGCGCCGTCCGGCCGGCGCCTCACCCGCCTTGAACGGCGGGATGACGCGCGACTGCATCTCGCCCGCCGCGACCGGCATCAAGCCCTTGCCATGGTCGTGGTGCGCGTGCCGATAGCCGCGGTCGGGCGCATAGGCCGCGTTGAAGCCGCCGACCACCTGTTCGACGCCGTCGGGTCCGTACACCTGCAGCGGCGTGCGGCGGCCCTGCGCCCAGCCCTGCATGTTGAACTCGCCGAGTTCGCCGATGTGGTCGGAATGGAAGTGCGTGAGCAGCACGGTGTCGATGCGCGCGACCGGCACCCGCCAAAGATTCAGGTTCTCCGTCGCCTCCGGGCCGATGTCCACCAGCACCAGCTGCCCGCCCGCCGCCACCAGCGTGCAGGCCTTGGCCGCGCCGCGTCGGGGCATCGGGCTCGAGGTGCCGCAGAGCAGTACGCGCAGCGCGTCGTCGGCGAGCGGCAGTTGGCCGCTGCGCGTGAGCTGCGCACGGGCGGCGCGGGCCATCACGGCATCCTGTACCGCGGGCGACAGCCGGAACGCGGCATAGGCGCCGACCGCGATCACCGCCGCCAGCGCGGCCACCGTCCACAGGGTCCGCTTCAGGCTCATGCTCGACGCACCTCTGATCCGATCTCGTGATCGTCGAAAGGACCCAGTCTAGACGATGCGGCGCGGCCACCGGCGCTAGAATCCGCCGCATGCAGCGCCGTTACACCGTCGTCGATGTGTTCTCAGACCGTCGCTTCATGGGCAACCCCGTGGCCGTCGTACACGATGCGGAGGGGCTGGACACGGCAGCGATGCAGCGCATCGCGGGCTGGATCAACCTGTCGGAGACCACTTTCGTGCTGCCGCCCACCGCGCCCGAAGCGTCCTACCGGTTGCGCATCTTCACGCCGATGTCCGAACTGCCGTTCGCGGGGCATCCGACGCTCGGCAGCGCGCACGCGGTGGTCGCGGCGGGTCTCGCGCCGCGGGGACCGCTGTTGCAGGAATGCGGTGTGGGGCTCGTGCCGGTGCAGGCCGACCCCGCGGACCGCTACCGGCTGCGTCTGCCGGAAGCGCGCGTGACGACGCTCGGCGCTGCGGAACGCGCCGCGCTCGAGGCGGCGCTCGGTGCCGCCACCGACCCGACGGTGCCCCTCCAGGTGATCGATGTCGGTCCGCGTTGGTTCGTGACCGCGCTGGCAGAGCCGTCGGTCCTGCTCGCGTTGCAACCTGACCTGACGCGCCTCGCCGCGCTCGAACGCGCTACCCGCACGATCGGCGTGACCCTCTTCGCCGAGTGCGGCGCGGACGGTCACGACATCGAGGTGCGAACCTTCGCGCCCTCGGACGGCGTGCCCGAGGATCCGGTCTGCGGCAGCGGCAACGGCGCGGTCGCCGTGATGCGTCGTGCGCTCGGCCGCGTGTCGCCGGGCGGCTCGTATCTCGCCCAACAGGGCCGCTGCGTGGGGCGCGACGGCCGCATCGAGATCGCACTCGATGCGGCCGGCGACATCTGGGTCGGCGGCGCCTGCGTCACGACCGTGCAGGGCACGATCGAGGCCTGAGGCGCCGCCGCGTCGCGCGACGCGGCGTCAGTTCCAGAACCTCTCCACCGCCCAGAGATAGAGCGGCAGGCCGACCACGATGTTGAAGGGGAAGGTGATCGCGAGCGACATCGTGAAGTAGAGGCTCGGGTTCGCCTCCGGGATGGCGTAGCGCACCACCGCCGGCACCACGATGTACGAGGCCGAGGCCGCGAGCACCGTGAGCAGGAAGGCATCTCCGTCGGAGAGCCCGAAGGTCTTCGCGAGCGCGAGCGCCACCACCGCGTTGAAGAGCGGCATGAGGATGCCGAATGCGCCGAGCGAGGCGCGGCCATGGCGCAGTTCACGGGCGCGCGCAGCGACCAGCAGGCCCATGTCGAGCAGGAAGAACGCGAGCACGCCTTTCTGCAGGTCGGTGAAGGGCATCATCGCCTTCTTGCCGTCCTCGCCGGTCAGGAAGCCGACCAGCACGCCGCCGAGCAGCAAGAGGTGCGCGCCGTCGGTGAACGCCTCGTGCAGCACCTTGCGCATGGACATCGGCTCGGCGGCGCTCGCCGCACCGGGGTCCAGCGCGACGCCGCCGCCCGCCGGCACGAGGCCCGCGGGCTGCGCCTTGGCGCGTGCACGCACATAGTTCGCGAGCAGCACCGCCATGATGATGGCGGGCGACTCCATCAGCACCAGGGCGATCGCCATGTGGCCGCCCGGCGCCAGGCCCTCCTGTTCGGCGAAGGTCTGCGCGGTGATGAAGGTCACCGCGCTGACCGAGCCGTAGGTCGCCGCGATGGCGGCGGCGTCGAAGGGGTTCAGACGCCGCCGCAGCACCGCGAACGACCACGCCGGCACGGCCAGCGCCAGCAGGAAGGCCGCCAACAACGCCCAGCCCATCGCCGCCGTGAACCCGGTCGTGGCGAGGCTCACGCCGCCCTTGAACCCGATGACGAGCAGCAGGTAGAGCGAGCAGAACTTGGCCGCTGCGGCCGGGATCTCGAGATTGGAGCGGACCGACCCGGCGAGGATGCCGAAGAAGAACAGCAGGATCGCAGGGTCGACCAGCGTGACGAAGAGCGAGGCGTCCATGGTCAGCTCACTTCGCCTGCTGCTCGGGCATCGCCGAGGAGTGGTGGCTCGTGATCAGCCAGTCCTTGCCGTTCCAGCCGTAGGTGAAGGTGTAGCGCGCCTGCACCTTGCTGCCGTCGCCGAAGGTGAAGGTGTAGATGCCGGCGTCGATGGCCGAGTTGCAGCCGATCTGGATCTGGCGCGAGTCGATCACGCCCTGCGGCTTCTTCTGCAGGAACATCGTGAAGTAGTCCTTGCGCAGTTCCGGGGTGGTGCGCGGCGTGTTCGACACCGTGGGCAGCAGGATCGAGACCGGCGCGTAGCGGGCGACGACCTTGTCCGGGTCGAGCGTGGCGAGCGAAGCGTTCCAGCGGTCGAACTGGCGTGCGACCTCGGCCTCGCTGGAGGCGTGGCAGGTCTCGGTGTGGGTCTTGGTCTTCTTGGCGTGGGCCGGCGCGGCGGCGAGCGCCAGCAGGGCGAGCGCGGGCAGCGCGAGCGAGGCGGGGATGCGGTTCGTCATGGGGTGCTCCTTGCGTGTGACGGGTGGGCTGTGGACGGCGCGCAGGTTAAGGAGCCTCTTGGATAGCGTCCAATTCAAATATTGGACGCTATCGTTCGTTTTTATATAATCGATTTATGGCCGTCCTGAACTACCACCACCTGCGCTACTTCCGGGCCATCGCCCACGAGCGCAGCCTCACGCGCGCCGCGGCCCGGCTGCATGTCTCGCCCTCGGCGCTGTCGGTGCAGCTGCGTCAGCTCGAGGAGCGCCTAGGGCAGCCGCTCTTCGAGCGGCACAACCGCCGCATCGACCTCACCGAGGCGGGGCGCATCGCCCTCGAATACGCCGACGCGATCTTCCGCACCGGCGAGGAGCTGGTGAGCGTGCTGAAGGGCGGGGCACGCGCGGGCCGCGCCGTGGTGCGTATCGGCGCGGTCGCCACGCTGTCGCGCAACTTCCAGCTCGGCTGGCTACGGCCGCTGCTCGGCCGCGACGATGTCGAGCTGGTGCTGCACTCCGGGACGCTGCGCGAACTCCTGCCGATGCTCGCCGCGCATTCGCTCGATGTGGTGCTCACCAACGGCACCGTGCCGCGCGACGGCGCTGTGCCGTGGCGCGTCCACAAGGTCGGCGAGCAGGAGGCGGCGCTGGTCGGGCGTCCGTCGCGGTCGCGCCGCACCTTCCGTTTCCCCGAGGACCTGCGCACCACGCCGATCGTCCTGCCGGGTGCGGGCAGCGGCCTGCGCGAGGCCTTCGACACCCTGATGGAGCAGGCCGGCATCCGGCCGCTGATCGCCGCCGAGGTCGACGACATGGCGATGCTGCGCCTCATCGCACGCGAGTCGCCGGGCGTCGCGCTGGTGCCGCCCGTGGTGGTGCGCGACGAGCTCGAGCGCGGCACCCTGGTCGAGCGCGCGCGCGTGCCCGGTCTGCGCGAGACCTTCTACGCCGTCACCGCCACGCGCCGCTTCGCCAATCCCCTGATCAAGGCGCTGTTGCAGCCGGTGTAGGGCATCCATCCTCGCGCCGCACTTCCCTGCGCGTCCGATGCACGGCACACTCGGTGCCTCGTCCGTTCCGGGGGTCATCATGCAGGCTTGGATACTCGACGCCGTGCGCACGCCGCGCGGCAAAGCGCGTCCCGACGGCGGGCTCGCGGCGCTGAAGCCGCAGGGACTCGTCGGTACGCTGGTCGAGGCGCTCGCGGCGCGCGGTCACACGCCGCGGCAGGCAAGCTCGCTGACGCTCGGCTGCGTGGGACAGATCGGCGACCAGGGCGGCCACATCGCGCTCGTCTCCAAGCTGCATGCCGGTCTGGACGAAGGCGCTCCGGCGCTGTCGATCAACAACTACTGCGTCTCCGGTCTGACCGCGACCGGGCTCGCCGCGCTGCAGGTCGCGGGGCGCTCCGCAACGGCGCTCGCCGGCGGCGTCGAGATGATGTCGCGTGTGCCGTTCATGGCCGACAAGGCCGCGTACTACGCCGACGCCTCCTTCCCGAAGCGCGCGCGCTATGTGCCGGTGGTGCTCGCCGCCGACCGGCTCGCCGAGGCGCAGGGCATCGCCCGGGCGGAGCTGGACCGGCTCGCGCTGATCTCGCAGCAGCGCGCCGCCGCCGCCGAGTCGCGGCCCGCGTTCGCCGCCTCGCGCGTGCCGACCGGCGGTCTTGCCGTTGATGAATGCATCCGGCCGCAGACCACGGCCGAGTCGCTCGCGGCGATGCAGCCCGGCTTCGCCGCTTTGGCCGCACAGTATTCGGACGCGCTCGAGGGCCCAATCGACCATCGCCACACGATCGCGCACGCGCCGCCGGTCTGCGACGGGGCAGGCCTCGTGCTGGTGTCCGGTACACCGGATGCGGTGGCGGGTCGCAGGCCGCGCGCGCGGATCCTCGGCTACGCGGACTCGGGCGGCGATCCCCATGCCTCGCTGCTCGCCGGCATCACCGCGATGCACGCTGCGCTCCGCGCCGCGGGGCTCACGCTCGCCGACATGGACCGCATCGAGTTCATGGAGTCCTTCGCGGTCACGCTCGCCATCTTCCTGCGCGACCACGCGGTCGATCTCGACAAGGTCAACGTCGCCGGTGGCCACATGGCCAAAGGGCATCCGATGGGCGCCTCGGGCGCCATCCTCCTCTCGAGCCTGCTCGATACGCTGGACGAGTGCGGGGGACGCTACGGACTCGTCGCCTGCACCGGCGCCGGGGGCGTCGGTGCGGCGATGGTCGTCGAGCGGCTCGCCTCGTGAGCGCGCCGTCGACGGCGGTTCCAGCGGCACCTGTCGCCGACGCGCCGTGGCCGAGCCCGCTGCGCGCCTGGATGGTGGTCGGCCTGCTCATGGTCGCCTACACCAGCTCGTTCATCGACCGGCAGATCATGAGCCTGTTGGTCGATCCCATCCGCGCCGACCTCGGCATCACCGACACGCAGTTCAGCCTGCTCGCGGGTCTCGCGTTCTCGATCTTCTACAGCGTCATGGGTCTGCCGCTCGGCTGGGTCGCCGACCGCATGAGCCGGCGGATGCTCATCATCGTAGGCATGATCGCCTGGAGTGTGATGACGGCCCTCTGCGGTCTCGCGACCAGCTTCCTCGCGCTGTTCATCGCACGCATGGGCGTGGGCATCGGCGAGGCGGCACTGTCGCCGGCGGCCTACTCGCTCATCTCGGACCACTTCCCGCCCGAGCGCCGCGCCCGGGCCATCAGCGCCTATGCGATGGGTCCATACCTCGGGTCAGGGCTCGCGTTGATCATCGGCGGCCAGGTTATCGAGGCGGCCTCCGGTCTCGGTGCGGTGACGCTGCCGCTCGTGGGTGAGCTCGCGCCGTGGCAGCTCGTGTTCCTCGCGGTCGGTCTGCCCGGCATCCCCATCGCGCTGCTGTTCCTGCTGGTGCGCGAACCCGTCCGGCGCGGCCTCGCGCCGCAAGGGTCGGACACCGAGCTGCTGCCCTTCATCAAGGCGCGCCGCACGCTGTTCCTGCTGCTGTTCCTCGGCTTCTCGGTGTTCGGCATCGCCGGCATCTCCTATCTGGTGTGGATCCCGGCCGTGTTCATCCGCGTGCACGGCTGGACCGCCGGCGACATCGGTGTCGCCTACGGTCTGATCCTGCTCTGCACCTCCGTTCCCGGCGTCTACATCGGCGGTTGGGTGTCGGACCGCTTGCTGACGCGCGGTCATGTCGATGCGCCGGTGCGGGTCGCGGTCTGGGTGATGCTCGCGCTCGTGCCGCTGGTCTTCATCACGCCGCTGCTGCCCGATGCTCGCTGGGTGATCGCCTCGCTCGCCGTCGTCAGCCTGCTGTTCGGCATGCTGAACGGTCTGCCGGGGACCTCGCTGCAATCGGTGGTGCCGAACCAGCTGCGCGGTCAGATCGTCGCCGCCTATTTCCTGATCGGCACCATGATGTCGCTCGGCATCGGGCCGACCATCGTCGCCTTCGTCAGCGACACCGTGCTCGGCGGTCCCGCCAAGATCGGCGTCGCGCTCGCGGTGGTGGGCGCCATCGCGACGCTCGCTTCGGCGCTGATGCTGCAGGTGAGCCGCGCCGGCTACCGCGACGCGGTGGCCGTCGCCCGCGCCTGGCGTTGAGCCGGTCGCGACGGATCGCGGCGCGCTGCGTCAGGCCTCGGCGAGCTTCGTGAGCTCGCCGCGCAGCACCTTGCCGACGCTGTTGCGCGGCAGTTGCGCCACGATGCGCAGCCGCTCGGGCGACTTGAACAGCGCGAGACCGGCCGCCGAGAAATGCGCCACGATCGACTCGAGCGTGACCTCGGAGCCGGGTCTCGGCACCACCACCGCGCAGATGCGCTCGCCCATGACCGGGTCGCCGTAGCTGCAGACCGCGCCGTCCAGCACCGTCGGCATCTGCGCGAGCACGTTGTCGAGCTCCTCCGGCGCGATCTTCACGCCGCCGCGGATGATGATCTGCTTGAGCCGGCCGACGAAGCGGTAGAAGCGCGGCGGACCGCCTTCGTCCGCGCCGCAGAGCTCGAACAGATCCCCGGTGCGGAACCAGCCGTCGGGCGTGAACGCCTCGGCGTTGATGTGCGGCGCCTTGTGGTAGCCGTCGAACACCGTGGGACCGGTGATCTGCAGCTCGCCGGGCCGGTCCGTCCCGAGGATCTCGGTGCCGCTCTCCGGGTCGACCACGCGCGTGCGGATCACCACCGGTTGCGGAGAGGACCAGGGGATGTCGTCGCGCCCGTAGCGCGGGAACCATCGAGCCCGGCGCAGCGGATCGGGTGCGTTGTCCGCGTTGCTGATCAGCGAGACGCCTTCGTTGGAGCCGAAGCTGTTGCAGATCTCGATGCCGAAGCGGTCGTGGTAGCCCTGGATCATCTCCGGGTCGAGCGGCGCCGAACCGGAGCCTATGCACCGCAGCGAGGAGAGGTCGACCTTGGCGAGCATCTCCTCGTTCTTGAGCAGCATGTTGAGCACGGCGGGCGGTGCGATCGCGTAGGCCGGGCGCTCCACCGCGATCTGCCGGAAGTAGGTGGGCAGGTCGAACGGGTGGTGCAGGATCAGCGTGCCGGCGGTGTGCATCCAGCTCATGAAGCAGCCGCCGAGCGCCGCCATGTTGACGAGCGGGAAGGGGTTGAGCAGCGCATCGCCCTCGCGGATGCCGGCCCCGCGCAGATGCGCCCAGCTGATGGCGCGCCAGTGGTTGTGCGAGCGCGGCACGCCCTTCGGCGTCCCCTCGGTGCCGGAGGTCCAGCAGATCGTCGCGATGTCGTCGGCGTCGACGGGATGCGCCGCGACATGGCGGTCGAGGTCGGTGCGCGCAGCGGCGTCCATCGCGATCGGCTCGAAAGGCAGCGCGCCTTCCGGTGTCTGCGGCGACGCCGAGGCGCTGCGCAGGCTGAGCACCGCGAACGGCACGCCCGCCTTCGCGAGCTCCGCGCGCAGCTGCAGAGCGATGCCCATGTGGTCGACGCCCTTCAGCGCATCGACGGTGATGATCGCTTTGGCGCCGGTGTGACGGACGATCTGACCGAGTTCATGGCTGCGGAACTGCATCGGAGCGGGGCTCACGACGATGCCGAGCCTGAGCGCCGCGATGTAGAGCGGGATGTACTCGACGATGTTGGGCAGCTGGGTGACGAGGATGTCGTCGCGCTGCAGTCCGTGACGGAGCAGCGCGAGCGCATAGCCGTCCGCGAGCGCGGCCGCGGCCGCGAAATCGAGGCGCAGGGGCGCGCCGCCGACGAGCTCGGACCGGTTCGGCGGATCGATCACCGCGGGGCGCTGCGGATGTGCGCGCGCGTTGGCGTCGAACATGTCGTGGATGCGGGTGTCGCCCCACCAGCCTCGGCCGCGGTAGTCGCGGATCTTGTCCGCAGGAGTCGTGCGCACTGTCGGTTCCCCCCGGAGTTCTGCCGGCACTGTCTGCAGAAAAGTATAGCTGTGCTTTAATGCGGCGGGACAACCGCATCGCAAGGGGGTGGAAGATGGACAGACGGGATCTTCTTTTGGCTGCACCGTTGCTCGCGGCGGGGCCCGCCGTGGCGGCGGCCTCCGGGACCACGGGCGCCCACTACGGGACCGTCAAGGCGGTCATCACCGGCTGGCGGCGCGGCGACCTCAAGGCCGTGGTGGACCAGTTGGCCGACGACATCGTGTGGTACTCGCATGTGGGCAGTCCCCCGATCGTCGGCAAGGCCGCGACGGAGAAGTTCATGGCCACGCTCTCGACCCAGATGCTCGATGTGCGCTGGCGGGTGTTCCATTACGCCGAGGCGGGCGATGCGGCCTTCACCGAGGGCGTCGACGATTTCGCCATGCCCGACGGCCGGCGCGTGTCGCTGCCCTACGCGGGCATCATGCGTTTCCGCGACGGCAAGATCATCGAGTGGCGCGACTACTTCGACCGTGGCCTGTTCGACCGGCTGAAGGCGGGCGAGGCGCCGCCGCCGCACATCGCAGCGCTCACCGAGCGTCCCGCGCTGTTCTGACGGCCGCGTTCAGCGACCGGTGCTGATGCTGGTCGCGTAGAGCATCTTCGCGAGCCGCTTCTCGAGGCCCTTGGGGTCGAGCTGCAGCGAGGCGCGCACCTCCACGGCCATCCGGTCGGTGTCGAGCTCGTCGATGTTGCGCTCGGCCGCGCGCAGTCCGGCGCGCGCGATGTCCTCGGGCTTCTCCTTCGCGCCTTGGACATGCGCGGCCATGCGCGTCTCCACCGAGCCGACGATCAGCGCCGCGACATGCGTGCCCTGCGGCGCGAGCTCGGCCCGCGAGGAGGCCGACAGCATGCGCGCGGCTGCCTTCGACGGCGAGTAGCCGCCCATGTTCGGCAGCGCGACGATGGCGGCGGCCGACAGCACATTGAGCACGCAGCCGCCGCCGTTGCGCTTCAGCACCGGCGCGAAGGCGCGCGTCATGGCGAGCGGACCGAAGAAATTGACCTCCATCTCGGCGCGTGCGTGCGACATGTCCGCCGCACCGATCAACAGTTCGTTGGTGAAGAGCCCTGCGTTGTTGACCAGCAGGGACACATCGCCGCAGCGCTCGGCGGCGGCCGCCACCCCGGCGGGATCGGTGACATCGAGCCCGATGGCGATGCAACGCCCCGGGAACTCGCGCTCCAGATGCGCGGCCGCCGCCGGGTCGCGGGACCCCGCGTAGACCTTTGCGGCGCCGCGCTCGGCGAGCAGCACCCGCACGAAGGCCTCGCCGATGCCGCGGTTGGCGCCCGTGACGAGGGCGACGCAGTCCTTCAGTTCCATCTCGATCTCCGCATCTCGATCTCCTCGGGGCCGTGGCCCTTCAGCCCGCGCGGGGCAGGATGACCGCCGGATCGGGCGGTTCGGTGTAGAGGCGCTCGACATCCGCCGAGCGCCGCGTCATCGCGACGCGTTGGTTGATGGTGCCTTTGTCCGACACCTCGTGGGCATCGACGCGTGGCGGTTCCGTGAGCAGGCCGAGCGCCGTGATGCGTTCGCTCGCGCCGCGCCCCTCGTTGAACACGGCGAGGCGCCTGGCGAGCTCCGCGCGCAGCGCCTCGTCGACCGCGACCTTGGGCCAGGCGAGCAGCGCGATCCGGTCGCGGTTCTCGCCGCAGACGAGGAGGTCCGCCACCAACGGCGAGAGCGCTTCGATGAGCATCGCGCGCAGCCGACCGGCGGTGACCCAGGTGCCGCTCGAGAGCTTGAACTCCTCGGCCAACCGCCCCGAGAACTTGAGTCCCTTGCCGAGATCGTCCGGGTCGTGCAGCTGTGCGGCATCGCCGGTGCGGTAGAAGCCCTCGTCGTCGAAGATCCCGCGGTTCTTCTCGCCCTGCCCGAGATAGCCCGGCGTCACCATCGGACCCTTGAGGCGCACCTCGTAGCGGTCGCCGTTCGGCACCAGCTTCATCGTCAGTCCCGGCATCGGCAGGCCGATGCCGACCTCCTCGGTCGGGAAGTAGATCGCCATGCAGCCGGAGGAGGTCTCGGTCGCGCCGTAGCCGGTGGTGAAGAAGATCCGCTCGCCGATGGTGTCGACGGCGAGCTGCTGGAAGCGGTCGTAGAGCGCCTGCGGCAGGCCGGCGCCGCCGTAGAGCGCGAGCCTGAGGTTGCCGAAGAAGCGCTTGCGCAGCTCGTCGTCGCGGTCGAGGGCATCCGCAAGCATCGCGTAGCCGAACGGCACGTTCACATAGAACTTCGGCGCGACCTCTTTCAGGTTGCGCAGCGATTCCTCGAAGGGGGCGCCGGGCATCGGCCGGCCGCCGTCGATGTACAGCGTGCCGCCCGACACCAGCGTGCCCATCTTGGTGAACGCGCCCGAGACATGGTTCCAGGGCAGCCAGTCGAGCATCACATCGCTCCAGCCCGCGGTCTCACCGAGCACCTGGCGCCCCTGCGCCAGATTGGCGGTGATCATGCGCTGCGTCTGGATGACCGCTTTGGGCAGGCTGGTGCTGCCCGAGGTCAGCATGTAGAGCGTCGGTGCATCGGGGTCGAGGGTCTCGATGGCGCGCGTGACCTCCGGTCCGGCGGGGGTGGCGAACACCTCGGCGGTGGCGACCACGCGTCCGCCGCCCGCGGTGCCTGCGATGAGCGAGGGGTCGTCGGTGATGATCGTCGCGTCGCCGAAGTCGACCGACTCCAGCGCCGCCTTGAACATCGCGGTCTGCTCGGCGAACACGACCGCGGGTCTCACCAGACCGATGACATGACGCAGCCGCCCGAAGTCGCCGCCCATCGTCGCGTAGTTGGTGCTCACCGGGCAGGCCGGCAGATGTGCCGTCATCGCGCCGTACTTCGCCACGGCATGGGCGATGGAGTTGCCGGAGAGGATCAGCAGCGAGCGGTCTTCGCCGATGCCCGCACGGAGCAGCCACGCCGCCACCGCGCGCGAGAGACGGTCCACTTCGCCGTAGCTCGCAAGCCGCCACGGTCCCTGCGCGCCGCCCTGCCGCTCCGCGAGATAGGTCTTGTCGGGGTGCAGCGCGGCGCGGCGCGCGAGTTCGCGCGGCAGGTTGGGATCATGCTCGGCGAGCGGCAGTTCCGGCGTGGCGACGATGCTGCCGTCGGCGCGCCGTTCCACGCGCAGACGCGAGGAGGGGAATGCGGTCTTGCGGAACGGTGCGTCGGGCCGGCCCATATACGGCTCAGAACCGCTCGTAGGACGGGTCCGTCGGACCCTTGGCGCCGATGCGCATGCCGGGGGTGCCGGGCACGAACATGCCGCCGACCCAGCCCTGCTGCATCGGCGTGTCGCGGTTCCAGTCGAAGATCGTGCGCCGATGCGCGATCTTCCAGACCCCTTCGCGGCGCTCGAAGCGGTCGATCAGCCGACCGCCGGTGAAGGTGTCGAGCGTCTCGCCGCCGACGCTCATGCGCGCCAGGGTGACGAGGTAGGTCTCGACATACGCGACATCGGGTCCTGTGAAGTCGAAGTGGCTGTTGCCGAGCACATGCTGCATCGCGTCCATCTTGAGGATGCGCGGTATCGCCCCGTCCACATACTCGTGCGCGTTGCCGGTGTAGCGGCCGCCGTGCTCCTCGATCGCGTCCGGGTGGTAGCAGCCTTTGAGCAGCGGTCCGTCGCCGCGGTCGACGCCGCGCGCATAGCGCGCGAGCACATCGCGGATCTCGTCCTTGTCGAACAGGCGCGCGAGGCGCGGGTCGCGGTCGGCCATGGCAAGTCCCCCTGCGGGTATGATGTCCCGCGACTTTCACTGCAAGACTGACAAGGAGGCCACCCATGGTCAAGGCATCCGACGGTTCCCGGCCGGTGGTCATCGTCACCGGCGCCGGCATCGGGCTCGGCCGGGCGTACGCCCTGCACCTTGCAGGCCTCGGTTGGCGTGTGGTGGTGAACAACCGCCTGCGCGTCGGGGCGGACGGCGCGCCGTTGCCCTCCAGCGCCGAGGCGGTGGTGGCCGAGATCCGCGCCGCCGGCGGCGAGGCTGTCGCACACCACGATGATGTCTGCGCCGAGGGCGCGGGTGAACGCATGGCGGCGACCGCGCTCGGCGCTTGGGGGCGGCTCGATGCGCTCGTCAACAACGCCGGCGTCGACCAGCACATGCCGTTCCACCGCATCGGCCTCGAGGATTTCCGGCGCATCATGGCGGTCAACTTCGACGGCACGGTGGCGGTGACCCATCCCATCTATCGCCACATGCGCGACCAAGGTTCCGGACGGATCGTCGTCTCCATATCGAGCGCAGGCCTGCACGGTCTGCACGGACTCACGGCCTACGCGGCCTCCAAAGGTGCGCTGCTCGCCTTCATGCGCAGCCTCGCCTCCGAGGGCGCGGCGCGCGATGTCCACTGCGCCGCGATCGCGCCCTACGCCGCGACCCGCATGACCGACCCGCACCTCAACGACGAGCTGCGCGCCACGATGTCCGCTGATGCAGTGGCGCCGGCGGTCGCCGCCATGGTGGCGCCCGGCTCCCGGTTGAACGGCCAGACTTGGGTGGCGGGCGCGGGTTGGGCCCGGCGTGCTTCGGCGGTGGAGTGGGGGGCAGGGATGTCGGTCTCGGCCATCGCCGCCGGGCCGGAGGTTGTTGCGCAGGAGCCACCTCGCGAGTTCGCCGACGCGCTCGCGGCCCATGCCGACTTCTTGGCGTGTGCGCGACAGGGCTTGCGCGGTCGGTCGCGAGGGGAGTAGCCTCGCCAGAAGCAAGGTTCGGTTATGCAAGTCATCGCCCCCGCGGGCGTGGCTGCGGCCAAGAGCCCGAGCGATAAAGAACTCCGAAACAGATGGGGGATAAGATGATGAACAGAAGGATCAGCCGCTCCGTCCGCGCCTGTCCCACGCTCGCTGCGGCGGCGGTGGTGGTGGCGCTCACAGGGGCCGCAGCGCCGTCCTATGCGCAGGGCCTCGAGGAAGTGGTGGTCACGGCGCAGCGCCGCGAGACCGCGCTGCAGACCACACCGATCTCCATCAGCGCGTACTCCGGCGAGGCCATCGCCGAGGCCAAGCTGTTCTCGCCCGGCGATCTCGCCGCGGCCGTGCCCGGCTTCTCGCTGACCGCGGGCACGCCGCTCGATGTCGAGCTCAACATCCGCGGCATCACCAACACCCGTCTCGACTCGCCGTCCTCCGATCCGTCGGTCGGCACCTTCATCGACGGCATCTACATGGGCCGCACCGGTGACCTCAACTACGATTTCTTCGACCTCGAGCGGGTCGAGGTCATCCGCGGTCCGCAGGGCGTGCTGCTCGGCAAGAACGTGGTGGGCGGCGCGTTGTCGGTGACGACGGCGAAGCCGAAGTTCGACACCTCCGGCTCGGTCACCGCCGGCCTCGGCAACTACAGCTCGAAGTTCCTCACGGGCTATGTCACCGGCGGCCTCTCCGATACGGTCGCCGGCCGCTTCTCGATGCAGTACCGCAAGCGGGACGGTTTCGCGTTCGACACGCTGCACCAGCGTGAGGTCGACGACTACGACTCGTTGCAGGCGCGCGCCCAGCTGCTCTACGACGGCGGCGACGGCGGCGTCACCGCCCGCGCCATCTTCGGCTACTACAAGGACAGCAACAACGGCGTGAACGTGGTCGCCGTCGACGGCGGCTACAAGGAGTGCGAGACGAGCTACCTGCGCACCAACTGCTCGCGCCCCTGGAGCAATCTGCGCTCCTTCCTCGGCCTCACCGACCCGCGCGTCAACGTCGCCAACAACATCACCTACAAGGGCGATACCCAGCCGACGACGCAGTACATGGAGCGCGACGGCTTCAACTTCACGCTCGACATCGCCAAGGACTTCGACGGCTTCGTGTTCAACTCGCTGACCGGCTACACGAGCGGTGAGAGCGCCCAGCTCTACGACCAGACCGGCGCCGGTCCTGAGGCGCTCGGTTGGAGCATCACCCGGTGGCAAGAGTACATCGCGTTCATGAACACGAAGTACGGCACCCGCCCGGCCACCTCCAACAACGGCCAGTTCCTGTTCGCGAACCCGATCACGGAAGCCGTGGACGCCACGCAGTTCAGCCAGGAGTTCCGCCTGACCTCGGACAACCCCGAGTCGCGGCTCGACTGGATCGTCGGCGCCTACTTCAAGAAGGACGACATCGAGAAGACGGACCGCTTCTGGGGCGAGAACTTCCTCGGCGCGGTGCTGCCGGGCGGCAACAACCCGCTGTCCACGCTCTCGGGCGAGAACAAGTGGGTCAACGACGGCTCCATCGAGAACCTCTCGGCGTTCGCGAGCCTCGGCTACGAGATCACCGAGACGATCAAGATCAGCGCCGGTCTGCGTTACACGCAGGACAAGAAGTCGGGTTCGGTCAACGCGCTCGTCGTCGAGACGGGTGACCGCTTCAGCCCGAACGACCCGCGCCCGGTGGTGACCATCGAAGGTCTCTGCCGCCGTCCGGACGGCTCGGTCGTGAGCCCCACCCCCGCGGCCTGCGTAGCGCCCAACGCCTGGCAGTACGCCGAGGGCTCTGGCTTCACGACGCCGTACTCGGCCAAGTGGAACAAGACCACCCCGCAGGTGACGATCGACTGGCGCGCCAGCGATGACACCTTCGCCTACCTGACGGTCGCCAAGGGCTTCAAGGGCGGCGGCTTCGACGATACGCCGGCCAACCCGGCGCAGGCGGCGACGCCGTTCGATCCGGAGGAGGCCACCAACTACGAGCTCGGCTTCAAGACCACCGTGCTCGACCGTCGGCTGCGCTTCAACGCCGCCATCTTCAAGATGGACTACAAGAACCTGCAGGTGACCCAGACCAACGCGGCCTGTCTCTGCAACCTCACGGACAACGCGGCCAGCGCGAACATCCAGGGCATCGAGGCGGAACTCGAGTTCCTCGCCACCGATTCGCTGCGCTTCCTGCTCGGCGGTTCGTTCGTGGACACCGAGTACAAGGACTTCCTCGAGTCGGCCATCAACCCGTCGACGGGCCTGCGCCTCGACAGCTCGGGCAACCAGCTGCAGCGCACCCCGGAGAAGCAGTTGAGCGTGGGCATCGACTACACCACCGGCTTCGGTGCCTGGCAGGATGCGGTCAAGTTCAGCCTGAACTACAACTGGCAGAGCCAGCTCTTCTGGGCGACCGACAACCTCGCCAAGGAGCCGTCGTATGGTCTCCTCGACGCGCGCGTCCAGCTGTCGCCGAAGGACGCCCCTTGGACGGTATCGCTGTGGGGCAAGAACCTCGACGACGAGCTCTACCGCGTGAACATCATCCACTTCTTCGGCGAAGAGGTGTCGCAGTACGGCAATCCGCGTACCTACGGCCTCGACCTCACCTGGAAGTTCTGATGACCTGACGGCGAGGGCGGGGCGTTCCACATGGAGCGCCCCGCCCTTCTCATTTGTGCGCGAGGTCGCCATGGCCGAAGTCACCGCCATCTGCCGTTTCTGCCACGCCACCTGCGGGCTCGTGGCCACGCTCGAGGACGGGCGCATCACGCGCATCATCGGCGACCTCGACAACCCCATGTACCGCGGCTACAGCTGCGTGAAGGGCCGCAACTACCATGCCTTCCACGATTCGCCGCAGCGGTTGCTGAGACCGCAGCGACGCCGGACGGACGGCTCTTTCGAGCCCGTATCGGCGGACCTGGCGCTCGGCGAGGTGGCGGCGCGGACGCAGGACATCCTGCATCGTCACGGCCCGCGCTCGGTGGCGATGTACGGCGGCACCTTCAGCCATTTCTGCCCCGCGGGCGTGATGCTGCGCGAGGCCTGGATGGACGCCATCGGTTCGCCGATGCGCTTCTCCAACGCCACCATCGACCAGCCGGGCAAGCCGATCTCGATGGCGCTGCACGGCAAGTGGGGCGCCGGGCCGCAGGACTTCACCGACTCCGATGTCTGTCTGCTGGTGGGTGCCAACCCCTTGGTTTCGATGTGGGGCGGTATCCCGTCCTTCAACCCCGCGCAGCGCCTGCATGAGGCACGCAAGCGCGGCCTCAAGCTCATCGTCATCGACCCGCGGCGCACCGAGACCGCACGCAAGGCCGACCTGCACCTGCAGTGCCTCCCGGGTCAGGATGTTCCGCTGTTGGCGGCGATGCTGCAGGTGATCTTCACCGAGGGTTTGCAGGACCGCGACTTCGTCGCAGAAGAGACCGCGGGCGCGGCGGAGCTTGCCGCCGCGGTCGCGCCGTTCACGCCCGAGCGTGTCGCGGCGCAGGCCGGGGTCGCCGCCGAGGACATCCGCGCCGCAGCCCGGCTCTTCGCGCGCGGCCCGCGCGGCAACGCCACCAGCGGCACCGGCCCCAGCATGGCACCGCACGGTGTGCTGATGGACTACCTGGTGCTCGCGCTCAACACCGTCTGCGGGCGCTGGGTGAAGGCCGGCGAGCGCGTCCCGAACCGCGGTGTGCTGTTCCGCCAGTTCTCGGGCGTCGCGCGCGCCGAGAAGCCGCGCGCTGCGACCGGTTTCGGCGAGGCGCTGCGCGTGCGCGGTCTCACCGATACCGCGGCCGGGCTGCCGACTGCGGCGCTCGCCGATGAGATCCTGACGCCGGGCGACGGACAGGTGAAGGCGCTGTTCGTGATCGGCGGCAATCCCTTGCTCTCCTGGCCCAACCAGGCCAAGACCCGCCGTGCGCTCGAGTCGCTGGAACTGCTGGTGGTGGTCGACCCGGTGCTGTCCGCGACCGCGCGCCATGCGCACTATGTCATCGCACCGCGCTTCGGCTTCGAGTCCCCGGCCATCACCTTCGGCAACGAGGGCATCACCGTATACGGGCTCTCCATCGGCTTCCCGGAGCCCTACGCGCAGTACCAGCCGACGCTCATCGAGCCGCCGGCGGGCAGCGAGGTGCTCGAGGACTGGCGGATCTTCTATGAGCTGGGCCGGTACATGGGGTTGCCGCTGGCGTTCCGCGGCCAGCCCTTCGACATGCAGACGCCGCCCACCACCGACGCGCTGCTCGAGCAGTTCGTGGCGCGCAGCCGCGTGCCGCTCGCCGAGATCAAGCAGCACCCGCACGGCGCGCTGTTCCCCGACCCGAAACCGCTCGCCGAACCGAAGCCCGCCGACTGGCCGCATCGGCTGCAGCTCGCAGCGCCGGCGATGATCGCGGAGCTCGCCGCCGTGGCGGCCGACATCGCGACGGCGGCGACCGCGCGCGATCCCTCACGCCTGTTGTTGGTGTCGCGCCGCGAGCATGCGCGCTACAACTCCGTGGCGCATGACCTGCCGGCGCTGAAGAAGAGGCTCGCCTACAACCCCGCCCACCTCAACCCGGCCGATGCCGCGCGGCTCGGCATCATCGACGGCGCGGTGGTCGAGATCGAGTCCGGCGCGGGCTGCATCCGCGCCATCGCACATCTCGCGCCCGATGTGCGCGAGGGCGTGGTGTCGATCGCGCACGGTTTCGAGCCGGCGAGCACCGCGGCGCTGGTCGACGATGAGCACGGCTACGAGCCTTTGAGCGGTCTGCCGCGGATGAGCGCCGTACCGGTGGTGGTGCGGGCCGCGACCGCGGAGCCCGCGCGAGGTCTTGCGTAAGGACGCCGTGGCGCCCGACGCGCAGCGCGCTAGAGCTTCTCGCGCCGCAGCCTGATGCCCGCCTTGTCGCGGTCCCAGGTGTCGGCGGTGATGCCCTCGTCGCGGAACACCACCTTGCGCGCCTTGTTGGTCTCGGTCTTCGGGATCGAGTCCACCACGCGCACATAGCGCGGGATCATGAAGTAGGCGAGCCTGGGCTCGAGGAAAGCGATGAGCCCGGCGTTGTCGAGCGTGCGGCCGGGCTTGGTCTTGATGACCGCGAGCACATCCTGCTCGGCGACCTCGTTCTGCACGCCCACCACCACGACCTCGTCGACATCGGGGTGCTGCCGGACCGCGTTCTCGACCTCGAACGAGGAGATGTTCTCGCCGCGTCGACGGATGGTGTCCTTGAGACGATCGACGAAGTAGTACTTGCCCGCCTCGTCCTGCCGGAAGAGATCGCCGGTGTGGAACCAGCCGTTGCGCCAGGCGCGGGCGGTGGCCTCCGGCAGGCCGTCGTAGCCGGCGTTCATGCTCCAGGGCGTGTCGCTGCGCACGATGAGTTCGCCGATGCTGCCACGCGGCACCTCGATGTCGTGCTCGTCGACCAGGCGGCAGTGCATGCCGGTGCGCGGCCAACCGCAGCTGCCGTCCGGCGGCGCGTTCATGTCGGTCATCAGCGGGGTCGACACCTCGGTCATGTTGAAGCCGGTGAGGTAGTCGAAGCCGAAGCGCTGCGCGAACGCGATGGTGTCCTCGTTGACCGGGAACATGGTGATGTACTTGATGGGGCTGTCGCGGTCGTCGGGCCGCGGCTCCGCCTTGGCGAGGAAGGCCGCCATCACGCCGATGAGACCCGAGGTGGTGGTACAGCCGCCCTCGCGCACCTGGTCCCAGAACCGTGTGGTGCTGAAGCCGTCGACGAGGTAGAAGCTCCCCGAGCGCAGCAGCGCGCAGGTGATCGAGCTCGTGCCGCCGACATGGAACATCGGCAGGTTGACGAGGATGCCTTCGTCTTCGCCCATGTAGCCGTAGTTGACCGCCGCGGTGGTGTAGCCCTGCAGATAGGGCGACAGCACGCCCTTCGAGGGCCCCGTGGTGCCCGAGGTGTAGATGATGCTCTGGATGTCCCAGTGCTCGACCGGCTCCAGCGCGCCGAGCGTCGTGGCGTCGCCCCGCTCGAGCTGCGCGAAGTCGGTGATCACCGTCTTGAGGTGCTTGAGATCGAGGCCTTGCAGACGATCGGCGAGGCCCGGATGGGCGATCATCACCGCGCCTGCAGCGGCGTCCACCACATGGCCGAGCACGGCGCCCTTGTAGGCGGTGTTGAGCGGCACATAGACGGCGCCGAGGTAGTTGATGGCGAACCACGACAGCACCATCGGCTTGCCGCTCGGCAGCCATGCGAACACGCGGTCGCCCTTGCGCACGCCATGGGCGCGCAGCGCAGCGGCCACCGCACGCGTCTGCGCGAGGCACTCGGCGTAGGTGAGCGTCGTGCCGTCCTCGAACCGCGCGCACAGGCGGTCGGGGAAGCGCCGGGCGCGGCTGTCGAGCATGTCGCGCAGCACGCAGTCCTCGCGCGCGGGCGGCGCGGGCGGGAACCAGGGCGGACGGTGCGCTGCGGTCACGCCTGCAGTTGCTTGAGCAGCGAGGCCATGTCGAAGTAATCGCGCCACGAGGCGATCCTGCCGTCGCGGAACCGGAACACCGTCATGAACGGCGTGCTGACGGGCTTGCCGTCCTTGGTGTAGTGCTCGATGCCCTCGAGCATGCCGATGTCCCCGTCGACGATGATGGCGTGGAACTCGTAGCGCTTGCCCACCATGCCGGTGGCGAACTTCTTGAGGAAGCGCTCGACCTCGGCCTTGCCCTTGAGGTCGCGGCCCGGCATGACGCCGCCGACGACATCCTCGGTGCAGAGCGCGAGCACGCCCTCCACATCGTCGGCGATCCACGCGGCGTAGTACCCGCGGATGGTGTCTTCGTGGCTGGACTGGCTCATGCGGTGGCTCCCCTCTTGCGCGACGCGGCGCACGGAGTCAGGATACGAGCCGATGGTCCTGTTGTGCAAGTCACACGGGATCGATGGGGGGGACAAGCCGTGCCGAAAGTCGAGATGCCGTCCCTGGCGCAGGTCCGGGAACTGCCGGAGCTGGTGCGCCATGTCGTGCCGCCCGAGTGGGAGGACCTGAACGGGCATGTCAACGTGCAGCACTACACCGCGCTGTACGACATGTCGGGCTATCCGTTCATGGACATGATGGGCATCACCGCCGACCAGGTGCGCGAGACCCGTGTCGGCATGTTCGATCTCGAGCACCACATCTGGTTCCTCGACGAGATGCATGTCGGCGATGTGGTCACGGGCCACGCCTGCATCGTCGAGCGCGGTCCCAAGCGCGTGCTGTCGGTGATGTTCATCGTCGACGAGACCCGCGAGCGGTTGGCGAGCGTGCTCGAGGTGGTCTCCACCACCGCCGACCTCGACGCCCGCCGCACCATCGCGATCCCGCCGCCGCTCGCGGCGCGGCTCGATGAGCTCATCGAGGAACAGCGCGCCCGCGGTTGGCGGCCGCCGCGCAGCGGAGCGCTGTCGGTCTAGGATCCATAGATTTCTGCAACGAAGACCCGCGCAGCGGGCCAGGGGGGATGATGGAAGCTTTCGAAGGGTATTGGGGCCTGTTCCAGGTGGTGGCGGCCTACATCATGCTGTCGTTCCTCGTGGTCTGGGTCATCGGCCTCGCGATGAAGGACTCGAGCATCGTCGACATCTGGTTCGCGCCCTGTCTCGGCATCGCCGCCGTCATCGGCTGGCAGCTGGGCGGTGGCGCCGATGAGCGTCGCATGCTGGTGATGGTGCTGGCGCTGCTCTGGTCGGTGCGGCTCGGCGGCTACCTGCTCTGGCGCAACTGGGGCAAGGAGGACCCGCGTTACGCGCGTCTGCGGACCCATGTGGAGTCGCAGGGCAAGAGCTACGCCATCCACAGCCTCATCCATGTGAACATCTATCAGGGCATCACGGTGGTCATCCTCGCCGTGCCGTTCATCTTCGCGCAGGTCGCTGCGGAGCCGGTGGCGCTCGGTGCGCTGGCCTGGATCGGTGCGGCGCTGGTGGTGTTCGGGGTGGTGTTCGAGGGCACGGCCGACCTGCAGCTGACGCGCTTCAAGGCGGACCCGTCGAGCAAGGGCAAGGTGCTCGACACGGGCCTCTGGCGCTACTCGCGCCATCCGAACTACTTCGGCGAGTGCTGCGTATGGCTCGGCTTCGCGCTGATCGCCCTCGAGGTGCCTTGGGGCTGGATCGGATTCGTGGCGCCGGCGCTGATGGCCTGGCTGATCCTCGGCATGATGGGCAAGGAGCTGCTCGAGCGGCGGATGCTCAAGAAGCGGCCGGACTACCAGGACTATGTGCGGCGCACCAGCGGCTTCTTCCCCTTGCCGCCGCGGGCCTGAACGCGCGTCCGGCCATGCGCGACGGGCTCGATGACCACATCGTGGGGGTCGACGAGCTCGCCGCAGGCGCCGCAGACGAGGCGGCTGCGCAGCGCATGGCCGCAGGCGCGGTGTTGCAACCGGATGACCGGGCCGTGCGGCGAGGGCATCCAGCGGGCGCCCCACTCGTGCATCGCGAGGGTGAACGGGAACAGGTCGAGCCCCTTGGCCGTGAGACGGTATTCATGGCGCGCCGGTCTTTCCTGGTAGAGGTGGCGTTCGACGACGCCCGCCGAGAGCAGCAGCCGCAGCCGGTCGGCCAGGATGTTGGTGGCGATGCCGAGCGCGGCGTTGATGTCGTCGTAGCGGCGCAGACCGAAGAAGAGCGCCGCCAGCAGCACCGCCGTCCATCGGTCGGCGACCGTATCCACCGCATGGAACATGGTGGTGTCCACGCCCTCGCCGTAGCCGTCCGGACCCGCCGATTGGCGACGGCGCGTGCTGCGCCCGCCGCGCATCGGATGCCGTGCACCCGGGCCGAGCGTGTAGCCGATGTCGCGCAGATGCACCGGCTGGTCGCAGTGGCCGCAGCTCATCAGCGGGTCGAGCGCCTCGCCGCAGCGCCGATGCACCATGCGCGGCGGCAGGTCGAAGCCTGCGCTCCAACGGTTCTCCCACTTCCACATGCAGAGCGCGACCGGATAGAAGCCGAGGCCTTTCTCGGTGAGCCGATACTCGAGCCGGCCGGGCACGGGGCCGTAGGGCAGTCGGTGCAGCACGCCGTGGTCGACGAGCTCGGCGAGCCGCGCCGCCAGCGTGCCGCGGGCCGCACCGGTGCGCCGCCGCAGGTCCTCGAAACGCCGCACGCGCAGGAACGCATCGCGCAGGATCAGGAACGCCCAACGGTCGCCGACCACATCCAGCACCCGCGTGCCCTCGCCGCGGCGCAGCAGGTCGCGGATGGCGTCGACATCGAGCCGGGGCGGGGTGCGAGTCATGTCATCATCAAGTCTACCAAAGAGATCCGAGGTCCCCGATGAACCTGCAGCAGCTGAAGAAGATCGCCGCCTTCTACGGGCGTTTCACCCTGAGCTTCACGCAGGTGGGCTACCTCGCGCGCAAGCTCTTCTGGCCGCGTTTCACGCCCGACTTCAAGGGTCAGCATTGGTTGGTGACCGGCGGTTCGGGCGGGCTCGGCCGTGAGATGGTGATGGTTGCGCTGCGCGGCGGCGCCACCGTGACGGCCGCGGCGCGCAGCGCCGACAAACTGCGCGTCCTCGAGACCGAGGTCAAGGCCGCGGGCCTCGCCGGACTCGACACCGAGACCTGCGATTTCACGCTCACCGCCGACACGCAACGCCTCATCGAGCGGCTGCTCGCCAAGGGGCGGCGGATCGATGCGCTGATGAACAACGTGGGCGTGCTGAACGACGACCTGATCATCACCGCCGAGGGCCGCGAGGCCTCGTTCGGCTCCAACATCCTGTCGCACTACCAGCTCACCGAGGCGCTCATCGCCGGCGGTCTGCTCGCGCGCGGCAGCGTGGTCGTCAACGTGACCTCGGGCGGCGGTTACAACGTGCCGCTGATGACCTCGATGCTGGACGTCACGGACCCGGCGCGCTACAACGGCACGGTCGCCTACGGTTTCCACAAGCGCGGGCAGATGGTGCTGAACCAGCACTGGCGCGACACCTACGGCGGTCGCGGCATCGACTTCTATGTCATGCATCCGGGCTGGTCGGACACCGCGGGCGTACAGCGCTCGCTGCCGCGCTTCCGCAGGATCCTGCGGCCGATCCTGCGCGACGAGCGCTCGGGCGCCGACACCGCCCTCTGGCTGGCCGGCACACGGCCGCAGCAGCCCGAGGAAGAGCTCGTCTGGTTCGACCGCAAGGTGCGCACCGCGCACGCCTATGAGCGCACGCGGGTCACCAAGGACACGCCGGCGACGCTGGTCGCCTACCTGCAGCGCGAGCTCGACAAAGGACCGCGCTGACGCGGTCCCATCGACGATCGACCGCGCCGACGCGGTCCGGTCGTCTCAGGCCGCGGCGCGCGCCGCGGCCTGCTGCGGCCAAAGATCGCGGCCGTAGAACCACGCGGCATGGAAGCCCGCGGGCACGCGGCCCGGGATCTCGATGCGCGTGATCGGCCCCGCCTGGATGTCGCGGGCGTCGAAGATCCAGGCCTCCGAGCGGTAGTCCGAGATGTCGGTCGCGAGGGTCACGCAGTAGCCGTGGTCCTCCTCGGTCGCGCGGGTGCTGCGCGCGAAGGCGGTCTCGCTCGGGAACCAGCCGCGCGGATAGTGGTAGACCTCGCGCGTGCCCTTGTCGTGGTCGTACTTCACCAATCCCTCGAACGCCAGCGTCTGCAGGTCGGTGGGGATCAGCTGGTGGTAGGAGTAGCGGCTCTTCACACCGTAGAGGTCCATGTCCGGCAGGCAGAACTCGACGTTCAGGTCGTCGAGCTGCTGCTCGCTCTTCTCGCCGGTCTTCATGTTCATGCGCCAGCGACGCAGATGGCCCTTGTAGCGCAGGTAGGCGAGCATCGAGCCGAGCGGGCCTTCCTCGGGGTCGCGGCGGATGGTGGGGTCGGGCTGGAAGCAGCCGTCCATCACTATCCAGTCGCCTTCCTCCCAGGCGTTGACCATGTGCAGCACATAGCCCGGTTCGAACTCGAACCACTTGACCTGCTCCTGCGTGCCGTAGCGCGGGATGACGCCGAAGCGGCTCGGCAGGTCGCGGCGGAACTGCACCACGCGATGTCCGGTGCGGCGCAGCACCGCGGTGTCGTGGAACAGCGGGAAGTCGTGCAGGATGGTGAAGCGCGGCGTGATCGTCGTGTCGTGCGGCAGGCGCGGTCCCGGCAGGTCGATGCGCGCCTTGTGGCGCAGCGCGCCGTCCGGGCCGATGACATAGTAGGTGAGCCAGGGCTGGAAGTCGGCGTAGCCGTAGTTGATGTACTCGCCGGTGCGCACATCGACCTTGCCGTGCGCGTTGAGGGCGGTGTCGACGCCGCCGCCGAAGCGCTCCTCGCCGCGCGTCTCGAGCGTCAGCGGGTCGACATCGTACATGTGTCCGGCGTTGTACCAGGCCGAGAGCAGCTTGCCGTTGTGCAGGTTGAGCGTGGTGTTCGAGGTGTCCTTGCAGTAGTCGGAGTTCAGCGCGACATCCTCGCGGCCCGCGACCCGCGACACATCGTACGGACCCATGATCCCGGAGAGCTCGACCTTGCCGCGCTCGATCTCGTCGTGCAGCGCGCGGGTCTGCGTCCATTTGCGGATGTAGCTCGCGCCGCCGTCACGCATGTAGAGGCCGTGGATCATGCCGTCGCCGTCGAACCAGTGGTACTGCCCCTTGGGTTCGAACACCGGGTTCGGTCCCTGGCGCATGTACGCGCCGTAGAGGTCGTCCGGCACCGATCCCTGCACCACGCGCAGATCGACGGCCGTGACCTCGGAGACCACCGGCGTGTATGGCCCGTGCAGATAGGGGTTGTCGACATGGTCGACCCAGGTCGGTCGGTCCGCGGGGTCTTGGGTGCTGATGTCGGTGTACTTGCGCATCTCTGGTCTCCCGGACGGAATCGTGTCAGGCCGCGCGGCCGACGATGAAACTCACGGTGGTGGTGGCGCTGCCGCCGATGTTGAGCGTGGCGAGGCGCCGTGCGCCCTCGACCTGGTAGGGGCCGGCGGTGCCGGTCACCTGCTTGTAGCCGTCGAGCAGCATGCGTACGCCGGTCGCACCGACCGGATGGCCGAGCCCGATCAGCCCGCCGCTCGGATTGACGGGGATACGGCCACCGATCTCGATCGAGCCGTCTTCGATGGCCTGCCCGCTCTGCCCGGGCGGGGTGATGCCGAAGTGGTCGATCGCCATGTATTCGGTGCTGGTGAAGCAGTCGTGCGTCTCGATGGCATCGAGCTGGTCTACGCCCTCGATGCCGGCGCGCCGGAAGGCGTCGGTGATGGTGGCGCGCACGAACGGGAACATGTACGGCGAACCTGCGCCGAGCGCGAGCTTGCCTTCGTAGGTGATCGGCGCCGTGCGGTGGCCCCAGCCCTCGATGCGGGCGAGCGACTCCATCGGTCGGCCGCGGCGGCGCGCCCACTCGCGTGCGACCGTCTCGCTGGCGAGGAACACCACGGCGGCGCCGTCGGTGATCTGGCCGCAGTCCTGCTTGCGCATCACGCCGTCGATGACGGGGTTGGCGGCGTCGTCGGCGGTGAAGCTGCGCTCGTTGAACTCCCAACGCCGCGTCTGCGCGTTGGGGTTGCGGCGCCCGTTGGCGAAGTTGATCTCGGCGATGCGTGCGAGGTGCTCGTAACGCAGCCCGTAGCGCCGGTCGTACTCGCCGGCGAGCTCGCTGAACACATGCGGCCAAGGGTATCTGACGCCGACGCACTCGTGGCCGGACCACATCGCGGTCGGGCCGATGAGTTTGGCGGCCTCGTCACCCGGGACATTGCGCATCTGTTCGATGCCGACGACCGCGGCGAGCCCGTAGCGACCGGCTTCGATCTCGGCGGAGGCGCCGAGCGCTGCGAGGCTGCCCGAGGCGCAGGCGCCCTCGTGGCGCGAGGCCGGGATGCCGGCGAGACCGGGCAGTGCGGCGGCGAGCAGCCCGCCGAGATGTCCCTGGTTGCAGAAGAGCTCGGCGGCGAAATTGCCGACATGCGCGGTGTCGAGGTCCTGCGGGTCGAGAGCGGTCTGGGCGAGGCCTTGTTCGAGCACCTCGCGCATGCCGTCGGCGATCTCGCGCCCGCTGCGCGCCCAGTTGGCGGCGAAGTCGGTCTGATAGCCGCCCAGGATGTAGACGCCGTTGGCCATGCTCTCGCCCCCGAGTTCTGATGTACCGTAACGCTGCGCCGTAGCGCGACCCCCGTAGGATAGTATCATTATGCAAGTCATCAGGGAGACGGCCATGACCACGGCGGCGACAGGCGGACGGCAGCGGTTGGGCGACCTCGGGCGTGGGCTCCGCTTGCCCATGATCGCCGCCCCGATGTTCCTGGTGTCCGGCCCCGATCTGGTGCTCGCCTGCTGCCGGGCCGGCATCGTCGGCAGTTTCCCCGCCCCGAACGCCCGCACCGTGGATATCTTGGACGACTGGATGGGGCGCATCGCAGCAGGCCATGCGGCGATGGCGGCCGCGCGGCCGCCGTACCTCGGCCCCTGGGCGCTGAACCTCGTCACACACAGCTCCTACGAGCGTCTGCCCGCGGAGCTCGACCTCGTGTCGCGGCATCGGCCGCCGCTCGTCATCACCGCGCTCGGCAGTCCCATCCCCGCGATCGAGCGCGTGCATGCCTACGGCGGCAAGGTGTTCGCCGATGTCAGCACGCTGGCCTTCGCGCGCAAGGCCGCGGCTGCGGGCGTCGACGGTCTCATGCTGGTGTCGGCGGGCGCCGGCGGCCACACCGGCAAGATCTCGCCCTTCGCCTTCATCGACGCCGTGCGCGGATTCTTTGATGGCGTCATCGTGCTCTCGGGTGCGATCGGCACGGGCGCCGCGGTGCGCGCGGCCGAGATCGCGGGCGCCGACCTCGCGAACGTCGGCACGCCGTTCATCGTCGCCGAGGAGAGCATGGCGCAGCCGCGCTACAAGGAGATGGTCACGCGTGCTTCGCTCGAGGACCTCGTGCTCACCAAGGTCTTTTCCGGCGCCGAGGCCTACTACATGCGCGAGAGCATCGTCGCGGCCGGGTTCGACCCCGACAACCTGCAGGGCAAGTCCAAGATGGATCTCGCCGGCACGCAGGACCAGGTGAAGGCCTGGAAGGACATCTGGTCGGCCGGGCAGGGCGTCGATCCGGTGCGCACCATCGAGCCCGTCGAGGCGATCGTGGCGCGTTACGAAGCCGGATACCGCGCGGCGGTGGCTTTGCCCTCGTTCGGGGCGGAGGCTTGAGCATGGGACGCACGGTGAAGCCCGCCGATATCGCCGGCGCCTGGGCCTACCATCTTTGGCGCATCACCTACGAGGACGGCCGCGTCACCGAGCCCTTCGGTGCGGGTGCCAGCGGTCTGCTGCTCTACACGCACGACGGCTTCATGAGCGCCTGCATCATGGCGGGCGGTCGCAAGCCGTTCGCGAGGCCGAATCCGCGCGATGCGACGCTGCGCGAACGGGCGGACGCATTCGACGGCTATTTCAGCTATGCGGGCCGCTGGCGGTTGGTCGCCGGGACGGCCGGCCCGCGGGTCGAGCATGAGGTCACCGTCGCGCTCAACCCCGCCTTCGTCGGTTCGCGTCAATGGCGGGATGCGCGGCTCGTCGGCCGACGGCTGATCCTCTCCGCCGAGGAGCGCACGCCGGGCGGTATCCGCCGTCATGAACTCGAATGGCGCCGCCCGCCCGCGCGGCGCCCCGGCGGTGTACGCAGCATGCGACGGAGCCGCACATGACCCAGGATCTCTTCGCCAAGCACGGATCGTCGCTCGCCGACGCGGCGCGCGCCTGTCGGGAGCGCGGCTACTTCTCGCTGTTCCCGGAGACACCGGACCGGCATCGCGGCGGCGAGGTGGCCGCGCAGACCGGTCGCGCGGCCTTCGAGGCGACGCTCGGCCGGCCGTTCCACATCGACCAGCCCGGCAGCATCGGTCGGCTCGGCAGCGAAGCGCTCGGCGAGGTGTCGCCGTACACGCTCGACCCGCTCGGCATCGACTATCCGCGCGCCGACCCGGATGCGCTCTATGCCGCGGCGGCGCGTGCGATGCCGTCTTGGGCGCAGGCGACGCCCGAGACGCGGCTCGGCGTCTGCATGGAGATCGTCGACCGGCTCTACGACCGGGTGTTCGAGTCGGCGGCTGCCGTGATGCACACCGCAGGTCAAGGCGCGCTCATGAGCTACGCCGGCAGCGGCACCAACGCGCTCGACCGCGGTGTCGAGGCGTTGGTGTATGCGCAGACCGCGATGGCCGCCGTGACCCGCGAGGCGTTGTGGGAACGACGCTTCGGTTCGGCGACGCTGCGTCTGCAGAAGCGCTACCGGCTGGTGCCGCGCGGCGTGGCGGTGGTGTTCACCTGCGCCACCTTCCCGACCTGGAACGCCTACCCCGCGATGTTCGCCAATCTCGCGACCGGCAACCCCGTCATCGTGAAGCCGCATCCCACCGCGGTGCTGCCGATGGCGCTGGCCGTCCGCGCCTGCCGCGAAGTGCTGGCGTCGGCGGGCTTCAGCCCCGACCTCGTCACGCTCTGCCTCGACACGGCCGCCGAGCCGCTCGGCAAGCTGCTCGTCAAGCACCCGCGCACCGCGATCGTCGATTTCACGGGCAGCGCCCGCTTCGGTTCATGGGTGGAGGCGAACGCGTTCCCGGCGCTCTGCTACTCGGAGACCTCGGGCGTGAACACCGTCGTGGTCGAGTCGGTCGAGGACCTCGATCCGGTCATCAAAAGTCTCGCCACGACCATGAGCCTCTTCTCGGCGCAGATGTGCACCTCGCCGCAGACCGTCTATGTGCCGGACACCGGCATCCGTACGGCGACCGGGCGCGTCTCCGCCGACGAGTTCGGTGCGCGGCTCGCCGCCGCTTTCGACGGCATCGCCGCCGACCCGAAGCGCGCCGGCGGCATCCTCGCCGCGCTGCAGTCGCCCGGCACGCCGGCGCTCATCGCCGAGATGCAGCGCGAGGGCGCGCGGCGCGGCCGCGTGCTGCGCGGGTCGGGCACCTATGTGCATGCCGAATTCCCGCGGGCGCGCACCGCGACGCCGTTGCTCGTGGCGCTGCAGGCGGGCGAGTCCGGACATGCGCTCTACGGCGAGGAGCGCTTCGGTCCGATGGGGTTCGTGGTGCAGGCGGCCGATGCGGACGCGGCGCTCGCGCACGCCACGGCGGACGCGAAGCGCGGCGGTGCCATCACGGCGTTCCTCTATTCGACCGACGAGGGGTACATCGCGCGCGCCGAGGACGGGTTCTCGGCTGCGGGCGCGCAGTTGACGACCAACCTGACGGG
>CANHFH010000020.1 GCA_947459825.1 Pseudomonadota bacterium | reverse complement strand
GCACGACCAACATCAACACCACCGGCAGCGCCGCCACGACCCTCGGCAGCGCCACCTCGGCCACCAGCATCGGCGGCACGCTCGGCGTCACCGGCACCAGCAGCTTCACCGGTGCCGCCACCTTCGCCACCGACATCACCGTCAACGGCATCACCGTCGGCCGGGGTGCGGCGGGCATCGACACGAACACGGCCCTCGGCGTCAGTGCCTTGAACAACGCGGCCACGACCGGCGGTGATAATGCGGCCTTCGGCCGCGGCGTACTGCAGGCGGCGACATCCGCTGCCGCCAACGCCGGTCTCGGTACCTTGTCGTTGGCCAGCCTGACCACCGGCAACACGAACACCGCTGTGGGCACGACCGCGATGCGTACCACGACGACAGGCTCCAGCAATGTCGCGCTCGGCAGCGGCGCGTTGGAGTACAACCAGAACGGGAGCTACAACGTAGCCCTCGGCTTCCGCGCCGGCATCAACGAGACCGGCTCGCAGAAGCTCTACATCTCGAGTTCCGAAGCGTACAACCTCATCGTCGGCGACTTCGATGACGGTCGCCTTCTGATCAACGCCCTCGGCGGAACGACGTTCACCACCCCGACCGGACCGAGCGCCGCCGCGCTTCAGGTCAATGTCGTGGCGAACGCCGATGTCGGCCTGCTCGTCAACGGCGGCCTCGGCCAGAGCGGCAACCTCATCGAGGCCAAGGTCAACGGTGGCAGCAACCTCTTCAGCGTCAGCGCCACGGGCGACACCAGCATCGCCGGCACGCTCGCCGTCACCGGAACCTCCACGCTCAGCGGTCGCGTGGGCATCGGCGCCGCCCCGACCACCGCCGATGCGGACGCGATGCTCCAGGTGACCGCCACGACGGACGCCGCGAGGGGTCTCGTCATCCGCGCGAACAGCGCTACGCAGACCGGCAACCTCTTCGAGGCGCAGACGAGCGGCGGCACGGCTGTGGCCTACATCAACGCCGGTGGCGACATCCGCGCCACCAGCTACGAGAACATCTCCGACGCCCGCTTCAAGACCAACGTCCAGGCCATCACCGACGCGCTCTCGATCGTCCGCCGCCTGCAGGGCGTCTCCTACGACTGGAACCGCGGCGCCTTCCCCGACCGCAACTTCTCCGCCCGTCCGCAGATCGGCGTGCTCGCGCAGCAGGTCGAGAAGGTGCTGCCGGAGCTCGTCTCCATCGACGCGCAGGGCTACAAGTCGGTCAACTACACGGGCCTCATCCCGGTGCTCATCGAGGGCATGAAGCAGCAGGCGACGCAGATCGAGGTCCAGGGCGAGCGTCTCACCAAGGCCGAGAAGCAGCTGGGCCTCGTCGAGGAGCGGCTCTTCAAGAACGAGGAGCAGGTCGTGAAGCTCGACGAGCGCCTGGGCAAGGCCGAGGCCTTCGTGGCGCGCTTCGAGCTCACCGCCGAACCCGACACCATGGTCGTGCTGACGCCGACCTTCAAGGTGCAGAACTTCACCGCCGAGCGCGCTTACATCGCGGAGCTGCGCGCCCAGCGCATCGAGGCCGACAAGGCGCGCTTCAAGGAGCTCGACGCCGACGGCGCGGTCATCGACCGCGTCGATGCCGCCCGCCTGCGCGGCCGCGTGGTCAACACCGGCGGCAAGGAGCTGTTCGTCTCCTTCGGCTCGGTGGCGCCGCTGTTCGAGGCCGCCAACGACGGCCACTACATGGTGTCCGTGACCTCCGAGGACGGCAGCTTCGCCACCGCCCAGGTGGTCAACGCCGGCGGCGTGGTGCGCGTCGTGCCGACCGCGGGGCAGGGCATCGAGGTCGTCGCCAACGGCAACTCCGTCGGCCTCGTCGCGCCCTCGAAGAAGGTCAAGGCCAGCTGGACCCGGACTGGTTGAGCGGGCCGATCCGCGTCGCCCTCGTCGACGACCAGTCCCTCGTCCTCGAGGGGCTGCGTACGCTGCTCGGCAGCATGCCGCAGCTCGATGTCGCCTACGCCGCCACGCAGCCGCAGGAGTTGATCGACGCGCTGCGGCGTGACGCGGTCGATGTGGTGGTCTCCGACATCCGCATGCCGGGCTTCAACGGCTTCGATGTGGTCAAGCGCTTGGGCAGCTGGGTGCGCCCGATCCCGGTGATCCTGCTCACCACCTTCGATGAGCCTAACCTGCTCGACCAAGCCATCGCCGCGGGTGCACAGGGGTTCCTGCTGAAGGGGGCGTCCCCCGACGACCTGCTCGCCGCCATCGAGATGGTGGCCGCCGGCGGCAGGGCGCTGAACCCCGTGGTCACCGGCAATGTCCGCACCGCCGCGCGCCGCGCCGCGCAGGGGCCGGGCGATGCCGTGCCGTTCGACCTGCACATCACCGAGCGCGAGAAATCCGTGCTGCGCCTCGCCGCGACCGGCCTCTCGAACCGCGAGATCGCCGACGCCCTCGGCCTCTCCGAGGGCACCGTCAAGAACTACATGAGCGAGCTCATGGTCAAGCTCGGGTCCCGCGACCGCACCCAGGCGGTCATCCGCGCGATCGCCGCGGGGTTGTTGTAGCGGTCAGGCGTTCGGCGCCGCGCCGTCGGGCAGCGTGATCTCGAGCTCGCAGCCGCTGCCGCCCGCGGCGGCATGGTCGGTCAGCCGGTACTCGCCGGCCATGTCCTTGACCCGAGCGGCGAGCTGGCTGCGACCGAAGCCCGCCGGCTTGCCGCGCAGGCCGCGGCCGTTGTCGACGACGCGCAGCACGAAGCGGTCGCCGATGGCGCGCAGCTTGAGGCTGATGCGGCTCGCGCCGCCGTGGCGCAGCGCGTTCGAGACGCCCTCCTGCGAGGCGCGCAGCAGCAGCCGCGCCACCTCGCCGCTCTGCACGCGCAGCCCTTCCTCGAGGTCGACGGTGATCATGCCGTCGGGCAGCAGCGAGGAGAGCTTCTGCAGCGACTCGTTGAGCGCGAGGCCCTCCGAGTCGCTGATCTGGCGCACGATGAGCCGGGTGTCGGCGAGCAGGTCGTCGGCGATCTGCGCCGAGCGGTCGATGAAATCCCCGAGCTCCGGGTTGTCCTTCACGCGCTGCTGCATGATCTGCAGGTTGATCTTGAGCGCCGTGAGCTTGTGGCCGGTGACATCATGCAGGTCGCGGGCGATGCGCAGCCGCTCGCGGTCGCGCACGGTCTCGGCCACGAACGACTGCATCGACACGAGCTCGGCGTTGCTGCGCGCGAGTTCACCGCGCGCGCGGTCGACCTCGATGCGCGAGGCGATGATGCTCACCGCGTAGCCCTGGAACGCGATCAGCACGAGGGTGGGCAGGATGGCGCCCGGCCACGGCATGTTGATGAGGCTCACCGCCCAGAACGCCACGCTCGAGATGACGATCAGCAGCGTCGCCACCCAGTCGCGGAACAGCGTCGCGATCTGCGTCGCCACCACGATCAGCAGCGCGGGCACCGTGTACATCAGGCCGGGGTAGCTGCGGAAGCGGTCGAAGGCGATCACCACGATGGTGATCTGCAGCAGGATCAGCAGCACGCGCTCGAGCGAGTTCGCGCCGTACTCGATCATCAGCACCGTGGCGCCGAAGGCGACGGTGAAGGCGAGCAGCGCGCCGACGCCGCCCCATTCGAGCGTCGACCAGTCCTCCAGCCGCCAGGGCAGCTGCAGCGCCGCCACGGCGAGGATGGTGAGGATGAGTCCGAGCGACTGCAGGTTGAGCTGCTTGCGCGTCGCGGCCGGGACGTTCTGTGTCTCGAGGTCGAAGAGCATGGGTCACGCGCCGCCGGACAGGGCGGTCACGGGATTATAGGCGGCGGGGAGGGACGGGCGGCGACCGCGGGGCCGCACGCGCGACCCGCGCGCATTCAGCGCGCCGGGACCTTCGGGCGGCGGTGCGCCGGCGCGGTCCAAACGCGCTGCGGCTGCAGCGGCTGGAAGGAACGCTCGCCCGGCACCGCCTCTTCGGCGAGGTCGGCTTCCGGGATGCGACGCGCGGTGACGCAGGCCTCAAGGACGGCGGCCGCCTCGTCGAAGGTGAGCGGCGAGATCACGCGCCAACGGTTGTGCTCGCAGAGTGCGAGCGCGCTCTCGTGCTCGCAGTAGAGCGCGAGGCCCGCATCCGTCTCCAGATGCTTGCTCGAGTCGCCCAAGCAGTCGTCGCAGGGGGCGGTCGGGAAGGCATTGAACTTGCAGTTCATGGGGTGAGGATGCGCCGGGCGGATAGCGGTCCGAAAGGTGCCGAAAGTCACCTTTGGACAGAATCTTCGCGGCAGCGTTCCCGCCGGGAGCCGGGCGGGTGGCCGGTGTTGTTTTTCGGTTATGGCGATATTCCCAAAAGACCGATGGACGGAGGTTGAGTGGCCCGCTGTTTATCGGTACTCTTGTGGGTTCAGATCACCCCCCGTTCCTTCCAAAGGATTTCAAGGAGTTGTAAATGCGCAACAAACTGGTTGCCGTTTTCGTCGCTGCCGCGCTGTCGCAGGCCGCCCTCGCCCAGCAGGGCCAGCAGGCCGCCGGAGCCGAAGAGCTCGAGCAGGTCGTCATCACCGGTACGCGCGTCGCCAACCGCTCGGCGCTCGACACCGCGGTGCCCGTCGATGTGGTGCCCGCCGCGGCGCTGCAGAACCTCGGCGTCACCGAGCTCAACCAGGCGCTCTCCGTCGCGCTGCCCTCGTTCAACTTCCCGCGTCCGGGTCTCACGGACGGCACCGACACCGTGCGCCCTGCCTCGCTGCGCGGCCTCGCGCCCGACCAGACGCTGGTGCTCGTGAACGGCAAGCGCCGCCACACCGCCGCGCTCGTCAACGTCAACGGCTCGGTGGGTCGCGGTTCGGCTGCGGTCGACCTCAACACCATCCCGAACGTCGCCGTGCGCGGCATCGAAGTGCTGCGTGACGGCGCTTCGGCGCAGTACGGCTCCGACGCCATCGCCGGCGTCATCAACCTGCGCATGCGCGAGGACAGCTCGGGCGGCGAGATCGGCGTGAGCTACGGCTGGCGCGAGTCCACCTACAAGACGCTCACCGGCACGCCGCCGGGTCCCGCTAACGCTCAGCCGCCGCTGTCTTCGACTCTGCCGACGCCGACCTGGTCGGCTCCGGCGCTGCTCAGCCGCAAGCGCAGCGACGGTGAGACGCTCACCGTGTCGGGCTGGAAGGGCTTCTCGCTCGGCGGCAACGGCTTCCTCACCATCTCGGGCGAGTACAAGACCGCGGAGCGCACCGAGCGCGGCGGTTGGGACTTCCGCGCGCAGTATCCGCGCCTCGCCAACAACAGCTGGGATCCGCGCGAGATCACCTTCGACCGCTTCAGCCAGTGGTACGGCGAGCCCGAGGTCGACCAGACCACCGTGTTCGTGAACGCCGGCATCGACATCAACGACAACGCCGAGTTCTACGCCTCGGCGAGCTACCAGGACCGTTCGGCGGTGTCGGCCGGCTTCCAGCGCCTCGCCTACGATCCCTCGGGCCGCAACATCCTGTCCATCTACCCGGACGGCTTCCTGCCGCAGATCGCGCCGGATGTCACCGACTACGCGGCTTCGGCGGGCGTCCGTTGGGGCCTCGGCCAGTGGGACATGGACGCCTCGATCGGCTACGGCAAGAACGACATGCAGTTCACCATCCAGAACACCCTGAACCGCTCGCTGGGCCCCACCAGCAAGACGGTGTTCGATGCGGGCGGCTTCGACTACGACCAGCTCGTGTTCAACCTGTCGGGCGTGCGCGGTGTCGAGGTCTCCGGCCTCGCCTCGCCGCTCAACGTGGCGGTCGGCCTCGAAGCCCGCCGCGAGGGCTACAGCATCACCGCCGGCGAGCCGGACTCCTACCGCAACGGCGGCGCGCGCCTGCCGCTCGGCAGCGCGGGCTGCACCTCGCCCACCGCGGCCGACACGGCGGCGGGCGGCTGCCCGACGCCCTCGGGTGCGCAGGTGTTCCCGGGCTTCCGCCCCTCGAACGTCGTCGACGAGAGCCGCAACGCGGTCGGCGTTTACCTCGACCT
The DNA here is from genome assembly GCA_947459825.1 of Pseudomonadota bacterium. Taxonomy (GTDB): domain Bacteria; phylum Pseudomonadota; class Gammaproteobacteria; order Steroidobacterales; family Steroidobacteraceae; genus UBA964. The sequence goes on along the minus strand of CANHFH010000020.1, from coordinate 24,793 downwards.
CGAGGCCAACATCACCGAGAAGCTGCTCGCCTCCGCGGCGATCCGCGCCGAGGACTACTCGGACTTCGGCAGCAACGTCTCGGGCAAGATCGCGGGCCGCTACGACATCGCTGACGGCTTCGCGCTGCGTGCCTCGTACTCGACGGGCTTCCGTGCGCCGTCGTTGCAGCAGCAGTACTTCGCGACCACCTCGACGAACTTCATCAACGGCGTGCCGTTCGACATCACCACCTTCCCGGCGACGGATCCGGTGGCTGCTGCGCTCGGCGCCAAGCCGCTCGATTCCGAGGACTCCACGAACTTCTCGGTCGGTGCGGTGTTCCAGTTCGACCGTGCCTCGTTGACCATCGATACCTACCGCATCGAGCTCGACAACCGCGTCGTGCTCTCCGAGAACCTCACCTCGGTCGCGGTGCGCAACTTCCTCACCGCGCAGGGCTTCATCGGCATCGGCGGCGGCCGCTTCTTCATCAACGGTGTCGACACCGTGACGAAGGGCGTGGACGTCGTGTTCAACTACCCGATCGTGACGGAGAGCGTCGGTCGCTTCGACATCCTCGCCACCGCCAACTTCAACGAAACGGCGGTGACGAAGGTCCCTGCGACGTCGCAGCTGTCCGCACTGAACCCGGCGCCTGTCTTGTTCGACCGTGGCAACCTGCTCACCTTCGAGCGCGGCCAGCCGAAGGACAAGTACGCGTTGTCGGTCTCCTGGACGGTCGGCGACTTCGGCCTCACCGCCCGTGGCACGCGCTACGGTGAGGTGCTCTCGCCGCAGAACGCCCCGACGGTCACGGCGCCGGACTTCCTGATGACCCCGAAGACGCTGGTGGACCTCGAGGCCCGCTACGCCTTCGGCGACAACCTGAAGTTCGCGCTCGGCGCCGACAACGTGTTCGACAAGTACCCGGATCCGCTGCCGCCGGGCCTCAACACCACGGGTGCGACCTCGTTCTCGAACCTCGCGCCCTTCGGTCGTTCGGGCCGCTATGTCTACGGACGCGTGACCTTCGCGTTCTGATCCGGTGAAGTCCACGCCGGTGGCCCCGGAGGTCGTGCTGCTGCACGGCTTCACGGGGCCTACCGAGGACATCGTCGCGGCGGTCGAGGTCATCTCGGCCGCCGCGTCGTTTCGGCACCTCAAAACCCCTGGCGGGCGGCCCATGTCCGCCGCCATGACCAACTGCGGCGCGCTCGGCTGGGTGAGCGACGCGCGCGGTTACCGCTACGAGCCCTGCGACCCGCTGACCGGCCGGCCCTGGCCCGCGATGCCCGATGTGCTGCGCTCGCTCGCGCAGCGCGCCGCCGCGGCCGCCGGCTGGCCCGGCTTCGACCCCGATGCCTGCCTCGTCAACCGCTATGTGCCGGGCGCACGCATGGGTGCGCACCGCGACGCCGACGAGCGCGACTTCAGCCAGCCCATCGTGTCGGTGACGCTCTGCGCGCCGGCGGTGTTCTTCTGGTACGGCGCGCGCCGCTCCGGCACGCCGCTGCGCGTACGCCTCGAGCCGGGCGATGTGCTGGTGTGGGGCGGCGCCGCGCGCCGCGGCTACCACGGCGTGGGACCGCCGGAGGGCGGCGTGCGCATCAACCTCACCTTCCGCAAGGCGGTCTGAGCCCTCAACCGGCCTTCAGTTCCTCGCGCAGCACGCGGCGCAATACCGCCTCGGTGAGCGGTTCGCTGCTGCGACGACGGCTGCCGCTGCCGCGCTGCATCGACTCGCGCAGCGCTTGGTTGATCAGCGTCTGGTAGCCCGTGCCGAGCCGCTCGCCGCGGCTACGGAAATCCGCGAGCACCTCGTCGTCGAGCATGATCGCGATCCGCGTCTTCCGCGGACTCGCCACCACAGCGCCCCGCTTGGCGCGGCTGAAGTCATAGGTCTTTCGCATGGTACTGGTCCGTTTCTTCAGATTCGGCGGACTCAAAGTCGGACATAAAGTCGGACATCGATACCGATAACATGTCCGTTGAGTAAGCATAAAATATTGTTTTATAATGAATTAATGACCGCGCCATCTTCGGCCAATAAGTCGGACAGAAAGCCGCCTCTTCCGCCTGCGGACCTCAGTCGTATGGAGCCCATGCGGCTCGCCGAGTCCTCGCGGCACCGCGCGGCCTTGGTCGATTTCGTGCTGGAGATCACGCGCCGCAGCGCAGGTCTGCGGCGCTCGCTGCCGGGTCCCTTGGGCGACTCGCTCGCCGAGGCCCTGCGCGCGATGAACTGTTACTACAGCAACCTGATCGAGGGCCACGACACCCATCCCATCGACATCGAGCGCGCGCTGCAGGCCGACTACAGCGCCGATGCGCGCAAGCGCGAGCTGCAGTTGGAGGCGCGCGCGCACATCGAGGTGCAGCGCTGGATCGACGGCGGCGGACTCGCGGGTACTGCGACGCGCGTCGACGCCCTGCGCGGTATCCATCGCCGCTTCTGCGCGGCGCTGCCCGAAGGTCTGCTGCAGGTGACGGATCCGGGGACGGGTGAGCGGCTGCGGGTGGTGCCCGGTGGTTGGCGCGACCGCGAGGTGCGGGTGGGCCGTCACATCGCGGTCGCCGCGGCGGCGCTGCCGCGCTTCCTCGAGCGCTTCGAGCAGGCGTACTCGACGCTCGGTCCCGCCGAGACCGTGCTCGCCGCCGCCGCCGCGCATCATCGGCTGGTCTGGATCCACCCCTTCCTCGACGGCAACGGCCGCGTCGCGCGGTTGATGTCGCACGCGATGCTGCTCGAGCCGCTCGGCTCCGGTGCGCTGTGGTCGGTGTCGCGCGGCCTGGCGCGCGATGCCGCCGCCTACAAGGCGCATCTCGCGGCCTGCGACGAGCCGCGCCGCAACGACCTCGATGGCCGCGGCACGCTGAGCGAAGAGAACCTCGCGGCCTTCACGCGGCACTTCCTCGAGGTCTGCCTCGATCAGGTGGACTTCATGGAACAGCTCATCGATCCCGCGCGCCTGCGTGCGCGGATCGGTCTCTGGGCGCGCGAGGAGATGGCGGTGGGTGCGTTGCCGCCGCGTGCCGACGCGCTGCTCGAGGCGGTCGTGGTGCGCGGCGAACTGCCGCGCGGCGAGGCATCGGCGGTGCTCGGCACCGGGGAGCGCAACGCGCGGCGCGTGGTGGCGGCGCTGGTCGGCCGCGGACTGCTCGCCTCGGCCACGCCGCTCGGCGCGCTGCGTCTCGTGTTCAAGGCGGCGCTCGCGCCGCGCTGGCTGCCCGGCCTGTTCCCCTAGCCGCGCCGCAGTCGCGCGACGCGTACCACGCGTCGCTACACCAGCACCCGCTCGATGCCGCCATCGTTGGCGCGCGCCACGTAATCGCGCATCCAGTGCTCGCCGAGCACATGGCGCGCGATCTCCACCACGATGTAGTCGGCCTCCATCGCGGTGTCGTCGCTGTAGCGCGCGAGGCCCTGCAGGCAGGACGGGCAGGAGGTGAGCACCTTGACGGGTCCCGCGAAGCCGTCGGCGCGCACCGCATCCGCACCCTTCTGCATCTCCTGCGCCTTGCGGAAGCGCACCTGCGTGGAGATGTCGGGCCGCGTCACCGCGAAGGTGCCGGACTCGCCGCAGCAGCGCGCGTTGTCGGCGATCCTGCCGTTCGCGGCCGAGTTCATCAGCTGGTTCACCACTTTGAGCGGCTCATGCTGCTTCATCGGCGAATGGCAGGGGTCGTGGTAGACATAGCGCGTGCCGGTCACGCCCTCGATCTGCACGCCTTTCTCCATCAGGAACTCGTGGATGTCGACGATGCGGCAGCCGGGGAAGATCTTCTCGAACTCGTAGCCCTGCAATTGGTCGTAGCAGGTGCCGCAGCTCACCACCACGGTCTTGATGTCGAGATAGTTGAGCGTGTTGGCGACGCGATGGAAGAGCACGCGGTTGTCGGTGATCATCTTCTCGGCCTTGTCGAAGTCGCCCGAGCCGCGCTGCGGGTAGCCGCAGCAGAGATAACCGGGCGGCAGCACGGTCTGCACGCCGACATGCCACAGCATCGCCTGCGTCGCGAGCCCCACCTGCGAGAAGAGCCGTTCCGAGCCGCAGCCCGGGAAGTAGAACACCGCCTCGGCGTCCGCCGCGGTCGCGCGCGGGTCGCGGATCACCGGGACATAGTCCTTGTCCTCGATGTCGAGCAGCGCGCGTGCGGTCTTCTTGGGCACGCCGGTGGGCATGCGGCGGTTGACGAAGTGCACCACCTGCTCGCGCACCGGCGGCTTGCCGACGGTGGCGGGCGGCGCGGCGAGCTGCGGCTTGGCGAAGGCCTTCAGCAGCCCGTGGCCGAAGCGCTGCGCCTTGAAACCCCAGTCGATGAGACCCTTGCGCAGCAGCGTGATCTTCTCCGGGCTGGTCGCGTTCAGGAACGCCATCGACGCCGCCGCGCCCGGGTTGAAGCGCTTCTTGCCCATGCGGCGTAGGAGGTCGCGCATCGCCATCGAGACCTCGCCGAAGTCGATGTCGACCGGGCAGGGCTTCTCGCACTTGTGGCACACGGTGCAGTGGTCGGCGACATCGCCGAACTCCTCCCAGTGCCGGATCGACACGCCGCGGCGGGTCTGCTCCTCGTAGAGGAAGGCCTCGATCAGCAGCGAGGTGGCGAGGATCTTGTCGCGCGGGCTGTAGAAGAGGTTGGCGCGCGGCACATGCGTCGCGCACACCGGCTTGCACTTGCCGCAGCGCAGGCAGTCCTTGATGGCGCCCGAGATGGTGCCGATGTCCGACTGCTGCATGATCAGCGACTCGTGGCCGAGCAGGTTGAAGCTCGGCGTGTAGGCGCGCGACAGGTCGCCGCCCGGCAGCAGCTTGCCCTTGTTGAAGCGGCCGTCGGGGTCGATGCGCTGCTTGTAGGCGCGCAGGTCGGCGGTCTCGTCCTCGGTGAGGAACTCGAGCTTGGTGATGCCGATGCCGTGCTCGCCGGAGATCACGCCGCCGAGCTCGCGCGCGATGCGCATGATGCGCGCCACGGCGGCGTTGGCCTCCTGCAGCATCAGGTAGTCGTCGGAGTTCACCGGGATGTTGGTGTGGACGTTGCCGTCGCCGGCATGCATGTGCAGCGCCACCCAGACGCGGCCCTTGAGCACCCGCTGGTGGATCGCCGCCATCTCGGCGCGGATCGGCGCGTAGGCGTCGCCCGCGAACACCGCCGCGAGCGGCTCGCGCAGCTCGCGCTTCCAGGAGACGCGCAGCGTGCGGTCCTGCAGCTGGCGGAACACGGCCGGGTCGTCTAGCCGGTGCCGCAGGTCCGACCAGCGGTCGCGCACCTCGGCCACCAGCTGCCGCGCGCGCGCCGGGCGGTCGCCGAGGATCTCCGCGCGCGAGAGGGCGTCGAGCTCGGCGTCGCCGGTCTTGCCGGGCTTGAGCGGGCCGCGCAGGAACTCCTCGAGCGCATCGGCGAGCCGCAGCTTGTTGGCGATCGAGAGCTCGATGTTGATGCGCTCGATGGCGTCGGTGTAGTCGCCGAGCCGCGGCAGCGGGATGACCACATCTTCGTTGATCTTGAAGGCGTTGGTGTGCTTCGCGATGGCCGCTGTGCGTGCGCGGTCGAGCCAGAACTTCTTGCGCGCCTCGGCGCCCACGGCGATGAAGCCCTCGCCGGCGCGGGCGTTGGCGACGCGCACGGTCTCGCTGGCGGCGCGGGCGACCGCGGTCTCGTCGTCGCCGACGATGTCGCCGATCAGCACCATCTTGGGCAGCAGCGCTCGCTTGCTCTTGGTGACATAGCCGACGGCCTTGAGGTAGCGCTCGTCGAGGTGCTCCAGGCCCGCGAGCTTCACGCCGTCGGCGCGGTCGGCGGCCTCGAGGCGGCCGATGATCTCGACGATCGACGGGATCGCCTCGCGCGCCTCGCCGAAGAACTCCAGGCACACCGTGCGGCTGTGCCGCGGCATGCGGTGCACCACCCAGCGCGCGGCGGTGATGAGGCCGTCGCAGCCTTCCTTCTGCACGCCGGGCAGGCCGCCCAAAAATTTGTCGGTGACATCCTTGCCGAGCCCTGCCTTGCGGAACGCGGCGCCCGGCATGGTGAGCGTCTCGGTGCGCAGCGTGCGCGCGGTGGCGGCCGGGGCGCGGCCGTCCTTCCAGGTGAGGCGCCAGACGACCTCGGGCGCGTCGTGGATCTTGCCGAGGTTGTGGCCGATGCGCTCGACCTCGAGCCAGTCGCCCTGCGGGTCGACCATGCGCCACCAGGCGAGGTTGTCGACCGCGGTGCCCCACAGCACGGCTTTCTTGCCGCCGGCGTTCATGGCGACATTGCCGCCCACGCAGCAGGCGTCCATCGAGGTCGGGTCGACGGCGAACACGAAGCCTGCGCGCTCGGCGGCGTCGGCGACGCGCTTCGTCACCACGCCCGCTTCCGAGTACACCGTCGGCACCGTGCGGCCCGCGGCGATGCCCGGCAGTGCGATGTGCTCGACCTCGGTGACGCGCTCGAGCTTCTCGGTGTTGATGACGGCCGACAGCGGCGTCAGCGGGATCGCGCCGCCCGTGTAGCCCGTGCCGCCGCCGCGCGGCACGATGCTGAGCCCGAGCTCGATGCAGGCGCGCACGAGGCCCGGGATCTCATCCTCGGCATCCGGGTAGAGCACGACGAAGGGGTACTCGACGCGCCAGTCGGTGGCGTCGGTGACATGCGCCACGCGCGCCGCGGCGTCGAAGCGCACCGCATCGCCGCGCACATGGCGGCCGAGCAGACGGCGCGCGCGGTCGCGCAGGCGTCGCGTCCGCTCGAAGGCGGCCGCGAAATCCTCGACGGCGCGCCGGCCGGCGGTGAGCAGTTCGCCGACCTTGCGGTCGCGCTCACGGTCGGTGGCGCTGCCGTCGGCCGAGCGGCGCTTTTCGATCTCGCCCAAGCGGTGCTCGAGCGCCTCGATGAGCAGGCGCCGACGGCGCGGGTTCTCGAGCAGGTCGTCCTCGAGATAGGGGTTGCGCTGCACGGCCCAGATGTCGCCGAGCACCTCGTAGAGCATGCGGGCGGAGCGGCCGGTGCGGCGCTCGCCGCGCAGCTCGTCGAGCAGCGCCCACGCGTCGGCGCCGAGCAGGCGGATGACGATCTCGCGGTCGGAGTACGAGGTGTAGTTGTACGGGATCTCGCGGATGCGCGGCGCGGCGCTCTCCGGCGGGGCGAACAACGGCAGATCGGAGGCGAGGGCGTTCATCAGGGGTCTTGGGGGAGGGCATCCGTGCTGGAGCGCCATTCTCCCACCGTTGCCCTATCATTTGGGGCCATGAGCAGCCCTAGGCCCCTCGATTTCGATCCGCGCCACCCGCAGGCGGCGCAGATGGCGGACCCCGCCATGCTGCGCACCCTGCGTTTCCAGACCGAGGCCACCTGGCCGCAGGAGTCGCGGCTGCTGGCCCGCTACGCGCTGCCGGCCGGCGCGCGCTTGCTCGATGTCGGCTGCGGCTCCGGGGAGTTCGTCCGTAGGCTCGCAGGGGCCTTCCCGGGGGCCGAGTCCATCACCGGGGTGGATGTGTTGCCCGAGATGCTGCGGGCCGCCGAGGCGCTCTGCGGGGCCACCGCGGGCAGCGGCGCAGCGGGTGCCGTCGGCGCTGCGCCGCGGCCGCAGCTCGTCTTCGAGGAGGGCGACGCCACTGGCCTGCGCTTCCCGGACGCGCATTTCGACTTCCTGGCCCTGCGCCACCTCACCCAACTGCTCCCCGATCCCGCGGCCGTGCTCGCCGAGTGCCGCCGCGTGCTGCGCCCGGGCGGTTGGCTGCATGTCGTCTCCGAAGACTACGGGATGCTGCATTTCCCGCCCCGCGATGGGGTCGATCCTGATCGTCTCTGGCACATGGATGTCGTCGAGCACACCCGCCACACCGGCACCGACGCGCGCATCGGACGGCGCACGCTGCCGATGCTGCGTGCGCAGGGCTTCGAGCATGTGAGCATCCAGTACCTCGTGCTCGACACCGAGCGCGTACCGCGCGAGGTGTTGGCGGGCATCATCGAGTCCTGGCGCGACGGCTACGCCGCGGTGCTGGCGCAGTCCTCCGGCACGCCCTTGCCCGAGGTGCGCGCGCTCTTCGACGCCGCGCTCGGCACGCTGCGCGATCCCGAGGGCTACGCCGTGTGGCAGTTGCCGGTGGTGGCGGGGCGCAAGCCCGGAGCTGCGTCGTGAGCGGCAGCGGTGAGAGCGGCGCGCGGGGGTCGGCGCCGCGCGTGCCGGGCGCCTTCGCGCTGCAGCCGCACCCGAAGACGCCTGTGCCGTCCGGTTGGCGCGTCGATGTCGCCACCCGCTGGTCGGCGCGCGGCCTCGTCGCCGAGTACACGCTCGCGGTGCCGGCCGGGCGGCTCGCGCTGCCGCCGCGCAGCGTCTCGCCCGCCGCGCGCGACTTCCTCTGGAAGCGCACCTGCGGCGAGCTCTTCGTCGGCGTGCGCGGCGAGCCGGGCTACATCGAGTTCAACTTCTCCCCCTCGGGCGACTGGGCGTCCTACCAGTTCGACGGCTACCGCGAGAACAGCCGCGACCGGCCCTGGCGCGGCCCGCAGCCCGAAGTGCGCGTGGTGCCGGGCGAGGGCGCGACGCGGCTCGTCGCTACCGTGCCGCACGAGGCCTTCCAGTGCCTGCTGCGCGACGAGGTCATGCCGCCGCTCGAGGCCGCGTTCACGCTGGTGCTCGAGGATTGGTTGGGCGCGCTCAGCTTCTGGTCGCTCGCACATCCGCGCGCCGAGCCCGAGTTCCACGACCGCGCGGGCTTCGTCGCCGACTTCACGGTGACCGAGTGAGCGGCATCGCGCCCGCCGGCAGCGTCTTCGGCATCGCCTTCGGCATCGACCGGCTGCTCGCCGACCCGGCGCTGCGCGCACCGCTCGCCGGCAAGCGCCTCGGCCTGCTCGCGCACCCGGCCTCCATGACCGAGGTCGGCGCGGGCGCGGGCGGCTGGCGGCATTCTTTGGACGCGTTGGCGGCCACGCCGGGGCTGCGCATCACCGCCGCGTTCGGCCCGCAGCACGGGCTGCGCGGCGACAAGCAGGACAACATGATCGAGTCGGCGGATTTCCTCGACCCCGCGCTCGGCATCCCGGTGTTCAGCCTGTACGGTGAGGTGCGCCGCCCCACCGCGACGATGCTCGCGCACTGCGATGCGCTGCTCGTCGACCTGCAGGACCTCGGCTGCCGCATCTACACCTTCATCACCACGCTGCGCTATGTGCTCGAGGAGTGCGCCCGGCTCGGCAAGGCGGTGTGGGTGCTCGACCGGCCGAACCCGGCGGGTCGGCCGGTGGAGGGCCTTGCGCTGCGACCGGGCTGGGAGAGCTTCGTCGGCGCGGGTCCGATGCCGATGCGCCACGGCCTCACCATGGGCGAGATGGCGCGCTGGTTCGTGCGCGAGTTCCGCATCGATGTCGAGCTCGTGACCGTGCCGATGCAGGGTTGGTCGCCCGACAGCGCGCCGGGTTACGGCTGGCCGCTGGGCGAGCGCAGCTGGATCAACCCGAGCCCGAACGCGCCCAACCTCTCGATGGCGCGCGCCTATGCGGGCACGGTCATGCTCGAGGGCACGACGCTCTCCGAGGGCCGCGGCACGACCCGGCCCTTGGAGCTCTTCGGCGCGCCGGACCTCGACGCCGCCGCCGTGCTGCGCAAGATGCATGCGCTCGCCCCGGAGTGGCTCGCGGGCTGCCGGTTGCGCGAGTGCTGGTTCGAGCCCACCTTCCACAAGCATGTCGGCAAGCTCTGCCACGGCGTGCAGATCCACCTCGACGACCCTGCCTACGACCACGACCGCTTCCAGCCGTGGCGCTTGCAGGCCCTCGCCTTCAAGGCGATCCGCGCGCTGCGGCCCGACTACCCGCTGTGGCGCGACTTCCCCTATGAATACGAGCGCGACCGGCTCGCCATCGACCTCATCAACGGCGGTCCGTCGCTGCGCGAGTGGGTCGATGATCCCCGCGCGCTGCCCGGCGACCTCGACGCCGTCGCCCGCGACGACGAGGCGGCGTGGCGGGCGGCCACGGCCGACCTGCGGCATGGGTACAACTGCTGATGCGCTGACCGGGGGAACCCCGACAGGCTAGGATGGTCGAAACCACCGCAAGCCCCGCTCCGCGGAGGGGGTCTTCGCCGAACGGAGACAGCACATGAGCAAGACGCCCGACACCGCCCACATCATCGACGACTTGCGCCGCATGGTCGAACACGCCGAGTCGCTGCTGGACGAGACCGCCGGTCTCGCCGGAGACCGTGCCGCCGAGGTGCGCGAGCGCGCCGCCGAGTCGGTGCGCGCCGCGCGCGAGCGCCTCTCCGGCCTCGAGCAGGAGCTGCTCGACCGCGCCCGCGATGCCGCGCACGACGCCGAGCACTATGTGCGCCGCAATCCTTGGCAGTCGGTCGGCATCGCCGCCGGCATCGGCCTCGTGGTCGGCGTGCTGCTCAGCCGTCGCTGACCCGCATGTTCGAATCCCTGCGCCACCTGCTCGCGCAGCTGCTGGCGTTGCTGCAGGTGCGCGTCGAGCTGCTCACCACGGAACTGTCCGGCGAGATCCGCCGCGTCGCCGTCATCCTCGTCTGGGCGGCGGTGGCGTTGCTGTTCGGCGCGCTCGCCATGCTGATGGTCACCGTCACCATCATCGTCGCCCTCTGGGAGCAGCACCGCCTGCTCGCGGCGGGGTTGATCACGCTCGGGTTCTTCCTGGTGGCAGCGTTGGCGCTGTGGCAGGTGGTGCGCCGCGTGCGCGGCCGCAAGCCGCTGCTCGCCGCCAGCCTCGAGGAGCTGCGGCGCGACCGCGCCGCGATCGACGCCGCCGCGCAGCCGCGCCCGGCCGACCGCGACATCCGCGACATCCGTGACGAGGGAGACCCACGATGACCTCAGGCGAACGCGACGATGACCGCCGTACGGCGGAGCTGATCATGAAGAGCCGTCGCCTGCGCGAGGACATCGCGCGCACCGGCTCGGAGGTCACCGGCCGGCTCGGCGGCGCGCAGCCGGCGCTGCGCGCGGCGCGCACGCTGACGAGCGCGCCGGTGCTGCTCGCGGCCGGCGCGGCTCTGCTGGTGTTCTCGGGCCCGCGTCGGGCCCTGCAGCTGGCGAGCCGCGGCCTGGTGGCGGTCAACCTCGCGCGCCGCGTGTTGGGCGCGCTGGGTCCGGGCCGGACGCGCCGCGGACCCTGATCCCGTTCAGCCCGGTCAGTGACCGAGGCGACGGCCGCGGTTGGAGCTGGCGAGGCGCAGCGACAGGCGCAGCGAGAACGCCTTGAAGGTGACGGCCGCGACCGAACGGTTCAGGGTCTTGGCGACCTTGGCGGTCGGCATCTTGCCGGCGAGTTTGCGCAGCTTCTTCTCTTCAGCAGGGGTCCAGGGCGTGAAGTTGCGCGAGCCCTTGCGGGGCTTGCGGGTGCTGCGGGCGGTCTTCTTGGCCATCTTTTCGGTCCTTTCTTCGGTCGCGCGGTCGCGCGGATTCCAGTCGACGGGCCGAGAGTATAAGCGAGGCCAAAAGAATTTACGGCAAGTTTGGTGCGCGGCCGAACTCCCATTAAAAAAAATTCATGGGAACGGGCCGCAGGGCGGTCCTCGGCGCTCCGCGGCCCGTCGTCATGCGTGCGGAGCGATCACTTCGCCGCTGGCGCAGCCGCGGGTGCGGCGAGCGGCGGTGCGAAGCCGCGCTTGCGCATCAGCGCGTCGATCTGCGGATCGCGGCCGCGGAACGCGCGGTAGCCGTCCGCCGGATCGACCGTGTTGCCCACCGAGAACACATGGTCGCGCAGCCGCTTCGCCACATCGCGGTCCCACGCGCCCTTGCCGGCGGTGAACGCCTCCCAGGCGTCGGCGGTCAGCGTGTCCGACCAAAGATAGCTGTAATACCCGGCGGAATAGCCGTCGCCCGAGAAGATGTGGCCGAACTGCGGCGTGCGGTGGCGCATCACGATCTCGCGCGGCATGCCGAGCGCGGCCAGCGTCTCGCGCTCGAAGCGGTCGGCGTCCATGCGCTTGTCCGTCGTGGCCGCGAGGTGCAGCTTCATGTCGACCAGCGCGCCCGACAGGTACTCGACGGTGGCGAAGCCCTGGTTGAAGTTCTTGGCGCGCTCGACCTTGGCGACGAGCTCGGCGGGCAAGGGCTCGCCCGTCTCGTGGTGTACGGCATAGCGCTCGAGCACCTCCTTGGTGGGCAGCCAGTGCTCGAGCAGCTGCGAGGGGAACTCCACATAATCCCGCGCCACATTGGTGCCCGACACCGACGGGTACTGCACATCCGAGGCGAGGCCGTGCAGCGCATGGCCGAACTCGTGGAACAGCGTCACGGCGTCGTCCCAGCTGATGAGCACGGATTCGCCGGGCTTGCCCTTCACGAAGTTGCTGTTGTTCGAGACGATGGTGGTGACCTCGCCGTCGAAGCGCTCCTGTTCGCGGTAGGAGTTCATCCACGCGCCCGACTGCTTGCCGACGCGCGCGTAGGGGTCGAAGTACCAGAGGCCGACATGCCGGCCGGCGAGGTCGCTGACCTGCCACACCGCGACATCCGGGTGGTAGACGGGCACCGTGCCCGGCGTCAACGGCCTGAAGACGAGCCCGAAGAGCTCCTTGGCCACATGGAACATGCCCTCGCGCAGCTTGTCGAGCTGCAGATAGGGCTTCAGCTGGTCGGAGTCGAGGTCGTACTTCGCCTTGCGGACCTTCTCGGCGTAGTAGCGGTAGTCCCAGGGCTCGATGGTGATCTTCGCGCCCTCGGCGTCGGCGACCCGCTGCATGTCCGCGACCTCTTCGCGCACGCGCGCCGCGGCGGGCTTCCAGACGGCCTCCATGAGCTCCATCGCGCGCTCGGGCGTGCGCGCCATGGTGTTCTCGAGCCGCCAGTGGGCGTGCGTAGCGAAGCCGAGCAGCTTCGCGCGCTCGGCGCGCAGCTGCAGGATCTCGCCGATGATGGCGTTGTTGTCGCGCGCGTCGCCGTTGTCGCCGCGGTCGACGAACTCGCGCCAGACCTTCTCGCGCAGGTCGCGCCGCGTGGAGTAGGTGAGGAAAGGCTCGACCGAGGAGCGCGTGTTGGCGACCACCCACTTGCCCTTCTGCCCACGGCGCTCGGCGTCCGCCGCATAGTCGTCGCGCAGCGAATCGGGCAGCCCCGCGAGGTCGGCCTCGCCGGCGAGCACGGTGTAGCGGCTGCCCTCATCGCCGAGCAGGTTCTGGCTGAAGCGCGTGAACAGCCCGGCCAGGGATTGGTTGATGGCGGCGAGGCGCTGCTTGGCGGCGGGGTCGAGCTTGGCGCCGGCGCGCACGAAGTTCGTGTAGGTGAGCCAGGTCAGGCGCTGCTGCTCGGGGGTGAGACCCGAGGTGGTGCGGGCATCGTAGACCGCGGCGATGCGCTGGAAGAGCTTGTCGTTCTGGGTGATGCGGTCGCGGAAGGCGGCGAGCTTCGGCTCGAGGTCGCGCTCGACGCTCTGCACGGTCTCATCGCTCAGCGTCGAGCCGTAGATGCCGTAGACCGTGTAGGCGCGGCTCAATGCGCGACCGGAGCGCTCCATCGCGGCGATGGTGTTCTCGAAGGTCGGCGGCGCGGGGTCGTCCGCGATCGCCTGCAGCTCGGCCAGCTGCTGCGCCATGCCGGCTTCCATGGCCGGGGCCAACAGCGCCGGCGACGCCTTGTCGAAGGCGGGCACGCCGCCGTAGGGACCGGCCCACGGCGCCGCGAGCGGCGGCAACGGGGAAGCGGCGATGGAGACGGTGGTGGTGGCGACGAGTGCGGTGGTCATGGCGAGCAGCAGCGCGTGGCGCATCGTGACGGATCCGGTCGAGGGAAACGGGATCCAGAGGATATCAGCCGTCGTCAGTCCGCGCCGAGGTCGAGCCGCTCCGCGGCGGGCAGACAATGCATGCCGAGCGGTGCGTCGCGGCCGCGGATCTGCAGCGGCGGCAGCTCGAGGATCTCGAGTCCCAAGCCGTCGATGCCGGGTGCGCGTCGTACGGCCTCGGAGAACAGCGCCTCGCCCGCGCGGGCGCGCTGACAGAGGCGGGCGGCGATGTTGACGGTGTCGCCGACCACCGTGTCGTGGCGGAACGACGGCGGGCCGATCGGGCCGGCGATCACCGGACCCATGTGGATGCCGATGCCGAGGCCCGTGACGACGCCGTGGCGCGCCTGCCAGTCGGCCGACATGGCCCTCCAGGCGTCGAGCATGCCGCGTGCGGTTCGCAGCGCCTGCGGCGCAGGCCCCGGGGCCGCGTCCGCATCGCGCGGCGCACGGTCGAGCCCGAACGCCGCGAGCACCCCGTCGCCCGCCATGTTGCAGGGCCGGCCGCCGTGCGCCGTCGTCAGGTCGACCACCATCGCGAAGTAGCCCTCGAGCAGGCGTACGACCTCGTGCTCGCCCAGCTGCGCCGAGGCGCGCGTGAAGCCGCGCATGTCGACGAACATCACCGCGCAGCCGTCCCGATGCCGCGGAGCGGGGTCCATGGCGTCAGGCGGTCTGCGCCGGCGGCGTGCCGCCCGCGGGCGGCAGCTGCAGCGGTTCGCTGTCCGAGTAGCCGGTCTCGGCGTCGAGCTCGGTGTGCAGCCGCAGCATCGTCGTCTCGACGCGCCGCCGCAGCGCCTCGAGCTCCTCGGGCGAGAGCTTTGCGGGCACGGGGATGGGATCGGCTGCGCGCACCGCGACCGTCGCGCCCCACTTGGGGATCACGGTGCGGTCCCAGGAGCGGTCCCAGCGCCAGCAATGCGGGGTGGAGCCGGCCACCGGCAGCAGCACGCTGCCCGTCTTCTGCGCGAGCGTGATGATGCCGAGCTGCGCGACACCGCGCGGCCCGCGCGAACCGTCGATGGCGAGGCAGGAGTTGAGTCCGCGGTCCTCGCGCTGCGCCTTGATCATCTCGACCAGCGCACGCGCGCCGCCCTTGCCGGAGGAGCCGCGGGCCACGCGGAAGCCGAGGCCCTCCTCGATGCGTGCCATCGCTTCGCCGTCGCGGCTCTGCGAGCACATGAGCATCCAGCGGCCCTGCTCGGGGAGGCTGAAGTAGTGCATCAGCGCGAAGGTGCGCGAGTGCAGGAACGCGCCGACCACCGGCTGTCCCGAGGCGATGCAGTCGTAGAGCGGCTGCATGTTCTCCGTGCGGTAGGTCCATGAGCGGCCGAGCGCGCGGTAGGCGCGCCAGCCGAAGGGCGGCAGCATCTTGTGCAGCACGAAGCGCCGCACCGGCTTGCGTGGCCGTGGCGCGGCGGTCACCGCGGATGACGGGGTCGGCTCCGGCGCGCTCACGCCTCGCCCGTGCCGCGGCCCTTGCGGCCGCCTGTGGCGTGCGCATCGGCGAACGCGCCGCTCGCCATCGCGCCCGCGATCGCGAGTTCGCCGGCGAGCGCCGTCACCGCGCAGATCTCCGCGAACTTCGCGGCCGTGCCTGTGCCGATGCAGCCGAGCATCGCGAGGCACTCGCGCGCGGTCGGCAGGAAGGTGCCGCCGCCCACGGTGCCGACGATGAGGTTCGGCAGCGTCACCGAGGCGTAGAGATCGCCCGACGCATCGACCTCGATGCGCGTCAGCGAAGTGGTGGCCTCCGAGACGCAGGCGGCGTCCTGACCGCAGGCGATGAACAGCGCCGCGACGGCGTTGGCGACGTTGCCCTGCACGCCGATGGAGCCGGTCTGGATCGACCCGGCGGTCGCTTGCTGCCACGCGCGCGCCATCGCAGCAGGATCGGCGCGCCAGTAACGGTTGAGCGTGCGCGCGGGCAGCACGACCTCGGCCGAGGCGTTGCGGCCGCGCGAACCGAGGAAGGCCTGCGCCGAGGCGCGCTTGTCGCCGGACAGCACCGACTCGACGAGCCAGCTCGTGGGCGCGTGCGGCATGCGCGGCAGCAGCATCGCGCACACCGCCTGCGTGGCGAGCGTGACCATGTTCTGGCCTGCGGCGTCGCCGGTCGCGTACTCGAGCATCAGGTAGACGGTGTTGCCGACCAGCGAGGTGCGCGCACCCTGCAGGCGGCAGAAACGCGAGGTGCCGGCGGCGGCCTGCTGCATCGGCACGAACTGCGTCGGCAGCCACGCGGCCATGATCGATGCGACCGAGAGGTCGGCGAAGGTGAAGCAGGGCGCGCGCCCGACGAGCTGGCGGCTGCAGGCGGCGCGCGCGCCGCCCGCGCGGTTGATGGCGTTGAAGGCGTGCTGGTAGGAGGCGACCAGCGTGCCCTCGGAGGTGGCGAGCGGCACGATGAAATCGCCGTCGGCGTGCTGGCCGCGGATGCGCACGGGTCCCGCGATGCCGAGCGGCAGCTGCGCGAAGCCGATGAAGCCCTCGATGCTGCCGGCGAGCGCCGCCGGGTCGAGCTCGGGCGCCGTGCCGCTGATCGCGTCGATCGCATGCCCGTCCTCGCGCAGCCGCGCGCGCCGCGCGTCGCGCGCCTCGCGCGTGGCGTCGGTGGTCGAGGGCAGGCGGCGCGGGCCGGGACTGCGGGCGTCGTCGTTCATCCCGGCATTGTCCGTGGGGCGCGGGGGACTCGCAAGGCGCGGGCGAGGTGCGTCGCGGGCGGCGCCGGGCGCCCGCGGACGGTGCTTCAGAACCGCTCGCCGATGACCAGGCGCGCCACCGACAGATGCTCACCGAACCGCCAACCGAGGCCGATGCGCGGCAGGGTCACGCCGCCGATGCGCAGCGGTTCGACGGTGCCGAAGGTCACGCCGATCTCGCCCTGCAGGCGCGTCACGCCGCGCGTCGGCGCGCTCGCCAGCAGCGGCACGCCCGGGGGGTCCGGGTACCAGCGCACAGCCCCGTACGGCGCCCAGTCGAAGGCGCGGCGGCCGGGCGTGGTCGGCAACGGCCGCACGAGTTCGGCGCCCGAGACCCAGAGCACGAAATCGTCCCCGGAGAAGCCGTCGATGCTGGCATGCGCGTACTCGAAGGCGTGGTGCACGCGCAGCATGCCGTGGCGCGAGGTGGCGTACCGGTCGGCGGTCGCGCCGACCGTCGCGACGCGCGAACGCAGGTCGCTGCTGCGGTCGCGCGCGACGCCGGCCTCGACGAACGGCTGCAGCTGCCAACCGTCGCCGACCTCGAGGTCCCAACGCAGGCCCGGCACGAACGACAGCGTCGCGATGTCCGAGGGCAGGCCCGACTCGAGGACGTCCTCGAGCTTGAAGTCGAAGAAGCCGAGCGTCACCGGCAGCGTGAGGGTGAGGCCGGCGCGCCCCGCGCGCCCTTCACGGCCGTCCGCGCTGTCCGCGCTGTCCGCGCCGTCCTCGGCGACGCCGCGCTCGCGCAGCCGCCACTCGAAGGGCAAAGAATAGACCTGCACGGTGCGCCCCGAGATCTCGTAGACGCCGGTGCCGAGCCGGTGCGCGAACGCGAAGTTCGCCTCCGGCAGCTCCGATTCGCGCAGCGGCACCGTCTCCGCGACGGCGGTCGCCGCGAGCGGACCGCACAGCAGGCCGCAGAGCAGCGCGACGGCGGGCCGGAGGCGCATCAGCTCTGCGGTGCGTCGCCGTCCATCGGCGCGGCCAAGGGCTCCTCGCCCAGCATCAGGCGACGGATACGCTCGGGCGCGACGAGATGGCAGTAGTGGTTGCCGCGGAAGGACTCGGGCATGAACTTCCAACGCCAGTCCTCCCATCCGGCGAAGAGCCCGGCGGCACGCAGGTGCAGCCGGTCGTCGGCGCCCCGCGTGGCCTCGGCGCGCGACTTGAGCCACGACGATCCCATGTAGCTCTCGGTATCGGCATCCAGCATCACGCGCCACGGCGGATGCGGTGCCCGCGCGCGCTCGGCCGGCGTGAGCGTGCCCCAGACCCCGTTGACCATGTCGCGGTGCAGGTCCCGGCAGCTGCGGTCGGGGCCCGCCGCGGCCGCGCCGTGCGCGCTGCGCAGGTGGTCGGCGCTCTTGGTCTTGCAGGACAGCTGCATCGGGCGTCCGGCGGCGTCGGCCACGAGGAACTGGTGCGTGCGCACCGGCAGCACCGCCGGCTTGGATTTTTTGAACGGCTCGAAGGCGGTCTCGACGATGTTGCTCACCGGCAGGGCGGTGCCGACCAGACGGCGCTGCGCTTCGGCGCAGAAGCCGTCGTGCGTGCGCTCGAGGCCGGGCGCGGAGGGGGCGGTCTGCGCGTCCGCCACCGCGGTGGTGAGCGCCAGCAGCGCGGCGGCGAGCGCCGGCAGCGCGGCGGCGGAGCGGAGCGGGCGGGGCGTCATCGGCGTCTTTCCTCGCGAGGCCTGCCGCGAGTCTAGCAAAGCGCGGCCGTCAGGCCGCCGCGGTCGTCGTTCAGGCCGCCGCGGCGAACAGCCCGCTGCGCGCCTGTTCCGTGATGGCGGCCACCGCCGGGTGCTTGATGCGCCGCTCGGTGGAGATCGCGTAGAAGCGCGCCTTCATGCCGGTCGCGACGCCGATGCGTGCGACATCGAACTGGCGCACGATCTCGGTCTCGATGGCGAGCGGCGCGGCGAACGCGCCGACGCCGTGCTGCGCGAAGGTCTTGATGAGCGCGCTGTCGTCGAGCTCGCCGACGATGCGCGGCACGACGCCGGCGGCCTCGAGCCAGTCGTCGAGCACGCGGCGGTTGGCGCTGCGGTCGGTCGGCACGAGCAGGGGCGCATCGTCGAGGCTCCCCGGAAAGTCGCGCCGGAGCTTCGCGGCGAGCGCGCGCGCCGCGAAGAAGCCGATCTCCGACTCGCCGAGCAGGTGGTTGAAGGCCTTGAACGCGGAGTCGGCCGGCACCGCGCTCGTCGAGAGCACGAGGTCGAGGCGGTGCGCAGCGAGGTCGGCGAGCAGGTCCGGCAACGGCCCCTCATGGCAGGCGATGTGGAACGGGCTGTCGCCGTGCAGCAGCGGCTCCAGCACGCGGAAGGTGACGAGCTTCGGCACCGCGTCGGCCACGCCGATGGTCACCGAGCGGCGACCGCGCGTGCGCGCGCCGCGCAGCACGCTGGTGAGCTCGAGGCCGCGGGGGAAGATCTCCTCGGCGTAGGCGTAGGCGATGCGGCCGAGCTCGGTCGGCACCAGGCGGCGGCCCTGCCGCTCGAACAGCGCCCCCTCCAGCTGCTCCTCGAGCAGCTTGATCTGGCCGCTGACGGTCTGCGGCGTCAGGTGCAACGCCTCCGCTGCCTTGGTCACGCCGCCCTCCCGGACCACGGTCCAGAAGTACAGCAGATGGGTGTAGTTGGGGTGACGCATCGTCCGACCTCGTCCCGATCATCCGGGTTTTCCGCAGTATCACTCAAGAATAATCGATTTTCCGGAAACGAGCGGGTTGCATAGGATGGGTGCCATGTCTTCTCCCGCCCCATGGACCGAGATCGGCCGGCACGCCCTCACCCCCGAGGCGGGCCACGACGAGGCCGCGCGCTTCGATGTGGTGGCGCAGCTCAACACCTTCCTGGCGGCCCGGCTGGCCCCGGCGGTGCGCGATTCCTACGAGGGCAAGGCCCGGCAGGCGTTCCGCATGCGCAACGGCCACGAGCCGCGTGACCGCCGCGAGGTGGCCGAGGCCATGGCGCGCGACACCGCCTGGCGCACCTGGAGCCTGGTGCGCCGCAACACCATGGAGATGCGCCAGCACGCCGGTCGGCAGCTGGTCGGCCGTCAGGCCGAGGCGCTGCGCGACCGCGCCCGCGATCTCAACACCGACGCGGCGACATTGCACCTCGACCCGTCGCTCGATGTGCCGCGTTATGTCGCGGCGATGGACACCCACCTGATGCGCGGCGGCTACGCGGCCGAGCGCATCGAGGACGATGTCGCCAACCCCGCCAACTACGACGCGGGCTTCTTCGCCACCGTGGGCGGCAGCGCCGGTCCCTGGAACGACGCCGCCGGCCGCGCGCTCGCCTCCTGGCTCGAGCGCGAGCACCCGAACTTCGAGCCGCGCGTGATCGTCGACCTCGGCTGCGGTCTCGGCCACAACACGCTTCCGCTGCGCCGCGCCTTCCCGGCAGCGCGCATCGTCGCGCTCGATGTCGCGGCACCGTTCCTGCGCTACGGCCACGCTCGCGCCCGTTCGCTGGGCGTAGAGGACATCGAGTTCCGCCAGGAGGACGCCACCGCGACCTCGCTGCCCGACGGCTGCGCCGACCTCGTCTACACGACGATGGTGCTGCACGAGACCTCGGCCGAGGCGCTGCCGCGCATCCTCGCCGAGACGCGCCGCCTGCTGCGCCCGGGCGGGCTCGCGATCCACCTCGAGCAGCCGCCGTACCGCCGTTTCGAGCCCTTCGAGCAGTTCATGCGCGATTGGGACGGCCGCTACAACAACGAGCCGTTCTGGACCGCGCTGCACGAGATGGACCTGACCGAGCGCCTGGTGCGCGCCGGATTCGAGCGCGATCGCGTGTTCGAGACCGAGTGCCGCGCGCCTACCTTCAAGGCGGCCGCCGGCAGGAGCGAAGATTTCGGGCGTGCGCCCGCGTGGTACGCGGTCGGCGCTTGGCAAGCGGCGAACGGATTCGCCGTCATTGGGTAGCACGGATATGGACCTCTCCCTCCCGTTGGATGCTGACCCCGCCCAGCCCGCGCCCACCGTGGCGCGTGGGCGCCGCCCGGAATTCACCGATGACCCGATGCTCGACCGGTTGTACTCGGTGACCTTGGCGCTGGTCGCCGAGCTCGCCGTGACCCGCACCCGGCTCGACACCCTGGAGCGCGTGCTGGCCAAGCGTGGCGCGCTCGACCCCTCCGCCATCGACGATTTCCGTCCTGACCCGGCCGACGCCGAGGCCCGCGCCCGCCTGCAGGCCGAATACCTCGAGCGGGTGTTCCGCGAACTCGTCGCCGTGGCACCGCAGGAAGCCCCGCGCTGAAGTCCCCCCTCTGGGTCCGTGACCACGGACCTGTGCTGTCGGGGGAGGGCGGCCTTTGAGATCTCTTCGTTCCATCAGCCTGCAGTCCAAGCTGATGGCGGCGATCCTCGCGCTCGTGCTGTCGGCCATCGCCGTGGTCGCCTGGCTCGGTTACACCAGCGCGCGCGACAGCCTGCGGGCCTCCGCCCTCGCGCAGGTCCAATCCATGCAGCGCGCCAAGTCGGGCGCGGTCAGTTCGGCGCTCGAGGCGGCCCGGAACGAGGTGCTCGCCCTCTCGGCGATGCCGCAGGTCGGCGCCGCCGCGTCGGAGCTCCTCGCCGCCTACCGCGGACTCGACGGCGCCGCGCTCACCGCCGCCGAGCGCGCCGCGGTCACGGATTTCTACGCCAAGGAATTCATCCCGGCGATCGATGCCCGGCTCGGCGTGGATTCCCCGGACGGCGCCTACCTGCCGAAGAGCGCCGCCGGTTGGTACCTGCAGCACCGCTACATCGCCACCGGCGCGCGCCCGTACACGGGCAGCGCCGAGCTCGTCTCCGCCGCCGACGACAGCGCCTACGGACGCGCGGTCCGGTCAGCCGGCCTTCTTCTCCACCGGTACGATGGTGATCTCGACGCGGCGGTTCTGCGCGCGGCCTTCCGGCGTGTCGTTGGTGTCGACCGGGTGATCGGGGCCCGCGCCCACGGAGATCATGCGCTCGCGCGCGACGCCCTTGCTCGACAGGTAGCTGACCACCGAACCGGCGCGGCGCTCGGAGAGCGACATGTTGTAGGCGCGCGAGCCGGTCGAGTCGGTGTGCCCCGCGACCTCGATCACCGTCTGGTTGAACTCGCCGAGCGTGGCGGCGACCTTGTCGAGCACCGTGTAGAAATTGGCGTTGATGTCGGCGCTGTTGGTGGCGAAGGTCACGCCGCCCGGCATGTCGAGCGTGATGTTGTTGCCGACGCGCTGGACCTCGACGCCGCTGTTGGCGAGCTGCGCGCGCAGCTTGCGCTCCTGCTGGTCCTGGTAGCTGCCGATGGCCGCACCGCCCAGGCCGCCGATCGCGGCGCCGATGGCCGCGTTGTCGAACTTGTCGCCCTTGCTGAGCAGGCCGATCACCGCGCCGATGCCGGCGCCGATGGCCGCGCCGCTGCGGGTCTTGGCGGTGTCGGGGTTGCCGGTCGAGGCGCAGCCGGTGAGCAGCAGCGAGCCGAGGGCGACGGCGCAGAGGGAGGTCCGGATCTTCATGGTCATGCTCCTTTGTGGTCAGCGCTTGACGGGCGTCGCGGGCAGCACCAGCGAGCCGTCGAGCAGGATGCGTCGCGCGAAGTCGGGCGCGATGAAGTGGCAGTGGCGCACGCTGCGGCCGGTCTCGTCGCCGGTCCAGCTGCGCGCGGTGAGATGCAGCGTGCCGCGCTTGTCGACCGTGGCGAGCTCGCCCGGCTCCAGCCAGTCGGCGGCGCTGGCGACGACGGTGTCGCGGTCGTAGGCGATCTTCTTGCCCTGCCCGAAACGGGCGCGCGAGCGCTCGTCGGGCGTCATCGCGTCGAGCACCGCGGTGAAGGTGTTGCGGTTGACGAGCGAGCAGCTCGAGTCGCTGCGCGCGGCTTCGGCGCCGTAGGCGGCACGCAGCGCCGCGGCGGTCGCGAGTTTGCAGGATACGAGGCGCGCGCTGCCCGGCGCCTCGTCGGCGACGGTGTACTGCTGCGCTTCGAGCGGCTGCACCGAGGCGGCGGCGGCACGGAAGCTGTCGTATCCCTCGTGCAGGACGTTGCGTGCGGGGCGGCTCGACAGCGTGACATAGCCCTGTGCGCGGCCGCAGAACTGGTCGACGGGCCAGGGGGCGTTGCCGGTGCCCTGCGCGTGGGCGGCCGAAGGGGAGAGCAGCGCGACCGCCGACAGGGCGGCCCACAGGGCGGCCTGCAGCGCGGCCGGCAGCGAGGGGATAGGGGTGTGCGTCGGCGACATGGTGGTGCTCCGGTGCAGGTCTCGCAGGGGCGAGGCAGGACTTATCGTAACAAAGGCCGTTTTCGCGGCGATGACACCCAAGAAAAAGGCCCGCCGGGCGGACACCCGGCGGGCCTTCGATCGGTCGACGACCGCGCTGCGCCTTACGGCGCGTCGTCTGATACGCGCCTTACGGCGCGATACGCAGCGTGACGCGGCGGTTCTGCTCGCGGCCGGCCGGCGTATCGTTCGGCGCGATGTGCTCGGTCTCACCGTAGCCGTTCGCCGTCAGGCGACCGGCATCGATGCCGCCCGCGATCAGGTAATCGCGCACGGCTTCGGCGCGGGCCTTCGACAGGCGCATGTTCGCATCGTCGTTGCCCACCGAGTCGGTGTGACCGCGCACCTCGGCGGACGCGTTCGGACGCGCCTTGAGGTAGGCCACGGCCGAGTCGAGCACCAGCTTGCTGGTCGGGGTTATCACCGCCGAGTTGGTCTTGAAGGTGACGCCACGCAGCACGAGGTCCTCCGAGGCGCGGGCCTCGCAGATCACGCTGAGCGCCTGCAGGGTGACGCGGCGGTTCTGCTCGCGGCCCTCGGCCGTGTCGTTGGTGGCGATGTGCTGCATCTCACCGAGGCCGATGGTGCTGAGGTCGGCGGCGTTGAGGCCCTTCGAGACGAGGTAGGCCTTCACCGAGTCCGCACGGCGCTGCGACAGCGCGAGGTTGTAGGCCTCGGAGCCGACCGAGTCGGTGTGGCCGCGGATCTCGAGCTTGGTACCGGCGCGGCGCGCAAGGCCCGCGACCAGCGAGTCGAGGACCAGTTGACCCTGCGGGGTGATCTCCGAGGAGTCGGTCACGAAGGTGACGCCGCGCAGCACGACATCGCCGCACTCACAGCCGTCGCTGTCGACCTTGGCGCCCGCCGGGGTGTTCGGGCACTTGTCACGGCTGTTGGGCACGCCGTCGCGGTCGTCGTCGCCGTCGACCGGCTTGACCACCGCCGGAGCGATGGCCGCGATGGCGGCCGCGGCCGGCGCCGCGATGGAGCCGCCCCAGGAGTACACGAGACCGAGCGAGGCCACGTAATCGTTGAAGTCCTCGCTGCGGCGCGTGTGGATCTCGCCGCGCATCGCAAGGTTGGTGCCCTTGGCCGTGTTCTTGGCGATGTCCGCCATCATGCCGGCCCCGAACTTGTAGAAGACCCCGCCTTCCGACCCGCTGGGGCCATCGTTGTCGAGACGCCCGATACCGCCGATGAGGTACGGGTTGATGCGGTCCTCGCGCTTGAAGACGCGCAGTGCGTTCAGGTCGAGGGTGTTGAGGCGCAGACGGTCGTCCGAACCGGGGAGGCGATGGCCGCTGCTGTCCATGCCGAGTTCGACATTCCAGTTCTGCGACAACACCCTGCCGACCGAGGCGCCGAAGCCGACATCGTCGTCCGCCTTGCGGTCGTCGTCGACCCAGACGCCATTGATACGCGGCGTGACATACCAACTGCCCGGGTCAGAGCCCGCATGGGCGACACCGGTGAGCGCGAGCGCCGCAGCGGTCGCCAGACAGAGTCCGATCTTCTTCATGGAGCCACTCCGTTTCGAGTTCGAGTTGTGGCGCAGCAGCGCCGTAGACTTCGCAGTCCACCGCCCATCGTAGCGCAACCCGCGTTACGCCGGCGAGTCAGCTCTGTTGCGAACGGGCAACAAGGCTGCGGGGAATCGGCGAGGCTGCGCGGGATCAGCGAGCCCCGAAGGCGGGGTGCCGGACCCGGTCCCCGGTCCGGATGCCGCGCCGCGCCGATTCACCACCCTTGATCTCGAGCACCGCCCGGACCGGTGCCTCGATGCCCATCGGCTCCAGCGACAGCGGGGTCGCGCGCTCGAAGATGTGCAGCACCTTGCCGCGCGTGTCGACGAACAACAGGTCGAGCGGGATGTAGGTGTTCTTCATCCAGAACGAGGCGGGCCGCGGCGGGCGGTTCACGAACAGCATCCCCTGGTCGGCCGGCAGGTCGCGCACGAACATCAGCCCTTGGCGCTGCCGCGGCTCCGTGTCGGCGATCCAGACCCGGAAGCTGTGACGGGCGCCGGCCGCGGTCTCGACCACCAGGTCGCTCTTCGGGTAGGTGGCGAGGTCCAGCACCTCATCGGCCCGCAGCGTCGGCAGGGTCGT
>CANHFH010000019.1 GCA_947459825.1 Pseudomonadota bacterium | reverse complement strand
CGCGTCGGTGCGCCGGTGCCGAGCCCCGACGGCAAGTGGGTGGTCGCCTCGATCACCGAATCCGCCTACGACCCGAAGGCACAGGTATCGGATCTTTGGCTGATCCCGACGAGCGATCCTGATGGCCGCAAGTCGCGCCGGCTCACCGGCACCGCAGGCGGTGAGGGCGGTGTCGCTTGGAGCCCGGACGGTACGCGGCTCGCGTTCTCGGCCAAGCGCGACGGGGACGACACCGACCAGCTGTACCTGCTCGATCTGCGCGGCGGCGAGGCGCAGCGGCTGACCACGCTCACCAACGGCGCGCGTTCGCCCAAGTTCTCGCCGGACGGGCGCAGGATCGCCTTCAGCAGCACCGACTATCCGGGTGCGCTGCTCGAGTCGGACAACAAGCGCATCGCCGCCGAGCGCAAGGCGCGCAAGTGGAACGCGCGCATCTACGACGGCTTCCCCATCCGCAATTGGGACCGCTGGCTCGAGGATCGGCAGCCGCGCCTGCTGGTGCTCGATCTCCCAGCGGGTGAGCCGCGCAACCTGCTCGCGAACTCCGAGCTCGTGAAGGCGCCGGGTTTCGCCGGGCAGGGCGGGGACGGTGGCGGGGGCCTCACGGCCGAGTGGACGCCCGATGGTCAGGGTCTGGTGTTCGTCGCCAGCACCGACCGCAACAAGGCAGCCTATTCGTTCACCACCTCGCAGCTCTGGTATGTGGGTCTCGACGGTGCCGAGCCGCGTCGGCTCACGGTCGACAAGCATTCCTGGGGTTCGCCGACCTTCACGGCCGACGGTCGTACGCTGCTCGCCACGCGCGATCGCGCCTCGGACAAGGTCTACACCAACACCGAGCTCGCCGCGTTCCCCTGGAACGGTGCGGCGGCGGGCGCGCCGCTCGGCGCACCGCGCATCCTCACCGCGGGTTGGGACCGTGCGGTGACCTCGTTCGCGCCCACGGCCGACTCGCGCCGGGTCTACTTCCTCGCCGAGGATGCGGGCCACGAAAAGCTGTACTCGGCGCCCATCGATGGCAAGGCTCCGGCGGCGGGCAAGAGCGCCGTCTCGCTCGTCTTCGACATGACGCGCGGCGTCTACACCAACCTCGCCATCGCCCAAGGCAGCAGCGCGCCGGTCATCGTCGCGAACTACGAGAGCGCGACGCAGCCGCCTGAGGTGGTGCGCATCGATCCCGCGAAGCGCGGCCACGATGCGCTCACCGCGGTGAACTTGGAGCGCGCGAAGCCGCTCGACCTCGCGCCGGTGAAGCATTTCTGGTTCACGAGCCGGCAAGGGCGACGCATCCACAACATGTTGGTGCTGCCGCCCGGCTTCGACGCGTCCAAGAGATACCCGCTGTTCGTGGTGATCCACGGCGGTCCGCACACCATGTGGCGCGACCAATGGGTGACGCGCTGGAACTACCACCTGCTCGCCGCGCCGGGCTATGTCGTGCTGCTCACCAACTACAGCGGCTCGACGGGCTTCGGCGAGGCGTTCGCGCAGAGCATCCAGGGCGACCCCCTGCGCACGGCGGGCGAGGAGACCAACGAGGCCGCGGATGTCGCGTTGCGCGACAACGCCTTCATCGACGCCTCCCGGCAGTGCGCGGGCGGCGCGAGTTACGGCGGTCACCTCGCCAACTGGCTGCAGGCGACCACGGCGCGCTACCGCTGCCTCGTCAGCCATGCGGGCCTCATCAACCTCGAGTCGCAGTGGGGCACCAGCGATACGGTCTATGGCCGCGAGATCAACAACGGCGGCCCGGTCTGGGAGCAGGGCCCGGTGTGGCGCGAGCAGAACCCCATCCGCTACGCCGCGCAGTTCAAGACCCCGACGCTGGTGACCATCGGCGAGCAGGACTTCCGGGTGCCGCTCAACAATTCGCTCGAGTATTGGACGGTGCTGCAGCGCCAGCAGATCCCGAGCCGGCTTGTGGTGTTCCCGGACGAGAACCACTGGATCCTGAAAGGCGAGAACAGTCGGCTCTTCTACCAGGAGATCCACGACTGGCTCGCCCGCTGGCTCGGGCCGCAGCCCACCGCCGGGGCGCCCGCGAAGTAGGGCGACCTCGGGCGACGGGCGGCCGCGGGGCGGGGTTTGTGTGCCCCGGGGCTTTCGATTATGATGCGCAGCCTCGCGCGGCTCCTCGGGCTGCGCGGGTCGCGAACCGGCAGGAGCTGGCTCGCGTAAGCGCTTGATTTACAAGCGCTTTGCGGAAAGCCCCCCGAGGGGCTTTTCTTTTTTCCGCCCCTGGCCGGGGCGGTGGATGGAATCAGGGGCCCTTGGGCCCCTTTTTTGTTCGCGCCGTCGCCGCTTGCGGCGGCGCGGCTGGACGACGGACGAGGACGACGGCAAGGCATGACGACCGCTTCGGCGACACGCGACAGGTTGATCGCCCTGCTGGAGCCGCTCATCGAGCAGCTCGGCTACGAGCTGGTCGACATCGAGTGGGCCTCGGCGCCGCGCTCGGGGTTGCTGCGGATCTATCTCGATCTGCCGGCGGGCCGCGAGGGCCACATCGGCATCGAGGACTGCGAGAAGGTCAGCCGCGAGGTGTCGGCGCTGCTCGATGTCGAGGATCCGCTGCCGGGTGCGTACACCCTCGAGGTGTCCTCGCCCGGGTTCGACCGGGTGCTGCGCAAGCCGCAGCACTACGGGCGCTTCGTCGGCGCCCGGGTGTGGGTCGAGTTGAGACTGCCGCGCGACGGGCGGCGACGGTATACGGGGACGCTCGTGCAGGTGACCGGCACGGGCGTCGAGCTTGAGGTCGACGGCGAGCCCGTGCAGCTGCCGTTCGACGAGATCGGCAAGGCACGCCTCGTGGCTTGAGCGCTGCACGGCATCGAGAGGACCTAAGGACGATGAGCAAAGAGATCATGATGGTCGTGGACGCCGTCTCCAACGAGAAGGGCGTCGACAAGGAAGTCATCTTCGAGGCGCTGGAAGCGGCGTTGGCCTCGGCCACGCGCAAGAAGCACGGCGAGGAGTGGGATGTGCGCGTCGCCATCGACCGCAAGACCGGCGAGTACGACACCTTCCGTCGCTGGAAGGTCCTCGCCGACGACTCCCGCGAGCTCGAGGTGCCCGACCGCGAACTGCGGCTCGAGGATGCGCTGGATGTCGACGCGAAGGCGCAGATCGGCGGCTTCGTCGAGGAGCCCATGGAGTCGGTCGGCTTCGGCCGCATCGCCGCGCAGCAGGCCAAGCAGGTCATCGTGCAGAAGGTGCGCGAGGCCGAGCGTGCGCAGGTCGTCGACGCTTACCAGGACCGCGTCGGCCAGCTCGTGAGCGGCGTCGTCAAGCGCGTCGACCGCAACGGCATCTTCGTCGACCTGGGCGGCAACGCCGAGGGCTTCGTCTCGCGCATCGACATGATCTCCCGCGAGATCGTCAAGCCGCAGGACCGCATCAAGGCCTTCCTCAAGGAGGTCCGCTCGGAGCCGCGCGGCCCGCAGCTGTTCCTGACGCGTTCGGGTCCCGAGTTCCTGATCGAGCTCTTCAAGCTCGAGGTGCCCGAGGTCGGGCAGGGCACGATCGAGATCCTGGGCGCGGCGCGCGACCCCGGCATCCGCGCCAAGATCGCGGTGCGCAGCAAGGACCCGCGCATCGACCCGGTCGGCGCCTGCGTCGGCATGCGCGGTTCGCGCGTGCAGGCGGTCTCGAACGAGATCGCCGGCGAGCGTGTCGACATCATCCCCTGGGACGACAACCCGGCTCAGTTCGTCATCAACGCCATGTCGCCGGCCGAGGTGTCGTCGATCGTGGTCGATGAAGACTCGCACAGCATGGACATCGCGGTGTCCGAGGAGAAGCTCTCGCAGGCCATCGGCCGCGGCGGCCAGAACATCCGGCTCGCGAGCCAGCTCACCGGCTGGGACCTCAACGTGATGAACGAGTCCGAGGCCGAGGCGAAGAGCGAGTCCGAGGCGCGGGCCCTCGTCGAGAACTTCATGAAGCAGCTCGATGTCGATGAAGACGTCGCGGGCATCCTCGTGCAGGAAGGCTTCTCGACCGTCGAAGAGGTCGCCTATGTGCCGCAGTCCGAGCTCAACTCCATCGAGGAGTTCGACGAGGACATCGTCAAGGAACTGCGCAGCCGCGCCCGCGATGTGTTGCTGACGCAGGCGATCGCGAGCGAGGAGAGCCTCGACTCGCAGCTGCCCGCCGACGACCTGCTGCTGCTCGAGGGCATGCAGCCGGACCTCGCCTTGGCGCTCGCGCGCCGCGGCGTGCGCACCCGCGAGGACCTCGCGGAGCAGGCGGTCGACGATCTGCTCGATATCCAGGGTTTGTCGGCCGAAGAGGCCGGCAAGCTGATCATGAAGGCCCGCGAGCACTGGTTCGCGCCGGGCCACGGTTGAGGTAACACATGGCTGACGTGACGGTTGCGCAATTCGCCGAGGTGCTGAAGATCCCGGTCGACAAGCTGCTCACGCAGCTCGACCAGGCCGGCATCAAGGTGAGCGGTCCTGAGGACCGCATCAGCGACGAGGCGAAGCTGGAACTGCTCTCGCACCTGCGGCGCAGCCACGGCGGCGCGCCCGAAGCGCCTGCCGGCGTCGGCGCGCCGCGCAAGATCACCCTGCAGCGCAAGCAGCAGAGCGAGATCAAGCTCGCCGGCGCCACCGGGCGCGCGCGCACCGTGAACGTCGAGGTGCGCGTCAAGCGCACCTATGTGAAGCGTGACCTGCTCGATGAGCAGTCGCGAGGCGCTGCGGGTCCGGATGCCGAGGCGAAGGCCCGCGAGGCCGAGGAGGCCGCCCAGGCCGAGCGCGAGCGCCAGGAGAACGAGCGCCGCGAATCCGAGCGGATGGAGGCGGAGAACCGCCGCCGCATCGAGGAGGAAGCCGCCGCGCGGCGCGCCGCGGAGGAGGCCCGCAAGGCCGCCGAGCAGCGCGACCGCGAACAGTCCGATGCCGCGCGCGCGCGCGGTCGCGGTGAGGCCGCCCCGGCAGCCGCCCCGGCCGCGGGCCGCGCCGCCGACGCGAAGCCCGCCAAGGGCGCGGGCGATGCCGACCGCCGTACACGCTATGGCCGCGAGGAGCTGCACATCGGCGGCGACGCGAGCTCGCGCCTCAAGAAGAAGAAGAAGGTCCGCGAGCGCAAGGCGCCCGTGGGCATGGAGATGCGCCACGGCTTCGAGCTGCCGACCGCGCCGGTGCGGCGCGAGGTGGCGATCGGTGAGACCATCACGCCGCAGGAGCTCGCGCAGAAGATGGCCGTCAAGGCGACGGAAGTCATCAAGGCCATGATGAACATGGGCGTGATGGCGACCATCAACCAGCCCATCGACCAGGACACCGCGGTGCTGGTGGTCGAGGAGATGGGCCACTCCGCCAAGATCCTGCGCGACGACGAAGTCGAGGACGATCTGCAGGGCGCGGGCGCCGCAGCCGTCGACAAGCAGCCGCGACCGCCGGTGGTCACGGTCATGGGCCATGTCGACCACGGCAAGACCTCGCTGCTCGACTACATCCGCAAGTCCAAGGTCGCTTCGGGCGAGGCGGGCGGCATCACGCAGCACATCGGCGCCTACCATGTGCAGACGCCGAAGGGCGGCGTGACCTTCCTCGACACCCCGGGCCACGCCGCGTTCACCGCGATGCGTGCGCGCGGCGCCCGTGCCACCGATGTGGTGGTGCTGGTGGTGGCGGCCGACGACGGCGTCATGCCGCAGACCGTCGAGGCGATACAGCACGCGCGCGCCGCGGGCGTGCCGATCGTCGTCGCGGTCAACAAGATCGACAAGTCGACGGCGGACCCCGACCGGGTGCGCCAGGAGCTCTCGAAGCACGAGGTCATCCCCGAGGAGTGGGGCGGACAGAACATGTTCGTCAACGTCTCGGCGTACACGGGCCAGGGCATCGACCAGCTGCTCGAGGCGATCCTGCTCCAGTCCGAGGTGCTCGAGCTCGGTGCGCCGGTCGAAGGCCTCGCATCGGGCATCGTCATCGAGGCGAGCATGGAGAAGGGCCGCGGCGCGACCGCGACCGTCCTCGTCCGCAAGGGCACGCTCAAGCTCGGCGATCCGATCATCGCGGGCCAGGAGTTCGGCCGCGTGCGCGCGATGTTCGACGAGACCGGCAAGTCGGTGCCGGAGGCCAAGCCCTCCATGCCGGTGCTGGTGCTCGGCCTCTCGGGCGCGCCCAACGCGGGCGACGAGATGCTGGCCGTCGAGAGCGAGCGCAAGGCGCGCGAGGTCGCGCTCTACCGTCAGGGCAAGTTCCGCGATGTGAAGCTCGCCAAGCAGGCGGCCGCCGTGGGCGATGTGTTCTCGCAGATGACCGGAGCGAAGGCCGGCGTCATCGGCGTGCTCATCAAGGCCGATGTGCAGGGCAGCGCCGAGGCGCTGCGTGATGCGCTGGGCAAGCTCTCCACCGACGAGGTGCAGGTCAAGGTGGTGGCGAGCGGCGTCGGCGGCATCACCGCCTCCGATGTGCAGCTGGCCGCGGCCTCGAACGCCATGGTGCTCGGCTTCAACACCCGCGCCGACGGCGGCGCGCGCGAGGCGGTCAAGGAGACCGGGGTCGAGATCCGCTACTTCTCGATCATCTACGAAGCCATCGACGACATCAAACAGCGCATGAGCGGGCTGCTCGCGCCCGAGGTCAAGGAGCAGATCGTCGGCACCGCGCAGGTGCGGGATGTGTTCCGCTCGAGCAAGTTCGGCGTGGTCGCCGGCTGCCTCGTCATCGAGGGTTCGGTCAAGCGCAACAACCCGATCCGCGTGCTGCGCGAGAACGTCGTCATCTTCGAGGGCGCGCTCGAGTCGCTGCGCCGCTTCAAGGACGACGTGGGCGAGGTGCGCGCCGGCACCGAGTGCGGCATCGGCGTCAAGAACTACCAGGATGTGCGCGTCGGCGACCAGATCGAGTGCTACTCGCGCGTCGAGGTGGCCCGGGCGATCGCCTGATGGCCGGCAAGGCGCGACTGCAACGCATCGGCGCCGAGCTGCAGCGCGTGCTCTCGGAGCTGATCTCGCGTGAGGTCAAGGACCCGCGCGTCGGCCCGGTGACGCTCACCGCCGTCGAGGTCGCCGGCGACATGGGCGTGGCGCGCGTGTTGTTCGTGCCGTTCGGCGACCGGCATCCACCCGACGAAGTCCAGGCGGGCCTCGCCCGTGCCGCCGGGTTCCTGCGCGGTGAGGCGGGGCGACGGCTCGGTCTGCGCCACGCGCCGCGGCTCGACTTCGTCTACGACGAGAGCATCGGCCGTGCCGACCGCTTGACGCGGCTCATCGACGACGCGGTGCGCAACGACCGCGCCGACGGCGGCGACGATCCCCGCGACAGCGGTCGCGACCCTTGACCGACGGCGTCCTGCTGCTCGACAAGCCGCTCGGGCTGTCCTCGACCGCCGCCGGCTTGCGTGTACGGCGTCTGCTGCGCGCGGCGAAGGTCGGTCATGTCGGCAGCCTCGACCCGCTCGCCACCGGCATGCTGCCCATCTGCATGGGCGAAGCCACCAAGGTCGCAGGCGAGATCCTCGAGGGCCGCAAGGTCTACCGCTTCTCGGTGGCGCTCGGCGCCCGTACCGCGACCGGCGATGCCGAGGGCGAGGTCGTCGAACGGGCGTCCGTGCCCGCCTTCGATGCGTCGGCGGTCCGGGCGGCGATGCAGGGCTTCCTCGGCGAGACGCGGCAGGTGCCGCCGATGTATTCCGCCATCAAGCAAGGCGGGCAGCCGCTCTACAAGTTGGCCCGCGCGGGTCAGGTGGTCGAGCGTGAGCCGCGTGTGGTCCATGTCGACGCCTACGAACTGCTCGGCATCGAGGTCGATGCGCAGGGCCTGCCTGTGGCGCTCGATTGCCGGGTGACCTGCAGCAAGGGCACCTATGTGCGCGTGCTGGCCGAAGACCTGTCCCGCACGCTCGGCACAGTGGGCCATGTGTCGGCGCTGCGGCGCGAGCGCGTGGAGCCCTTCGACCCGTCACGGCTCGTCACGCTGGAGGCCATCGAGTCGGCGGCGCAGGCGGGCGAGCTCGCGGGACTGCCCTGGCTGTCGCCCGACGAGGTTCTGGGGCACCTCCCGGCCGTCGACCTCGACCCGGAGGGGCAGCGGCGCCTGTTGCACGGACAGGCCGTGGCGGTCTCTACGGACGGCTGGCAGACCGGTCAGCGGGTGCGGCTGCGCGGGCCCGGGGGGGCGTTCCTCGGCCTGGGGGCGGTCTCCGAGCCGGGCCGGGTCGCACCCAAACGGCTTGTCGCGCGGCAGGTCAGCGAGTAGAATTCGCGGCCTTCCAAGAAGCCCGAAATATCAAGACCTTAAGGAATTTTCCAGAATGCCCCTCAGCACCGAGAAAAAGACCGGGATCGTCTCGCAGTTCCGTCGCGCCGCCGGCGACACCGGATCCCCCGAAGTCCAGATCGCGCTGCTCTCCGAGCGCATCACCGGCCTCGGCCAGCACTTCAGCGCCCACGCCGGTGACCACTCGTCCCGCCGCGGCCTCGTCAAGCTGGTCAACCAGCGCCGCAAGCTCCTCGACTACCTGAAGGCCAGCAAGCCCCAGAAGTACCAGGAAGTCGTCGAGCGTCTCGGCCTGCGCCGCTGACCCGACTCTCCGCAAAGGCCGCGCCGTAACTGGCGCGGCCTTTTCGCTTACCCCTTTCTCTTCGCGAGGTATCCCGCGTGTCCGCTTTCAAAAAGTCTTTCCAGTACGGTCCCCACACCCTGACGCTCGAAACGGGCGAGATGGCCCGCCAGGCCTCCGCCGCCGTCGTCGTCAAGTTGGGTGACACCGTCGTGATCTGCACCGCCGTCGCCGCCAAGAAGGCTGCGCCGGGCCGTGATTTCTTCCCGCTCACCGTGAACTACCAGGAGAAGACCTACGCCGCGGGCCGCATCCCGGGCGGCTTCTTCAAGCGCGAGGGGCGTCCGACGGAGAAGGAGACGCTCACCTCGCGTCTCATCGACCGCCCGATCCGTCCGCTGTTCCCGGACGGTTTCTACAACGAAGTGCAGGTCGTCGCCACGGTCGTCTCGCTCGACCCCGAGATCGACGCCGACATCCCGGCGATGATCGGCGCTTCGGCGGCACTCGCGCTCTCCGGTGCGCCCTTCAACGGCCCGATCGCCGCCGCGCGCGTCGGCTACAAGGACGGCAAGTACCTGCTCAACCCCAATGCCACGGACACCAAGGCCTCCGAGCTCAACCTCGTCGTCGCCGGCACCCGTGACGGCGTGATGATGGTCGAGTCCGAAGCCGATTGCCTCTCGGAAGAGGTCATGCTGGGTTCGGTGGTGTTCGGCCACGAGCAGATGCAGGTGGCGATCAACGCCATCAACGAGCTCGTCAAGGAATGCGGCAAGCCGCGCTGGGACTGGAAGCCCTCGGCCGCCACGGCCGAGCTCGAGGCCGCCGTCTCGGCCGCCGCGCACGACACGCTCTCCGAGGCCTACCGCATCATCGAGAAGCAGGCCCGCTACACGCGCGTCGGCGAGATCAAGAAGGCCGTCACCGAGCAGCTCGCCGGCGGCGAGGCCCCGAAGTACACCGCCGATCAGGTCGATGATCAGCTGTTCCGTCTCGAGAGCAAGATCGTCCGCGAGCGCATCCTCAACGGTGAGCCGCGCATCGACGGCCGCGACTCGACCACGGTGCGTCCGATCACCGTGAAGGTCGGCGTGCTGCCGCGCACCCACGGTTCGGCGCTGTTCACCCGCGGCGAGACGCAGGCGCTCGTCGTCACCACGCTCGGCACCGGCCGCGACGCGCAGATCATCGACGCGCTCGAGGGCGAGCGCCGCGAGCCGTTCATGCTGCACTACAACTTCCCGCCGTTCTCGGTGGGCGAGACCGGCATGATGTCGGGTCCGAAGCGCCGCGAGATCGGTCACGGCAACCTCGCACGCCGCGGCGTGTCGGCGGTGATGCCGGACATGACCAAGTTCCCGTATGTCGTGCGCGTGGTCTCCGAGATCCTCGAGTCGAACGGCTCGTCCTCGATGGCCTCGGTCTGCGGCGCCTCGCTCGCCATGATGGACGCGGGCGTGCCGCTCAAGTCGCCGGTCGCGGGCGTCGCGATGGGCCTCGTGCTCGAGGGCAAGCGCTTCAAGGTCATCACCGACATCCTCGGTGACGAGGACCACCTCGGCGACATGGACTTCAAAGTCGCCGGCACCAAGGACGGCGTCACCACGCTGCAGATGGACATCAAGGTCGAGGGCATCACGCCGGAGATCATGAAGATCGCGCTGGAGCAGGCGAAGGCCGGCCGGCTGCACATCCTCGGCGAGATGAACAAGGTCCTCTCGTCGCCGCGCGAGAAGATGTCCGAGTGGGCGCCCTCCATCATCACCCTCAAGATCGACCCGGAGAAGATCCGCGATGTCATCGGCAAGGGCGGTGCGGTCATCCGCCAGATCACCGAGGAGACCGGCACCACCATCGACATCGAGAACGACGGCACGGTCAAGATCGCCTCGGTCAACGGCGCTGCGGGCCGCGAGGCGCAGGCGCGCATCGAGCTCATCACGGCGGATGTCGAGGTCGGTCGGATCTACGAGGGCCGCGTGGCGCGCCTCATGGACTTCGGCGCCTTCGTCACCATCCTGCCGGGCCGCGACGGCCTGGTGCACATCTCGCAGATCTCGAACGACCGCGTCGAGCGCGTCTCGGATGTGCTCAACGAGGGTGATGCCGTGCGGGTGAAGGTGCTCGAGGTCGACCGTCAGGGTCGCGTGCGCCTGTCGATGAAGGACCTCGACCCGCGCTGATCGCGCGCGGTCGCGCGCGTTTCAGCCGGGCAGGCGGATCTCCGCCAGTCCGCTGAAGCGCGCGATGTCCCACTGCGCCGCCGCGGCAGCCAGCCCGGCGGCGATGTCTCCCGCCCGCAGTTCCGCGGGCACCGGCTGGCGCAGCCAGCCCAGCGCCTGCTCCAGGTTCCGCGATGCCGCATCTTCGTCGAGCGGGACGCTGCGCCGCGACTTCGCCAGCTTCGTGCCGTCAGGTTCCACGACCACCGGCAGATGCAGGTAGCGCGGCGGCTCCAGCGCAAGCGCCTGATGCAGCGCGAGCTGCCAACCCGTGCCTTCGAAGAGATCGCCGCCGCGGACCACATCGGTCACACCGGCTTCGGCATCGTCGACCACCACCGCGAGTGCGTAGGCAACGATGCCGTCGCGCCGGCGCACGATCACATCCCGGTGCAGCGCGGGGTCGAACCGGATCGCGCCGAGACTACGGTCCTCCCGCGACATCGGGTGCAGCGCCGAGAGGTCCGCGCGCAGCGCGGCATCGGTCGCCGACGGCCGACGCGTCCGGCAGTCGCGAAGACAGCAGGGCTCCGATGCCCCTGCGGCGGCGAGTTCCCGCCGTGAGCAATCGCAGCTGAACAGCAGGCCGCGCGCCTCCAGGGCCGCGAGCGCGGCGGCGTAGCGGTGCGTGTCCTCCGACTGGCGGGTGACGGGGCGGGCTGGGACGAGCCCGTGCGCCGAGAGCGCGTCCAGGATGGCGACGGCGTGTTCCGGGCGGCAGCGCGGGAGGTCGAGATCATCGAGCCGCAGCAGCCAGTCACCGCCCGCGCGATGAGCGTCGAGGTGGCTGCCGAGCGCCGCCAGCAGCGAACCCGAGTGCAACGGACCCGAGGGCGAGGGCGCGAATCGCCCGATATAGCGGGGGCGGGCGTGGGATCGACCCACGACCGGGTCAGCGGTAGCGGTCGTCGCGGTCGCCGTACTGCTTTTCGCGACGCTCGCGGCGCTCCTGCGCCTCCAGGCAGAGGGTCGCGACCGGCCGCGCTTCCAGGCGCTTGATGCCGATCTCCTCGCCGGTCTCGAGGCAGTAGCCGTAACTGCCGTCCTCGATGCGCTGCAGGGCTTCCTCGATCTTGCGGATGAGCTTGCGCTCGCGGTCGCGGGTACGCAGCTCGAGGCTGAACTCCTCTTCCTGCGTGGCGCGGTCGTTCGGATCCGGGAAGTTCGCCGCTTCGTCCTTCATGTGCGAGACGGTGCGGTCGACCTCGACCATCAGGTCGCGCTTCCAGGCTTCCAGGATGTGGCGGAAGTGTTCGAGCTGCTCGCGGCTCATGTACTGCTCGCCGCGCTGGACCACATACGGTTGGACGTTGCGCGGGCCGGCGAGCAGGTTGCCGTCCTCTCCTTCCTCGCCCTCTGCAGGCTGCACGGGGATCGGACGGGGGTTCACGCGTACGCCGCGCGCGACCACGCCGGCGGCAGGCTTGGCGGCGGGCTTTGCCGCCGGCTTGGCCGAAGCCGGCACGCTTGCAGCCGGCTTGGCGGCGGCAGGGCGGGCCTCCGGGGCCTTCGCGGAGTTGGTCTTCGCGGCGGCTGCGGGCTTCGCGGCCGGCTTGGCCGCGGGTTTGGCGATGGGTTTGGCAGGCGCCTTCACGGCGGCCTTGGCCGCGGGCTTGGCCGCGGGCTTGGCGGCCTTCGCTGCAGGCTTGGCGACCGGCTTGGCGGCGGGTTTCACCGGGGCTTTCTTCTTGGCTGGGCTTTGGGCGGCGGGCTTGGCGGCAGGTTTTTTGGCCGGC
This sequence comes from Pseudomonadota bacterium, assembly GCA_947459825.1. Classification (GTDB taxonomy): domain Bacteria; phylum Pseudomonadota; class Gammaproteobacteria; order Steroidobacterales; family Steroidobacteraceae; genus UBA964. The sequence continues at coordinate 18,611 of CANHFH010000019.1, read as the reverse complement.
ATTTCGCGCTCCTTATCTGGGTCAACGGTCCCGAGAGGGGCGCGAGTATACCCCCAACATCCGCTTCTCGGCAGGGGCTTTCAGGGCAGGCTGACGGACGGCTCCGGCGTCCAGCCGCGCTGCCGCCGGGTGGCCACCACCGTGGTGTAGATGCCGCCACGGACGTTGAACCGTGCGCTGAGGCGCATATAGCGCGGCCGCGTGGCCGCGGCGAGCGTGTCGGCGATCTGGTTGGTGACGGCCTCGTGGAAAGCGCCGTGATCACGGAACGACCAGAGGTAGTTCTTCAGCGACTTGAGCTCGACGCAGGCGAGGTCGGGGACATACTCGAGCTCCAGCACCGCAAAATCCGGCTGACCGGTCTTCGGGCAGAGACAGGTGAACTCCGGCATCGTCATGCGGATGGTGTAGTCCGTCTCGGGGCGCGGATTGGGGAAGGTGTCGAGGGTGCTGGAAGGCTGTGATGGCATGACGATTAATTTACACTACACGCACGAGCGGCGGGCAACTCCGTCGCGGAGCCGTACCGCAGAATGCGCCTGACCAAGATCAAGCTCGCCGGGTTCAAGTCCTTCGTGGACCCGACCTCCGTCTCCTTCCCGAGCAACCTCACGGGGGTCGTCGGACCCAACGGTTGCGGGAAGTCCAATGTCATCGATGCCGTGCGCTGGGTGATGGGCGAACTGTCCGCCAAGCACCTGCGCGGCGAATCCATGGCCGATGTCGTCTTCAACGGCTCGAGCGCCCGCAAGCCCGTCGGCAAGGCTTCGGTCGAGCTGGTGTTCGACAACTCCGACGGCAAGATCGGCGGCGCCTACGCGGCCTTCGCGGAGGTCTCGCTCAAGCGCGAGGTGTCGCGCGACGGCTCGAGCTCCTATTACATCAACGGCGCCAAGTGCCGCCGCAAGGACATCACGCAGCTCTTCTTGGGCACCGGTCTCGGCTCGCGCAGCTACGCGATCATCGAGCAGGGCATGATCTCGCGCCTCATCGAAGCCAAGTCCGACGACATGCGGGCCTTCGTCGAGGAGGCCGCCGGCATCTCCCGCTACAAGGAGCGGCGCAAGGAGACCGAAGCGCGCATCGCGGACACGCGCGAGAACCTCGAGCGCCTGCAGGACCTCCGCGACGAGATCGACAAGCAGATCCGCCACCTGCAGCGCCAGGCGACCGCGGCCCGCCGCTACCAGGACCTGAAGGAACGCGAACGCCGGCTCACCGCCGAGCTGTTGGCGCTGCGTCTGCGCGACCTCGACAGCGGTGCGCAGGTGCAGGATTCGGCGATGCGCGAGCGCGAGCTCGCCATGCAGGCGGCGCTCGCCGACCTGCGGGCGGCCGAGGCCGCCATCGAGACGCAGCGCGCGTTCCAGACCGAGCAGGCCGAAGCCGTCGGCCAGGCCCAGGGCCGGTACTACGCCGTCGGCGCAGACATCACCCGTTCCGAGCAGCAGATCCAGTTCGCCCGCGAGAACCGCGAGCGCCAGCGCAACGACCTCGCGCAATCGCGTGCGGGGCTCGATGCGCTCGCCGCCCAGGTGGCGCGCGATGAGCAGGAGCTGCGCGATGTCCGTGCCGAGCTCGAGCGGTTGGCGCCGGAGATCGGGGTCGCGCAGACCACCGAGCGCGACGCCACCGCGGCGCGCACCGCCGCGGAGGAGCGCCAGGCCGAGTGGCAGCGCCAGTGGGAGCAGTTCAACGCCGAATCCGGCGCGGCGCAGCAGACCGTGCAGGTCGAGCGCGCGCGCATCGAGCAGCTCGAGAACCAGCTGCACAGGCTGCGCACCCAGCGCGACCGTCTCGCCGTCGAGCGCGACGCGCTGCTGGCGCAGGAGACCCAAGGGCAGCTGTTCGAGCTCGGCGAGCGCGAGTCTCAGGCGCGCACCGCCGCCGACGAGCTCGCCCGCTCGTTGACGGCGGCGCTCGGCGATGTGCAACGGCTGCGCACCGACCAGTTCGCCTGCGAGTCCGGGCTCGAAGCCGTGCGCAACGACCGTGAGCGTGCGCGTGCCGAGGTGATGTCGGTCGATGCGCTGCAGCGAGCGGCGCTCGGCCGCGCCGATGCCGGCGCCACGGCGTGGCTGCGCAACGCGGGCCTCGCCGACCGACCGCGCCTCGCCGAGGCGCTGACGGTGGAACATGGCTGGGAGAAGGCGGTCGAGACCGTGCTCGGCGAGCACCTCGAGGCGGTCTGCGTCGATGGCATCGATGCGCTGCTGGATTCTTTGGGCGGCCTCGACGGTACACGCCTTGCGCTGCTCGAGGACGGTCCGCGCGTCGGTGGCGGCGCCCATGGCACCTTGGCCGCGCGCGTGCGCGGTCCGGAGGGCGCGCTCGCGCTGCTCGTCGGGGTGCGGGTGGCGGACGGTCTCGCCGAAGCCTTGGCGGTGCGGCGCAGCCTGGCTCCCGGCGAGTCCGTGGTGACGCGTTCGGGCGAATGGCTCGGACGCGGGTGGCTGCGCGTCGCCCGCGGCGGCGATGCCCATGCGGGCGTGCTGGAGCGCGAGAGCCGCCTCAAGGATCTGCGCTCGTCGTTGGAGACGGCGGACGCTCGCGTGCGAGAGGCGGAGGCCGCGCTCGGCGCGACCCGGACCGCGCTCGGGGTGGCGGAGGCCGCGCGCGATGCGACCCAAGGCCGCATCCAGCAGGCCCACCGTTCGCATGCCGACCTGCTCGGTCAGCTCGAGGCCGGGCGCGCCCGTGCCCAGGAATCCACGCTGCGCCGCGAGCGCCTCGAAGAGGAGTCCGCCGAGGTGGTGCGCGAGTTGGGTCTCGCCGAGGATGCGCTGGCCCGAGCCCGTGCCGAGCTGGAGCGCGGTCTGGGCAAGGTGGCGGAGCTCGATGGCCGACGGCCGGCGCTCGACGCCAGCCGTGAAGAGACGCGCGACGCCGTGCTCGCGGCGCGCGAGGCGGCGCAGAACGCGCAGCTCGCGGCCCGTGACCTGATGGTCCGCGCCGAGGGTCGCCGCACCGCCGAGACCGCGATGGATGTCGGGCTGCGCCGCGCTGCGGAGCAACGGCAGACGCTGCTCGCCCGCGTGGAGGAACTCGAGTCCGCGCTGTCGGGCGGCGAGGCGCCGATCCTCGAACTGCAAGGCCTGCTCGATGGCTTCCTGGCGCGGCGGCTCGAGGTCGAGGCGGACCTCGCCCAGTCGCGCCGCACGCTCGAGCAGGCGGATGCGGAGCTGCGCACCCTCGACGAGCAGCGTCTCGCGGCCGACGGCCGCGTCAACGCCGAACGCGAGGCCATGGAGCAGGCGCGGCTCGCTGCGCAGGAGACGCGCGTGCGCCGCGAGACGCTCGCCGAGCAGTTCGCCGAGACGCGCTTCGAGCTCGCGGAGGTCCAGCAGTCCCTCGAGGAAGGGGCGCAGGTCATCGACTGGGAGACCCGGCTCGGCGAGACCCGCACCGACATCGAGAAGCTCGGTCAGGTCAACCTCGCCGCCATCGACGAGCTCACGCAGAACACCGAGCGCAAGGAGTATCTCGACCGCCAGTTCGCGGACCTCAACTCCGCGTTGGAGACGCTCGAGGACGCGATGCGCAAGATCGAGAAGGAGACGCGCTCGCGCTTCGAGGACACCTTCAACCGCATCAACGCCGGCCTGCAGGAGAAGTTCCCGCGGCTCTTCGGCGGCGGTCACGCGTATCTCGAGCTCGTCGGCGAGGATCCTCTGGCCGCCGGCGTGGCGGTGATGGCGCGGCCGCCCGGCAAGCGCAACAGCACCATCTCGCAGCTGTCCGGCGGCGAGAAGGCGTTGACGGCCGTGGCGCTCGTGTTCTCGATCTTCGACCTGAACCCGGCGCCGTTCTGTCTGCTCGACGAGGTCGACGCGCCGCTCGACGAGAACAACGTCGGCCGCTTCTGCGACATCGTGCGCGAGATGGCGCAGCGGGTGCAGTTCATCTTCATCACCCACAACAAGGTCACCATGGAGCTCGCCTCGCAGCTGCTCGGCGTGACCATGAACGAGCCCGGCGTGTCGCGCCTCGTGGCGGTCGACGTCGACGAGGCCGTGCGGCTCGCGGCGAGCTGATCCCGCGATGGACGCGCTCGAGATGGCGGCTGCGGCGATCACCGGCGACCTGCGCATCGCCTTGGCGGTGGTGGGCGCGGTCGTGCTGCTCGGACTGCTCGTCTGGGAGTTCTGGCAGCGACGCCGCGCGCGTCGGGCCGATGACGCGCATGTCGCGGGCGCCTTCGGGCAGAGCCGCGGCGGCGCGGGGCAGGTCCGCGATCCGCTGCTCGATCCCGGGTTCGAGGAAGAGATCTCCGAGGTCCGCATCATCGAACGGGGTGCGGCGCGCAGCGGCGACGATGCTGCGCTCGACCTGCCGGAGATCGGCGCACGGGATCGGCTCGTCGATCCGCCGGTGGTCGATCTCGAGGCGGCGCTGCGTCCGAACGATGGCGTGCGGGATATCCCCGTGGTCGATTCGGTGACGATCACCGATGAGCCTGAGCCGCTTCCGACGCCGGCGCCCGCGCCTGCGGTGACGCCCCCAGCGCCGGCGGCAGTGCAGCCGGCGACCAGGCTGCCGGCGGCTTCGTCGATGCCTTCGGCTCCCGCCGCGGAGCCGACGGTGTCCGCGCCGCGTGCCGATCGGCCGGCCGAGCAGGAGCGGCGTATCGTGGGTCTGCGCATCGTCGCCCGCAACGGCGAGCGCTTCACGGGTTCCAGCGTCCGTCAGGCGCTGCAGGGGGAAGGCTTCATGCACGGCGACATGCAGATCTTCCATCGCAGCACGGGCGATGGTCGGGTGCTGCTGAGCGCCGCCAGCCTCACGCGTCCGGGCAGCTTCGACCTGGCGACGATGGACTCCCTGCTGTACCGCGGACTGAACCTCTTCGCTGTGCTGCCGGGGCCGCTGACGGGCCGCGAGACGGTCGACAAACTGCTGCTCACCGGACATACGATCGCGCAGCGGCTGCGCGGCGAACTTCAGGATTCGCTGGGCGAACTGCTCAACGAGGCGCGGCTCGCCGAGATGCGGCGCGAGGCGGCGGCGTCCGACGGCTGAGAGGATGGCTACGCGCTCCTCCGGTCCTGCGAGCGCGTCCGACCTGACGCCCGCGGCGCGTGCCGAGTCCCTGCGCCGAGCGATCGAGCACCACAACCACCGGTATTTCGTGCTGGACGATCCGGAGATCCCGGACGCCGAGTTCGATCGCCTGATGCGCGGACTGCGCGAGCTGGAGGCCGCGCATCCGGAGCTCGTGACGCCTGACTCGCCCACGCAGCGCGTCGGTGGAGCGCCGCTGGACGAGTTCGCAGAGGTGCGCCATCGGGTGCCGATGCTGTCGCTCGACAACGCGTTCAGCGACGAGGATGTCGTCGCCTTCGACCGCCGCGTGCGCGAGCGCCTCGGCACCGACCGCGAGGTCGCCTACTCGGCCGAACCCAAACTCGACGGGCTCGCCATCTCGGTCACCTGGGAGGACGGCGTGTTCGTGCGCGCGGCGACCCGTGGCGATGGCGTCACGGGCGAGGATGTCACGGCCAATGTCCGCACCATCCCGTCTTTGCCGCTGCGTCTGCAGGGCAGGGCGCCGCGGCTGCTGGAGGCGCGCGGTGAGGTGTTCATGCCGGTGGCGGGTTTTGAGCGGATGAACGCCGAGGCCGCGGCCAAGGGCGAGAAGGTCTTCGTCAACCCGCGTAACGCGGCCGCCGGCAGCCTGCGACAGCTCGACCCGCGGATCACCGCGACGCGCCCCCTGGAGCTCTTTTTCTATGCGCTCGGCGCGGTCGAGGGCATCGAGCTGCCGACGCACCACTCGGAGGTGCTGGCCTTGCTGCGCAGCTTGGGGCTGCGCGTCTCACCCGAGACGCGTCGCGTGGACGGCGTCGCGGGCTGTCTCGACTACTACGCATCGGTCGGCGCGCGCCGCGCCCGGCTTCCGTATCAGATCGACGGCGTGGTCTACAAAGTGGACGACCTCGCGGCGCAGCGCACGCTAGGTTTCGTGTCGCGGGCGCCGCGCTGGGCCGTCGCGCACAAGTTCCCCGCCGACGAGGCGCTCACGACCGTGCGCGATGTCGAGTTCCAGGTCGGTCGCACCGGTGCGCTCACGCCGGTGGCGCGGCTCGCACCGGTGTTCGTCGGCGGTGTCACGGTGAGCAACGCCACGCTGCACAACATGGACGAGGTGGTACGCAAGGATGTCCGCATCGGCGACACGGTGGTCGTGCGCCGCGCGGGCGATGTGATCCCGGAGGTCGCGCGCGTGCTGCCCGAGCGGCGTCCGGCGGATGCCCGCGAGGTGCGCCTGCCGTCGGTCTGCCCGGTCTGCGGATCCGCTGTCGCCCGCGACGCCGATGCGGCCGTCGCCCGCTGCACGGCGGGCTTCCGTTGCATGGCGCAGCGCAAGGAACAGCTCCGTCACTTCGCCTCGCGTCGCGCGCTGGATGTGGAAGGGCTCGGGGAGAGGATCGTCGAGCAGCTGGTCGACGCGGACCTCGTGGAGTCGCCGGCGGACCTGTTCGGTCTCGATCGCGCGACGCTCGCCGCGCTCGATCGGATGGGCGAGAGGTCCGCCGACAACCTCATCGTCGCGCTCGGCAAGGCCAAGGACACGACGCTGGCGCGTTTCCTGTTCGCGCTCGGCATCCGCGATGTGGGTGAGGCGACGGCCGCGGCGCTGGCGGCGCATTTCGGGTCGGTCGAGTCCTTGATGCAGGCCGACCTCGATGCCGTGCAGCAGGTGCCGGATGTGGGGCCGGTGGTCGCATCGCGCGTCGTGGAGTGGTTCGCCGAGCCGCAGAACCGCGTGCTGGTGTCGCGGCTGCAGGCGGCGGGCGTGCGCTGGCCCGCTCCGGCGCCGCGCGAGGCCGGCGAGCAGCCGCTGGCGGGTCTCACCTTCGTCCTCACCGGCACACTGGAATCGCTCGGCCGGGAGGAGGCGGAGGATGCGCTACGCGCGCTCGGCGCCAAGGCCTCGGGCAGCGTCTCCAAGAAGACGAGTTACCTGGTGGCGGGGCGCGATGCCGGCTCGAAGCTGCGCAAGGCCGAGGAGCTCGGGGTCGCCGTGCTCGACGAGGCGGCGCTGCGACGGATCCTGGAAACGAAACGGCCGCCGGGGTGAGCCGGCGGCCGTCGCGCATCCCGTATACGGAACGGGATCAGCCCTTCTTGTCTTCCTTGGCGGCAGGCGCAGCCGGTGCCGCGGCCGGGGCGGCAGGCTTGTCCTTGATCTCCACCTTCGCAGCCTTCTTGAGCTCTTCGGTGTAGGCCTCGAGCTTCTTGGCTTGCACCGCGGGCACGAGCTGCTCCTTCACCTGCTCGAACGGCGGCGGCGGCGGACGGTCGCGCACATCATCGAGACGGATGATGTGGAAGCCGAACTGCGTGCGCACGGGCTTCGCCGTCGTCTCGCCCTTCTTGAGGCCGACCAGCGCGTCGGCGAAAGGCTTCACGAAGCGGTCCGGCGGCGACCAGCCGAGGTCGCCACCGCTGGTGCCCGAGGGGTCGAGCGACTGGCGGGCGAGCGTCTCGAACTTCTCGCCCTTCTTGAGGCGCTCGAGGATCTCGTTCGCGAAGGCCTCGTTCTGGAGCAGGATGTGCCGCGACTTGTACTCGCTGCGCGCCATCTTGGAGACCAGCGCGTCGTACTCGGCGCGCAGTTCCTGGTCGGTGGGCTTCTTGTCCTTGAGGTAGTTGTCGCTGATCGCGCGCTGCAGGATGTTGAGGCGCGCGAGCTCGAGGTTCGCGGCGGCTTCGCCCTGCTTGTCGAGCCCTTGCTTCTGGGCCTCGTTGGCGAGCACCTGCATGCTGGCCAGCGCTTCGATCGCTTCCTTGCGGTTCTCGGGGTTGAGCTCGCTCGCATCGCGACCGGTGGCGGCCTTGACGAACGCATCGAAGGTCCGGGTGGTGATCGGCTTGCCGTTGACCGTGGCGACCGGCGCGTTGCCGGCATCATCGGCCTTGCCGGCGGTGCCGGAGGGCTGGCAGGCGGCGAGCAGCAGAGCGATCGCGCCGGCGGTGAGCAGTCGGACGGTGGTCATGTTCGGTCGGTCCTCGTGTGAGAAGGCGCGCATTATGACGGCAGACGGGCGTCGATGGACAGGGCGTGCACCCCCCGGCCGATCAGGTCGCCCACGGCCTCGTAGACCAGTCGATGGCGGGCGAGGGGGGCTAGCCCGGTGAAGCGGTGGGAGGCGATGCCGACCCGGTAATGCCCGCCCTCGCGCGCGCCCGCATGACCGGCGTGCAGGGCGCTGTCGTCATGGATCTCGAGCCAGGTGGGTTCGAGGGCGGTGGTGAGGCGCTCGCGCAGCAGTTCGATCCGTGGGGTGTCCATGGATGGCTATCATACGGCCCCATGCCCGCCCGAATGCAGCGCCTCGAACTCCATCCGGTCACGCCGCAGCAGCGGCTGCTGCGGCAGGCCGCCGATCTGATGCGCGGTGGCGCGGTGGTCGTCTATCCGACCGATTCCTGCTACGCGCTCGGTTGCCACATCGGCGACAAGGACGCGTTGGAGCGCATCCGCCGCATCCGTCAGGCCGACCGACACCACAACTTCACGCTCGTCTGCCGCGACCTCGCGGAGGTCGCCAAGTACGCCAAGGTCGATACGATGCAGTTCCGGATGCTCAAGGCCTGCACGCCCGGTCCTTATACCTTCCTGCTCGAGGCGACGCGCGAGGTGCCGCGGCGCGTGCAGCACGAGAAACGCCGCACCATCGGCATCCGGGTGCCCGACCATCCGGTGCCGAGGCTGCTGTTGGCGGAGCTCGGCGAGCCGATCATGACCTCGACCCTGATGCTGCCGGGCGACGACCTGCCGCTCAACGACCCCGATGAGATCGCGGCGCGGCTCGGCAACGAGGTCGACCTGCTGCTCGATGGCGGCCCCTGCGGCATCGAGCCGACCACCGTGGTCGACCTGGCCGCGCGTCCGCCGGTCATCCTGCGGCAGGGCCGGGGCAGCATCGCGCCCTTCGGTCTTTGACCCCGGTATAATCATCCCCTGTGAACACTTCAGTCCCCGCCGGCCGCGTCCTGTCCGGCATGCGCCCCACCGGGCAGCTGCACCTCGGCAACTACCACGGCGCGCTGCGCAACTGGGTCGACCTGCAGTACCAGTACCCGTGCTTCTTCTTCGTGGCCGACTGGCATGCGCTGACCACAGGGTACGAGGACACCTCGGGGCTGCCCGAGTTCACGCACCAGATGGTCATCGACTGGCTGGCCGCGGGCCTGAATCCAGGTGTCGCGACGCTTTTCGTGCAGTCCCATGTGCCGGAGCACGCGGAACTGCACCTGCTGCTCTCGATGATCACGCCGCTGTCGTGGTTGGAGCGCGTGCCCACCTACAAAGACCAGCAGGCTGAGCTGCAGGAGAAGGACCTCGCCACCTACGGCTTCCTCGGCTACCCGCTGCTGCAGTCCGCGGACATCCTGCTCTACCGTCCCGCTTGGGTGCCGGTGGGCGAGGACCAGGTGGCGCATGTCGAGATCACGCGCGAGGTCGCGCGCCGCTTCAACCACATCTTCGGTCGCGAGACGGACTTCGAACAGAAGGCCGAGAAGGCCATCGGCGGTCTCGGCGGCAAGCCGGCGAGCCTCTACCGCGAGCTGCGGCGCAAGTTCCAGGAGACCGGCGACACCGCGGCGCTGGAGCAGGCGCGGGCGCTCGTCCAGGCCAACACGCGGCTGACGGTGGCGGACCGCGAGCGGCTGCTCGGCTACCTCGAAGGTTCGGGCGTCGCCATCCTGCCGGAGCCGCAGGTGCTGCTGACGCCCACGCCCAAGCTGCCCGGTCTCGATGGTCGCAAGATGTCGAAGTCGTACGGCAACACCATCGGCCTGCGCGAGGAGCCGGACTCTATCGCGCGCAAGCTCAAGACCATGCAGACCGACCCGGCGCGCGTGCGCCGCACCGATGTCGGCGATCCGGACAAATGTCCCGTGTTCTCGCTGCATCAGGTCTACTCCGACGAGCCGACGCGCCAGTGGGCGGCGACCGGTTGCCGCAGCGCCGGCATCGGCTGCCTCGAGTGCAAGAAGCCGCTCATCGACAAGGTCGTGGCGGACGCGACGGCCATGCGCGCCCGTGCCCAGGAATACGAGGACAACCCTGAGCTGGTGCGCAACATCCTGTCCGAGGGCGCCGAGAAGGCCCGCGAGGCGGCGCGCGAGACGCTCGACGAGGTCCGTCGCGCCATGCATCTGCGGGGGGATTGAGCCATGACCCAGCCCGACCTGCGGCTCGTGCACAACGCCGATGAACCCGCCCAGGCGGAGATGCCGTTCGCCGTGGTGCAGGGCGAGCCGCTCACGCAGCTGCCGCGCGACCTCTACATCCCGCCGCAGGCGTTGGAGGTTTTCCTCGAGGCCTTCGAGGGTCCGCTCGACCTGCTGCTGTACCTGATCCGCAAGCAGAACCTCGACATCCTCGACATCCCGCTCGCCGACATCACCCGCCAGTACATGGACTACATCGGGATGATGCAGGAGCTGCAGCTCGAGCTCGCCGGCGAATACATGCTGATGGCGGCGACGCTCGCCGAGATCAAGTCGCGCATGCTGCTGCCGCGCTCCTCGGATGCCCCCGCCGAGGAGGCGGACCCGCGCGCGGAGCTGGTCCGTCGGCTGCAGGAGTACGAGCGCTACAAGCAGGCCGCCGAGGGCATCGACCGCATGCCGCGCCTCGAGCGCGATGTCTGGGTGGCGAGCGCGGCGACCGAGTTCCGCAGGCCGGTCTCGACGCTGCCCAAGGTGACGCTGCAGGAGATGATCGTCGCCTTCCGCGAGGTCGTCGCCCGCTCGCAGATGTTCGCGCACCACCATGTGCAGCGCGAGCGGCTCTCGGTGCGCGCGCGCATGACCGACATCCTCGCAGCGGTGCAGGGTGATGCGTTCGTCGAGTTCACGCAGCTCTTCCGGCCCCAGGAAGGCCGCATGGGCGTCACGGTGACCTTCATGGCGATCCTCGAGCTCGTCCGCGAGGGCCTGCTCGATCTCGTGCAGGCCGAGCCCTACAGCCCGCTGCATGTGCGCAGCGCGAACCGGCCGCCGGTGCAGGCGGTGCCCGACATCGAACCCGAAACCGCCGCACCTGCAGCGGAGCCCGATTTCGGCGAAGACCCAGGCGAAGACCCAGGCGAAGGACCCAGATGAACGAAGACCACATCCGTAACGTCGTCGAAGCCGCGCTGCTCGCAGCCGGCCGTCCGCTCGGACTCGCCGAGCTCGCGCAGCTGTTCGACGAGGACGCCCGTCCGACGCCGGTCGCGCTGCGCGAGGCGCTCGGGCGCATCGCCGATGACCATGCCTCGCGTGCGCTGGAGCTGCGCGAGGTGGCGAGCGGCTGGCGCCTGCAGGTGCGCGCCGAGTTCGCGCCGGAGGTGTCGCGCCTCTGGCCGGAGCGCCCGCAGCGCTATTCGCGCGCGCTGCTCGAGACGCTCGCGCTCATCGCCTACCGGCAGCCCATCACCCGTGCCGAGATCGAGGCGGTCCGCGGCGTCGCCGTGAACCCGAACATCGTCAAGACGCTGATGGAGCGCAACTGGGTTCGCGTCGTCGGCCACCGCGATGTGCCGGGGCATCCCGAGCTGCTCGGCACCACCAAGGATTTCCTCGACCATTTCGGGCTCGCCGATCTCGACGAGCTGCCGCCGCTCGCCGAGCTCAAGGCGCTCGCCGACCTCAACCCGCAGCTCGCGCTGCCGGTGGGCGGCGACGGCGAGGAGCCGGTGCTGGTGCCTGACACCGAGCCGGTCGCCGCCGAGACGCCCGCCGAGACGCCCGACGAGCCGCCGGCCGGCGACGCCGAGCGCGCATGAGCGTGCGCGGCGCTCAGCCGCCGGGCGAGCGCATCCAGAAGGTGCTGGCGCAGGCGGGACTCGCCTCGCGGCGCGAGGCGGAGGCCTGGATCGAGGCCGGTCGCGTCACCGTCAACGGTGAACGCGCGACGCTGGGCCAGCGCGTGCAGGGCCGCGATGAGCTGCGGGTCGACGGCCGCGTCGTGCGGCGCAGCCGCGACGCCTCGCGGCTCGGCGCTTCGGCCACCGTCTTCCTCTGTCATCGCTCGCCGGGCGAGTCGTTGCGTGAGGAGCTCATCCCGCGACTGCCGCGCCGGACCGGCCGTCGCTTCCTGGCCGTCTCGCCGATGCCCGAGATAGATGGCGGGCTCGAACTCGTCACGACCGACGGGGCGCTCGCCGAACGCCTGCAACGCCGCGTGCGCGAATGGTCGTCCGGTTTCCGGGTGCGCGTGCGCGGCGAGCTGCCGCCGGTCGCCCTCGAGGGCATCTCGCAGGGCGAACTCGACGATGGCCGCAAGCTCGTGGTCAGCGAGGTCGCAGGATCCGACGAGGAGCAGGGCGGCGCCAACCGCTGGTACCGCATCGAGACCGTCGGGGCGAGCGGCAAGGATGTCCGTCGGCTGGTCGAACGGCAGGGTGCGTTGGTGAGCCGGGTGATGCGCGTCTCGCTCGGACCGTTGGCGCTGACCCGCGACATGAACCGCGGTCAGTTCCGCGCGCTCGAGGAGCCTGAAGCCGCGGCGCTCGGCGCCGCTGGCGGCGCCGCCCCGCGGGCTACTGCGCGTCGAACGCGCGGCCGCTGACGCCGCGCGACTGCGGCCCGAGCAGCGCCACGAACGGCGCCATCAGCGACTCCGGCAGCGGCAGCGTCCCGATGTCCTCGGCCGGATAGGCCTGGCGGCGCATGCCGGTGCGGGCCCTGCCCGGGTTCAATGAATTGACCCGGACCGTCGTCTTGCCGAGCTCGTCGGCGAGCACCTGCAGCAGGTTCTCGAGCGCGCCCTTCGACACGGAGTAGGCACCCCAGTAGGCGCGGCCGCGACGGCCGACGCTGCTCGAAACACCGAGCACGCTGGCGTCGGGCGAGGCGCGCAGCGCCGGCAGCAGCACCTGCGTCAGCGCGAACGGCGCCGTCACATTGACATGCATCACCTTGACCCAGGTCGGGACATCCTGCGATTCGATGGGGGAGGGTTGGCCGAGGATCGCCGCGTTGTGCACGAGGCCGTCGAGCCGGCCCCAGCGCTGCTCGACCGCGGTCGCGATCGCGTCGTAGTCGCCGGCGACCCCGCGCTCGAGGTCGAGCGGCGCGATCGACGCGGGCAGCGCCGGTCGGCCGTCATGGCGGACGAGCGCATCGATCTCGGCGTGCACCGCCTCGAGCTTCTTGACGCTGCGGCCGATCAGGATGACCTCCGCGCCACGGCGCGCGCATTCGAGCGCGAGCGCGCGACCGAGGCCGGCGGTCGGGCCGGTGACGGCGATGACGCGGCCGTCGAGTTCATCGGGACGCAGCGAGATGCGCCGCGGGTCGAAAGTGGCGGTGTCTTGGGTCATGCAGGATCCTCAGGGTGCGAGTCCGCGCGGCAGTCGGCCGCGCGCGGCGGCCACCGCGGCGCGCCAGGCGAGCAGGTTGCGCCGCAGCGGTTCGAGGCGGGCGGGTCGGGGGATCCCGGGCAGCGCGTCTTCGCAGGCGGCCGCGGTACGCAACGCGAGCCGGCTCCAGCAAAGCGTCGCCGAGAGCGGCCCACGCGCGGCGTCGGGCAGGGCGGCGGCGGCCGACCGCAGCGTGTCCTGCAGGGCGCCGAGGCGCGAGCGCAGCTGTGCGGACTCGTCCCCGCCGAGCGGCTCGCGGGTCCAGGGTACATGCGGGGTCGGCGGATCGCCGAGCGGCACGAACACGCGGCCGGCGAGCGCGTGGCGCGTGACCGCCGCGAGCAGTTCGATCTCACGCACCGCGGGACCGCTGCGCGCCGCGAAACGCTCGGCGTCCGCCGTCAGCGGGTCGGCGCCGGCGAGCGGTGCGAGGCTGAGCGTGCGGAAGATGCTGCCACCCCAGTGGCCGAGGTAGGTGTCGAGCTCGGTGCGTTCCAGGAACGCCACCCGCGCGACCTCGATGCGGGTCGCTTCGACGAGCGCGCGCAGATCCGGCGGGCTGCGTCCAGCCGCAGCAGCGGCGGACGCCAGCGCGCGGGTGGTGGGGTGCCGCGGTGTCGCCGCGGCGAGCCGCTCGAGCTCTTCGTCCCACCAGTCGAGCCGCGCGTGGGCGACCGTGTGGTCGAGGCCTTCTCGTGCGGTCGCGGCGAGCTCCTGCTCGACGGCGAACAGCGCCTCCGCGGTGCTGCGCAGCGCCTCGGGCGCGAAGCGCAGCACGAACTCGCGTACCGGCGCCGCCGGCGATTCGATCATCATCCGGCGCGGACCGGGCCCGGCTTGCGCAGGTGCACGAGGTAGTTGACCTCGATGTCGCGCGTCAGCGTGACCTGACCCGTGATCGGGTCGTAGCGCAGCCCAGCCATCTCGACGGGCTCCAATCCGCAGGCGCGCGCCCAGCCGGCGAGCTCCGAAGGGCGGATGAACCGCTCGTACTCGTGCGTGCCGCGCGGCAGCAGACGGGCGATGTACTCGGCGCCGACGATGGCCAGCGCGAACGCCTTCGGCGTGCGGTTGAGCGTGGAGACGAAGAGGTCGCCGCCGGGGCGCAGCAGCGCCGCGAAGGATTGCAGGATGAGCGCCGGGTCGGGCACATGCTCCAGCATCTCCATGCAGGTGACGACATCGAAGCCGCCCGACTGTCCGGCGGCCGTCTCGGCGGCGGCGAGGTCCGCGACCGGCAGCACGCGGTAGTCGATGGCGAGCGATTCGCCGGCGGCGTGCAACCGCGCGACATCGATCATCGCGGGCGAGAGGTCGATACCCGTGACCTGAGCGCCGGCGCGGGCGAGCGCTTCGGCGAGCAGGCCGCCGCCGCAACCGACATCGACCGCGCGCGCCCCGGCGAGGCGGCAGCGCTCGGCGACGAACGCGGCGCGCAGCGGATTGAGCGCGTGCAGCGGTTTGAACTCGCCGTCCGGATCCCAGAAACGGTGTGCGATCGCGTCGAATTTGGCGACTTCGGAGGGGTCGGCGGCGACCCCGGCGGCGGCGGATTCCGTCGTCATCTCGGGCCTCTCGGGAGCGGGTTTCCCGTGGGGGCCTATGGTACAATTCCGGCCGGTTTTCTGCTGCGGAAACAGCACCCTAATGACCGACATCGCGCGCGAAGTCCTGCCCGTCAATCTCGAGGACGAGATGCGGCAGTCCTACCTCGATTACGCCATGAGCGTGATCGTCGGCCGCGCCCTCCCGGATGTCCGCGACGGCCTGAAACCCGTGCACCGCCGCGTGCTCTACGCGATGCGCGAACTGGGCAACGACTACAACAAGCCCTACAAGAAATCCGCCCGCGTCGTCGGCGATGTCATCGGCAAATACCACCCGCACGGCGATACCGCCGTGTACGACGCCATCGTCCGCATGGCGCAGCCGTTCTCGATGCGCTACCTGCTGGTCGACGGCCAGGGCAACTTCGGCTCGGTCGACGGCGACATGCCGGCGGCCATGCGTTACACCGAAGTGCGCATGTCGCGCATGGCGGGAGAGCTGCTCGCCGACATCGACCGCGAGACCGTCGACTTCGTCCCGAACTACGACGAGTCGTTGACCGAACCGTCGGTGATGCCCTCGCGCATCCCGAACCTGCTGGTCAACGGTTCCTCGGGCATCGCGGTCGGCATGGCGACCAACATCCCGCCGCACAACCTCACCGAGGTGGTGAACGCCTGTCTGGCGGTGCTCGACGACCCCGAGGTCTCGCTCGTCGACCTGATGCAGCTCGTGCCGGGCCCCGATTTCCCGACCGCCGGCATCATCAACGGCGCCACCGAGATCGCCACCGCCTACAAGACCGGTCGTGGCCGTCTGTCGATCCGGGCCCGCACCCACTTCGAGGAGGCGGGCAGCAAGGGCGACCGGCAGGCCATCGTCGTCACCGAGCTGCCGTATCAGGTCAACAAGGCGCGGCTCATCGAACGCATCGCCGATCTTGTGCGCGACAAGCAGATCGAGGGCATCGCCGGCGACGGCCTGCGCGACGAGTCCGACAAGGACGGCATGCGCATCGTCATCGAGCTGCGCCGCGGCGAGAACGCCGAGGTGGTGCTCAACAACCTCTACGCGCAGACGCCGCTCGAGACGGTGTTCGGAATCAACATGGTCGCGTTGGTCGACGGCCAGCCGAAGCTGCTGTCGCTCAAGGAGATGCTCGAGGCCTTCCTGCGCCACCGCCGTGAGGTCGTCACGCGGCGCACGGTGTACGACCTCGCGCGCGCCCGCGAGCGTGCCCATCTGCTCGAAGGTCTCGCGGTCGCGCTCGCCAACATCGACGAGGTGATCGCGCTCATCAAGGCTTCGCCGTCACCGGCGGAGGCGAAGGCCGGCCTGATGGGGCGCGCCTGGAGCTCGGGTGCGGTGCCGGAGATGCTGGCGCGTGCCAACGGCGTATCGACGCGGCCGCGGGAACTCGCGGCGGCGCTCGGTCTGCAGCACGACGGCACCGGTTATCGCCTGAGCGAGGAACAGGCGCAGGCCATCCTCGAGATGCGCTTGAACCGCCTCACCGGCCTCGAGCAGGACAAGATCATCGGCGAGTACGCGGAGCTCTTGGCCCGCATCACCGACCTCGACGACATCCTCGCCCGCGCCGACCGGCTGCGTGAAGTGGTGCGCGCTGAGCTCGTCGCCGTGCGCGACGATTACGGCGACGCCCGCCGCACCGAGATCAACCGCGACCACATCGACCTCGCCACCGAGGACCTCATCGAGCCGCAGGATGTGGTGGTGACCATCTCCCACGCCGGCTACGCGAAGAGTCAGCCGCTCACCGAGTACCAGGTGCAGCGTCGCGGCGGGCGCGGCAAGGCCGCCACCACGGTCAAGGAAGAGGACTGGGTCGACAAGCTGTTCGTCGCGCACACGCACGACTGGCTGCTGTGCTTCTCCAACCGCGGCCGCGTCTACTGGCTGCGCGTGTTCCAGTTGCCGCAGGCGGGGCGCGGTGCGCGCGGCAAGCCGCTCGTCAACCTCATGCCGCTCGAGGAAGGCGAGAAGATCAACGCCGTGCTGCCCATCAAGCAGTTCGGCGACGATCACTTCGTGTTCATGGCCACGAGCCACGGCACCGTCAAGAAGACGCCGCTTTCGGCTTACTCGCGTCCGCGTCCGTCCGGGATCATCGCCGTCGACCTGCGCGACGGCGACCGCTTGGTCGGCGTGGGCCTCACCGACGGCAAGCGCGACATCATCCTTGTCGCGAGCGACGGCAAGGCCATCCGCTTCGCCGAGGACGAGGTCCGGCCGATGGGCCGCGACGCCACCGGCGTGCGCGGCATCCGTCTCGGCGATGGCCAACAGCTCATCTCGTTGGTCGTGGTCGGTGATGGCCTGATCCTCACCGCCTCCGAGAACGGCTACGGCAAGCTCACGCCGCTCGAGGATTTCCCGGTGCACGGCCGCGGCGGGCAGGGCGTCATCGCGCTGCAGACCACCGAGCGCAACGGCGCCACGGTGGCGGCGCTGCAGGTGCAGCTCGGGCAGGAGATCATGCTCATCAGCTCGACCGGTACGCTGGTGCGCACCGGCGTCGACCAGATCTCCATCCTCGGACGCAACACCCAGGGTGTGCGCCTGATCCGCCTCGACGAGAGCGAGCGGCTCGCAGGGGTCGAGGCCATCGGTTCGCTGGGCGGCGATGAAGACCTGCCGGAAGGCACGGAGCCCCTCGATGCGCCGGCCGCGGGCGAGGGAGCCCCGACCGACGGCCCTTCGGACACTCACTGAGCGCGCTTCGCGGCGCCTTCTCCGGAGTCCCCTCGTTGCGTGTCTTCAACTTCGCGGCCGGTCCTTCGGCGCTGCCGCTGCCCGTCCTCGAGCGTGCACGCGATGAGCTGCTCGACTGGCAGGGCAGCGGCATGTCGGTCATGGAGGTCAGCCACCGTGGCAAGGCTTTCGTCGCCCTCGCCGAGCAGGCTGAAGCCGACCTGCGCGGGTTGATGGGTGTCCCTGCGGGCTACCGTGTGCTGTTCCTGCAGGGCGGGGCGACGGCGCAGTTCACCGCCATCCCGATGAACCTCACCGCGGCCGGCGACACCGCGGACTATCTCTGCACGGGCGTATGGGGCAAGAAAGCCGTCGCCGAAGCGCGGAAGTTCTGTGCGGTGAGCGTGATCGCCGACGAAGCCGCCTCGGGCTACACCACCGTCCCCGACGCCTCAACGCTGCGCTGCACGCCGGGTGCGGCGTATGTCCACTACACGCCCAACGAGACCATCGGCGGTGTCGAGTTCCCCTATGTGCCCGATACGGGCGCTGTGCCGCTGGTCGCGGACTTCTCCTCGAGCATCCTGTCGCAGCCCATCGATGTCGCGCGCTTCGGGCTCATCTACGCCGGCGCCCAGAAGAACATCGGCCCCTCGGGGCTCGTGATCGTCATCGTGCGCGACGACCTCGTCGGCAAGGCGAGACCGGGGACGCCCCCGATCTGGGATTACGGCGTGATGGCGCGTGAAGGGTCCATGCTCAACACGCCGCCCACCTTCAGCGTCTACATCGCCGGGCTGGTGTTCCAGTGGCTGAAGGGCGAGGGCGGTGTGGCGGCCATCGGCGCCCGGAACGCCGCCAAGGCCGCGCTGCTCTACGGCTTCATCGACCGGTCGGGTTGGTATCGTTGCCCGGTGCATCCTTCCTGCCGGTCGCGCATGAACGTGCCGTTCACGCTGCCGGATACCGCCCTCGAGAAGCCCTTCG
>CANHFH010000018.1 GCA_947459825.1 Pseudomonadota bacterium | reverse complement strand
GTTCGGCGCCGTCAAGAAGTGACGCCTCGCCGCACATGACGACGCGCCGCCGCTTCCTCGGCACCGCGCTGGCGGGCGCCGGCGTCGCCGGATCGCTCTCCGCGCTCGGTCTACCGCACGCCGCCGCGCGGACGCGCGCCCGCCCGGCGCGCTTCTCGCGAGACCCTTTCACGCTCGGCGTGGCATCGGGGCATCCGCGCCCGGACGGCATGGTGCTCTGGACCCGCCTCGCACCGGAGCCTTTCTCACCCGACGGCGGCGCAGGTCTCGACGACCTCGAACTGCGCTGGGAGATCGCCGAGGACGAGTCGTTCACGCGACGCCTGCGAAGCGGCAGCACGGTCGCCCTCGCCGACGAAGCCCACACCGTCCATCTCGAGGTCTCGGGACTGCGACCCGGCCGCGCGTATTTCTATCGGTTCCGCGCCGGCGACGCGCTGAGCCCCGTCGGTCGTACCTGGACCGCCGCAGCGCCCGGCGACATGGCGGACCGGCTGCGCATCGGCACGGCGAGCTGCCAGCATTACGAGCAAGGCTTCTACCACGCTTGGCGCGACATGGTGGCGCGCGGCGTCGACCTCGTGCTGCACCTCGGCGACTACATCTACGAGGGCGGCTCGGGGAATCCGGTGCGCAAGCATGACCCCGGCGAGTGCATGACGCTCGACGAGTACCGCCTGCGCTACGCCTGGTACCGCAGCGATCCGCATCTGCGCGCCGCGCACGCGGCCTGCCCGTGGCTCGTCACCTGGGACGACCACGAGGTCGACAACGACTACGCCGGCCTGCAATCGGAGAACCCGGGCGAACAGGACGGTTTCCCCGCGCGGCGGACGGCCGCGTATCGGGCCTACTGGGAACACATGCCGCTGCCGCGCGCGGCCAAGCCGCGCGGCGCCGACGCCGCGCTCTACGCGAGCATCCCGCTCGGATCGCTCGCGACGCTGCACATGCTCGACACCCGTCAGTACCGCAGCCCGCAGGCCTGCCCGAAACCTCCGCGCAAAGGCGGCACCCGGGTGTACACGGACGAGTGCGCCGAGTGGGGCGACCCGCAGCGCTCGTTGCTCGGACCCGTACAGGAGCGTTGGCTGGACGAACGCCTGCGCGCTTCGCGGGCGCGCTGGGACCTCATGGCCCAAGGCATGGTGTTCTCGCTGGTGGACGAGGATCCCGGTCCGCGCGTGCTGCACTGGAACGACAGTTGGGCCGGTTACCCCGCCGCCCGTCGGAGACTCGTCGACTCGGTCGCGGGCAGCGGCGTGCGCAACCCGCTCATGCTGGGCGGCGACATCCACGCCTTCATCGCCGCCGACCAGCGCCGTCGCGCCTACGACACCACCTCGCCGATCGTGATGAGCGAACTCGTCACCACCTCGATCTCCTCCGGTCCGCCGCCGAAGCGGGTGATGGAGGCCTATCAGCGGGCGGGCAAGGATGTCGCGTTCGCCGATGGCGAACGCCGTGGTTATCTTTGGTTCGAGGTCACCCCGAAGCGCCTGGAGGCCAAGCTGCAGGGCTACGACTCGGTGCGGGAGGAGACCGGCCCTGCGGAGCGCACGCTCTACGCCTGCGGTCTCGAGGACGGCGACCGGGGTCTCAAGCCCGCCTGACCCCGCGCAGGAACTCCGTCACCACGCGGGTCCAAGCCTCGGGCTGCTCGTCGATGATGTCGTGGGTGCCGCCTTCGAGCTCGGCGTAGGCGAACTCCTCGGGGCGGAGCGCATGCGCACGGCGCGTGGAGTCGTAGAGGTCCTCGCCCGTGTTGGTGAAGAGCAGCGTCGGCGCAGCGATCCGCCGCAGCACCGACTCCATGTCCGCCGCGATCACCAAGGGGAACATGCGCCAGTTGCTGCCGCCTCGGTGCAGCCCCTCGACGGTGTAGCGGTGCATGAGCGCGAGGTCGGTCCAGCCCGGCGTCGCGCGCAGCCGGTTCTGCCACGCGACGAGCAGGTGCGAGCCATCGGGTTTCGGGTCCTTGGGACCGAAGTAGAAGGTGGCGAAGTGCTTGCGTTCGGCCTCGCCGAGCAACGGGAAGCCGTTCAGCACCAGACGGCCGAGACCCGGGGGTCGCGAGCCCGCGTGAACGGCCGCGAGCACGGCGCCGCTGTGATGACCCACCAGATGCGCGCGTGCCCACCCCATGGCCGACAGCGCCGCCGGGATGATGCCCGCGAAGTCCTCGAGCGTCGCACCGTCCGGCGGCTCGTCCGACATGCCGTAGCCCGGCAGGTCGAGCGCCACCGCATCGAACCCCTCGACCGCGAGCCGCGGCAGCACCGCATCGAACTGCGTCGATGACAGCGGTGACTGATGCAGCAGCAACAAGGGCTCTCCGCCTTCGCCCATCCGCCGGTAGTGGATCTGCCCGGCGGGACCGTCGATGTATCCGCGTCTCGGCCTGTTCATCCGCGCAGTCTACAATGCGTCGATGCAAGGCACCTCGACGCCACAGACCCCGCTCCGCAGCACGCCCATGCCGCGCGTCATCGTCGCCGCCTCCACCGGCACGGTGTTCGAGTTCTACGATTTCCTGCTCTACGGCAGTCTGGCGACCTTCTTCGGCGTGCTTTTCTTCCCGCCGGGCAACGCGACCGCCGCGCTGCTCGCGAGCCTCGCGACCTTCGGCGCGGGCTTCGCGGTGCGGCCGCTGGGCGCGGTCATCTTCGGCCGCCTCGGCGATCGCGTCGGTCGCAAGCGCACCTTCCTCATCACCATCGTGCTGATGGGTCTGTCGACGGCGCTGGTGGGCGTGCTGCCGACCTTCGAGCAGATCGGCTGGTGGGCACCCGCGCTGCTCGTCACGCTCCGGCTCGTACAGGGCCTCGCGCTCGGCGGCGAGTTCGGCGGCGCAGCGCTCTACATCGCCGAGCACTGCACCCCGCCCCGCCGGGGGTTCTTCACTAGCTTCATCCAGACGACCGGCTCGATCGGCCTGCTGCTGTCGCTCGGCGTGATCCTCGCCTGCAGGGCCGTGCTCGGCGAGGAGGCCTTCCGCGAGTGGGGCTGGCGCATCCCGTTCCTGTTGTCGGTGCTGCTGCTCGGCCTGTCGGTCTATGTGCGCCTGCAGATCGCCGAGTCGCCGCTGTTCGAGGAGATCAAGCGTCGTGGCGAACTCTCGCAGTCGCCCGTGCGCGAGAGCCTGCTGGCGCCGGCGAACCGTCCGCGCATGCTGGCGGCGCTGGTGGTCGCTGCGGCCATGGCCACGAGCTGGTACACGGCGCAGTTCTATTCGCTGGTGTTCCTGCAGACCGCGGTGTTGGTCGACGCCTCGACCGCCGCGACGGTGCTCGGCGTGGCGGTGCTCGCCGGACTCGTGCTGTTCCTCGCAGCCGGGGCGCTCTCGGACCGCTGTGGACGGCGGCCGGTGATGCTCAGCGGCATGCTGCTGACCGCGCTCGCCGTGATGCCCGCGTACCGCGCGATGCTGGACCTCGGCAACCCGGCGCTCGCGGCGGCACAACGCGCAGCGCCCGTGACCGTATACGCCGCGCCGACCCGTTTCTCTCCGTTCGCGAGCGCATCGTCGCTCGACGATGCGACCCGTGTCCGCGATGCCTTGGCCAAGCGCGGCATCTCGTATTCGAACGCGCCGCTCTCGGAGGCACCCGGCGCGGTAGGCGCGACCTTGGTCGTCGCCGTCGCCGGTCAGACGCTCGTCGGCTTCGACAAAGCCGCCCTCGCCGACGCGCTTGATGCCGCGGGCTATCCGAGCGCCTCAGCCGTGGTGCCGCTGGATCGCCTCGCCGACTTCGACGGACGACACCTCGCACTGGTGGGCTGCCTGCTGGCGATGATCCTCGGCGCTGCGCTCACCTGCGGTCCCGGAGCAGGATGGCTCGCGGAACTCTTCCCCACACGCATCCGATACACCTCGCTGTCGGTGCCCTACCACCTCACCAGCGCTTGGTTCGGCGGCTTCATGCCTCTCACGGCCGCTTGGCTGGTGGCGCGCTCGGGAGATGTGCTCGCGGGGCTGTGGTACCCGGTGGTGGTGATGAGTGTGATGTTCGTCTTGGCGCTGCGCTGGATGCCGGAGACGCGGGGCAGCGAGTTGTAGCTCAACGGCCCGCCGAGGCGGGACCTTCCACAAAACAAAAGGCCCGCCGAGGCGGGACCTTCCAAAACAAAAGGCCCGCCGAGGCGGGACCTTCCAAAACAAAAGGCCCGCCGAGGCGGGCCTTTCGTTGCGTCACGACAGGGTCGTGCAGCGCGGGGGTCGCTTACCAGCGACCGCCGCCGCCGCCACCACCACCGCCGCCGTAGCCGCCGCCGCCGCCACCGCCGCTGCCGCCACGGTAGCCACCGCCACCGCCGCCACCGCCGCGATAACCACCGCCGCCACCGCCGCTACCGCCGCGGAAGCCGCCGCCGCCGCCACCGCCACCGGTGCGCGGACGATCCTGCGCCTCGTTGACACGCAGCGGACGACCGCCCATCGAGTAGCCGTTCAGGGCCTGGATCGCGCGCGCGGCGTCTTCCTGGCCCATCTCGACGAAGCCGAAGCCACGCGGACGACCGGTATCACGATCGACCGGCAAGGTCACGGAAGTCACTTCGCCATGCTGGGAGAACAAGGTGCGCACAGACGCCTCGTCCGCCGAGAACGGCAGGTTACCTACATAGATTTTCGCCATCTCTGGAAACACTCTCACAAAAATAAACAACACACCGGCTGCGGCGAAAGCCACCGAAGCCACCTGATCGATGTCGATTCGGGGATGCAGAACCGGCGCTCAAGCGCCCAGAGATGCAGTCAGAAAGGCAACGATCTCCCCGGAGTCTACCACAAGCCTCCGGTATAGTCCCCGCCCGATGGTCAACCCCTCCGCCGCCCCCCCCGCCGGCACCCCTGCCCCCCCCGCATCGGAGCGGCTGCGCGGATGGGCGCCAGGGCTGGCGCTGGGCGCCGCTGTCGCGGCGGCCGGGTTCGCTCTCAAATGGAGCGGCCTACCCGGGGTTTCGACCCTGTCCCCGCTGATGCTCGCCATCCTGGTCGGGATGGCGGTCCGGAACACCGTCGGGCGGCCGGAGGCGGCCCGGCCGGGCCTGGCCTTCGCGCTGCGCGCGCCGCTGCGGCTCGGCATCGTGCTGCTGGGGCTGCAGGTGACGCTCGCCGAGATCCTGGGCATCGGGGTCGCTGGGCTCGCGCTGCTGGCCTTCGCGCTCGTCAGCACCTTCCTGTTCACCGTCTGGCTGGGCGAGCGGTTGGGCGTGGCGCCGGGCCTCACGCAGCTCATCGCGGCGGGCACCGGGATCTGCGGAGCCTCGGCCATCGTCGCCACCAACACCGTCGTCCGCGACAGCGACGAGAGCGTCGCGTATGCGCTCGCCACCGTCACGCTGTTCGGCACCATCGCCATGTTCGCCTATCCGGCGCTCGGCGGCTGGTTGCCGCTGTCCGACCGCGGCTACGGTCTATGGACCGGCGCCTCGGTGCACGAAGTCGCGCAGGTGGTCGCCGCCGGCTTCGCGCGCGGGCAGGAGACCGGCGAGTTCTCGACCGTTGCCAAACTCGCGCGGGTGTTGATGCTCGCGCCGTTGGTGCTGCTGCTCGGCGCGTGGATGACGCGGCGCAGCAGAGGCACCGCCGGCGAGGCACGCCCACCCATGCCGTGGTTCGTGTTCGGGTTCCTCGGGATGGTGCTGCTCGCGGGCACCGGGTGGATCCCGGATGCGCTCCGTGCCCAGGCCAACCTTGCCACGCAGATGCTGCTCGCGTTGGCGCTGGCCGCGGTCGGGCTCGAGACCGACATCCGCCGCCTCGTGGCGCAGGGCTGGCGTCCGATGGCGCTGGGCGCGCTCGCGACCCTGTGGATCGCGGCGAGCACCTTGGCTCTCACCCTGCTTTGGGACCGCTGACCGCCGCTGCGGTCTCCGTCTCGGACGAGGTGAGCAGACGACGGAAGCGGGGGCCGAACCAGCGCTCGACATCATCCACGAGGGTGAACACCGCCGGCACGATGAGCAGCGTCAGCACCGTCGAGGTGAGGAGCCCACCGATCACCGCGACGCCCATCGGCACGCGGAACTCCTCGATGCTGATGGCGACCGGCACCATGCCCGCGACCATCGCCACCGTGGTCATGATGATGGGCCGCGCTCGCTTGTGGCCGGCCTCGATCAGCGCCTCGACGCGATCCTTGCCGGCCTGGATCTCCTCGATCGCGAAATCGACCAGCAGGATCGAGTTCTTGCCGACGATGCCCATCAGCATCAGGAAACCGATGACCGCCGGCATCGAGAACGACTTCCCGACGAGCATCAACGCGATCACAGCGCCGCCGACCGAGAGCGGCAGCGCCGCGAGGATGGTGATGGGCTGGAACACGCGCTGGAACAGCAGCACCAGCACGGCGAACACCATCAGCACCCCGGCCGCGATGGCGAGCAGGAAGTTGCTGAAGAGCTCGGTCATGAACTCCGCCTGCCCCACCTCGACCAGCCGCACACCGTCCGGCAGGTCGCGCAGTTCAGGAAGAGCTTTGACCTTGGCGAGCGCCGGCCCGAGCTCGACGCCGTTGAGCTCGGCGTCGATGACGACGCGGCGGCTCTGGTTGTAGCGCCGGATGGTGGAAGGACCGCGACCGAACGACATCTCCGCGACCGCCTTGAGCGGCACCGTGCCACCCGTCGCGGTGCGCACCGGCAGGTTCTCGATGGTCGCCATGTCGGAGCGGGAGCTCTCGAGCAGGCTCACGCGGATGGGGACCTGACGGTCAGCGAGCGAGAACTTCGCCGCGTTCTGCGGCAGATCGCCTAGGGTCGCGATGCGTATCGCCTGGCTGATCGCCGCCACCGAGACGCCGTACTCGGCGGCCTGGTCGAGACGCGGACGCACCAACAGCTCAGGACGCTCGAGATCGCCGTTGATGCGCGGGTCACGCAGTCCGGGGATCGTGCGCATCGCCTCGACCGCGCGCCGGGCCGCATCCTCGAGCCGCACGGGATCGTCACCCGTCAGATACAGGGTGATCGGTCTGCCGCCGCCGCCGACATCCTCGCCCTGGAAGCTCACGCGCGCATCGGGCACCGCGGCGAACAGCGGTCGGACCCGGTTCTCGAAGGTCTTCTGGTCGGCCTTGCGCTCGGACCGCGGCACCAGCGACACATACAGCGTGGCGTTGCGCACATCGCCCCCGCCCACGGACTCGATGATGTCGGTGACCTCGGGCTGCGCGGCGAGGATGTCACGCACCTGCGCCGAGACGCGCGCGGTGTCCTCCAGGCGCACGCCCGGCGGCAGCTCGACGGCGACGATGGCCGAAGCGAAGTCGGAGCGCGGGTAGAAGGACTTCGGCACCACCACCATCAGCGCGATGGATGCGAGGAAGAAGACCGTCCCAGCCAGCAATGTGGCTCGGCGATGCTCCAAGGACCAGCGCAAGGCCTCGAGATAGCTCGACATCAGCGGCCCGTCCGCCGAACGGATCTGCTCATGCGGCTTCAGGGTGTAGGCCGCCACCAGCGGCGTGATCAGCCGCGCCACCAGCAGCGAGAAGAACACGGCTGCGGCCACCGTCAACCCGAACTGCTTGAAGTACTGCCCGGTGATGCCGCCCATGAAGCTCACCGGCAGGAACACCGCGATGATGGTCGCCGAGGTCGCGACCACCGCGAGCCCGATCTCGTCGGCGGCGTCGATCGCCGCCTGCCAGCCGGATTTTCCCATGCGCATGTGGCGCACGATGTTCTCGATCTCGACGATCGCATCGTCGACGAGCACGCCGGCGACCAGCGACAGGCCCAGCATGCTGATGGAGTTCAGCGTGAAGTCCATCCAGTACATGAACGCGAAGGTCGGGATCGCGGACAATGGGATGGCGAGCGCCGAGATGGCCGTGGCGCGCCAATCGCGCAGGAACACGAACACCACCAGCACCGCCAACACCGAGCCTTCGATCATCGCGGTCAGCGCCGAGCGGTAGGTCCGCCGCGTGTTCTCGACCGTGGTGAACACCCGCGTGATCGCGATGTCGGGGTTCTCCTTCAGGATCTTGGCGACTTCCGCCTCGACGCGGTCCGCCGTTGACACATCCGAAGCGCCCCGCGACTTCGACACCCCGAAGGTGACGGCGGCACGGCCGTTCAGCCGCTCGATGGAGCGGCGCTCGGCCACGGCATCACGGACCTCGGCGAGGTCGGACAAGCGCACGACGGCGCCGCCGGCGACGCGGATCTGGGTCTGCCCGAGCCGCAACGCCGTCGCCGCCGTGCCGAGCACGCGGATGGACTGCTCGCCGCCGCCCACTTGGGCGCGGCCGCCCGGCGCGTTGAGGTTGACGAGCCGCAGCTGCTGGTTGACCTCGGCAGCGGTCACGCCGAGCGCCTGCATCCGCGCGGGGTCGAGCTCGACACGGATCTCGCGGTCCTCGCCGCCGCCCCGTGACACCTGCGCGACGCCCGAGATCGACAGCAGGCGCTTGGAGATGTCGTTGTCGACGAACCAGCTCAACTGCTCGGGGCTGCGATCGGTCGTCGACACCGCGTAATACGCGATGGCCCCGCCCTCGATGTCGACCCGGTTGACCTGGGGTTCGTTGATGCCCTCCGGCAGATCGCCGCGCACCTTGCTGACCGCATCGCGCACATCGTTGAGCGCGCGGTCGAGCGGCGTGCCGATCTCGAACTCCACCGAGGTGAACGAACCGCCCTCGCTGGCACGGGAACTGATGTTGCGCACGCCGCTCACGCTGCGCACGGCGCCCTCGACCTTCTGCGTCACCTGCGACTCGATCTCGGCCGGCGCCGCACCGGGTTGCGAGACCTGCACGATGATCAGCGGGAAGCTGATGTCGGGATTGAGGTTGATGGGCAACCGGATGAAGCTCACCACACCGAGGAAGGTGAGCACGAAGAACAGCACCAACGGCATCGTCGGATGCCGGATCGCCCAGGCCGAAAGGTTGTTCATTTCGCGACCCGGACGGGCTCTCCGGCGCGCAGATAGGGACCCGCGACCGCGACCACGCGCTCGCCACCCGCAAGACCGCCGACGATGACGACGCCATCTTCCCTTGCGGCACCCACGGTCACCTTGCGCCGCTCCACCTTGTCGCCGGCGCCGACCATGAACACGAACTCGCCAGCGGCGTCGCTCAGCACCGCGGTCTGCGGCAGCACCGGCGCCCGCTGGGTGCCCGCGTCCACTTCACCACGCGCGAAAGCGCCCGGACGCAGATCGGGGTGCGGCGTGAGATCGATGCGGACGCTGCCGAGCCGGCTCTGCGGATCGATGACCGCGCCGATCAGTCGCAGCTTGCCGACGAACGGATCCGCGACCCCCGTGACGCGTACCCGTGCGGTCTGCCCGACGGCGAGCCGGGGCAGATCGCGCTCGGCGACGTTGCCGCGCATCTCCACAGCCCCTGCACGACCGAGCCGGAACAGCGGCGCTCCGCCGGGACCCGCGAGCTGACCGACCTCAGCGCTGCGCGTCAGCACGATGCCGTCGAAGGGCGCTCGCACCTCGGTGCGGCGCAAGCGGGCGCGCGCTTCGGTGAGCTGCGCCGTCACCACCTTCACCTTTGAAGCCGCAGCGGTCGCAGCCGCGCCGCGCCGCTCGATCTCCTGCACCGACAAGGCGCCCGATGCCGCGACGGCTTGGGCGCGGCGGAAATCGGCCTCGGCCACCGCCGCGTTGGCGCGGGATTCCTCGAGCGAGGCCTCGAGGCTCGCCACCTGCGGCGCGATGAGCGAGGTATCGAGCCTCGCCAGCACCATGCCCGCCTTCACCCGGTCGCCGACCTCGGCGTGCAATGCGGACACCCGTCCGCCCTCACCCTCGGCGCTGATGGCGGCCTCGTCGCGCGCCGCGATGGTGCCGTTGAAGCTGACCACCTCCGGCACATCGATGGGACGGATCTCGACCACGCGCACCAACGGCACCGGCGGCGGCGTGGTGTCCGGGCGTGCGCCGAGACGGACCCGGAGCAACCCGATCAGCGCGAGCAACAGGATGACACCCAGAGTCCAGAGGATGATGCGGGGGATTTTCGAGAAGATCAGCGTCGGCATAGGTGTTGTATTCGACTATAACACCACGAAATCGTCAAGTGCCGATGTGACGCCCTCGCCGGCTAGCGGTCGCCCGCGATGTGCACGCGCACTATGCTTCGCGGCATGCGCATCGCGAAGCCCATCCTGCTCGTCAGCACTCCGATCGGCGTCGCATGGGGGCTCTATGAAGCGTGGCGCGTCGGTTGGTGGCTGGCCGCGTTGATGATGGCGATGTTGACGGTGCTGGGTTCGTTCTCAGCCCTGACGGTCCGACGCATCCTCGCGGAGCGACGCGCTGCCGCGGACGACCCGGGCGACTGAACCACACCGCTGCATCGGCACGATCATGAGGTCGCAGCCGTCGACGCCGAGCAGCGTCTCGGTGACCGAGCGGTCGTTGCGCATCCAGGCTGGATGGCGCGCAGTTCCGGAGGCCTGGGCGATGACCAGCAGATCGACCTCACCGGCCTGCAGTGCGGCGGGCAGCGTCTCGCGCGGATCGCCCTCGAGGATCATGAGTTCTTGCTCCGCGAGGCCCAAGGCCGCCGCGGAAGCCCGCTCATCGATCCGCGCCGGATCGACATCGCCCGAACGGAAGCGGCTGTAGACCGAGCTGTAGGAACCGGCACAGTCCCTTGCGAGCCCCTTCGCGATTGCGACCGCGCGGCGGCCCGCCGCCGCATCCCCGCTCACCAGATCCAGTGCGACCCAGATGCAGGGTGCCGGCCGCCAAGGCCGCGGCTGGGTGAGCAGCAGCGGGACTCGACAGGCCTTCACCAGCGCCAAGTCCGCCGCCAGTCCATCGGCCAGGTTCTTGACCACGAGATCGTGCCGCCCCTCGCGCACACGCTCCGCCACGCCCTCGGCGAAGGTCGCCGCGCACGCTGCACGGGTGCTGAGCCTGAGGTCCGATGCGGCGATCGACCCGCGGAGCGCCGCAAGATATCGGTGGCTCGCCGCCAGACAGGCAGCGAGCTCGGCCCGCACCGCAGCATCCGCCGGCTCACGGGCCACGGCCCAGGCATGGTCCGCGTCGCAGGCGAAGAGCTCGATGTCGGCATCGAGGTAGCGCGCGACGATCGACGCCTTGCGCAGCGCGACCTGCGCCTCGCTGGAGCGATCGGCGCACAGCAGGATCGAATGGAAAGTGTCGGACCGCTCGGCTATCCCGTGCTGGTCCCCGTTCCTTGGGCGTTCCATGGGTCCGCGCACGGTCGCACCGGATGCGCCTCATCGCTATTGCGGCATGTACCTACCGGAAGCGCCTCGATGCGAGCGTGTTAGCATCCCCCTCCCGGCCATCGCCGCGAGGTCTCGCGATCTTGGACGACCGCACCGCCGCCGCCCCCACCACCGGCCAGCACGAGCTCCAGACCCTGCTCGATGCCACGGTCGACGCGGTCATCATCATCGACGCGCGCGGCAGCATCGAGAGCTTCAACCGCGCCGGTGAGCGGCTGTTCGGCTACTCGGCGGGAGAGGTCCTGGGGCGCAATGTCAGCGTCCTCATGACCAGCGTCGACCGGGATTCCCACGATGGTTACATGGCGCGCTACATGCGGTCCGGTGTGCCGCACATCATCGGCATCGGCCGTGAGGTCGACGCGCGCCGCAAGGACGGTTCCGTGTTCCCGGTGTTCCTGTCGGTCGGGCGGATCCATGGTTCGGAGCCGCCGCGCTTCGTCGGCCTCCTCCACGACATCACGCTCCGGCGCGAAGCGATGGCCGCGATCCGGCGCGAGCGTGACCGCGCGAACATGTACCTCGAGATGGCGCAGGTGATCCTGCTCGCGCTGTCGTCCGATCATCGCGTGCAGCTCATCAACCGCAAGGGCTGCGACACCCTCGCGCACCGGGAACTCGACCTGCTGGGACGCGACTGGCTCGAGGTGGCCGTGCCCGCCGATAAGCGTGGCGTCGTGCTCCGGGAGTTCGATGCCCTCGCTTCCAGGCAGGAGCACCAGGAACGGTATTTCGAGCACGAAGTGCTGGTATCCGCGGGTGCCCGTCGACTCATCGCCTGGCGCGCCATCGCCATGCGCAACGCCGAAGGCCGCCTCACGGGTTACTTCGCCTCGGGCGAGGACATCACCGAGGCGCGGCGCGCGGCCGAGGAGTCGCAGTCCGCGCAACTGCGCATGACCCAGGTCTCGCGGCTCGCGACGATGGGTGAGATGGCGGCGGGCATCGCGCACGAGCTCAACCAACCGCTCGCCGCCATCGCCAACTACGCCAACGCCGCACTGCGCTTCACGGCGCTGCAGGACCTGTCCCGCATCGACCCGGAAGGCGATGTGCGCCTCGCATTGCAGCAGATCGACCAGCAGGCGCAGCGGGCCGGCGAGATCATCCGCCGTCTGCGCGCCCTGGTGCAGAACCGCGAGACCCGCCTCGAGCCGTCCGCCGTCAACCCGTTGGTCACCGAGGTGCTCGGTTTCGTCCGCGGCGACGCGAGGTTGAACGAAGTGGAGCTCGTACAGGACCTCGCAGAGACGCTGCCGACCGCCATGGTCGACCGCATCCAGGTGCAGCAGATCCTGCTCAACCTGCTGCGCAACGCCATCGAGTCGGTGGTGGAAGCGCGGACCGCGGGTCGCGAGGTCCGCATCAGCACCCGGCACGACGGATCGGGCACCCTCACCATCGAGGTCGTCGACAACGGCAGCGGTGTCCCAGCGGAGCTCGTATCGAGGATCTTCGACCCCTTCTGCACGACCAAGGAATCCGGTACCGGCCTCGGCCTCGCCATCAGCCGGACCATCGCCGAAGCCCACCATGGCCGACTCTCGTATGCGTCCGCCGAGGGCGGCGGCGCGCGCTTCATCCTGCAACTGCCCTGCCGCGAGACAAACGCATGAACCCGAAACCCGCCTCCGTGTTCGTGGTGGACGACGACGATGCCGTCCGCAACTCCCTGCGCCTGCTGCTCAAATCGGTCGGCCTGCCGACCGTGGCGTTCGCCTCCGCACGCGAGTACCTCGATTCCTGGCATCCCGCCCAGCCCGGCTGTCTGGTGCTCGATGTCCGCATGCCCGGGATGAGCGGTCTCGAACTGCAGGAGGAGCTGAACCGGCGCGGCGCCATCATCCCGGTCATCTTCATCAGCGGCCACGGCGACATCCCGATGGCCGTCGAGGCGATCCAGCACGGCGCCTTCGACTTCCTGCAGAAGCCGTTCCGGGACCAGGATCTCATCGACCGCGTGCAACGCGCGCTCGCCGCCGACAACGCCAACCGTCAGTCGCTCGCGCAACGGGATGTGCTCCGCCAACGCTACGGGTCGCTGACGCCGCGTGAACAGGAGGTTTTGGTCCTCGTCACCAAGGGCAAGGCCAACAAGGTCATGGCGGGCGATCTCGACATCAGTCAGCGCACCGTCGAGATCCACCGCGCAAGGGTCATGGAGAAGATGGGCGCGCAATCCCTTGCGCAGCTGGTGCGCATGGCGATGGACCTCGATCTGCCCGACGCGCGCTGAGCGTCGGCGGACGGGCCGCCGTCAGGGCGGCGGTGGCAGGCGTGAAAGGTGGTCCGCGATGGCCGCGACGCCTGTACCGCCGAGCTCCTTCGCGAGCGAGGTGTGGCGACGCGCCTGGGCGGCGGTGATGCCGCCCTCCGTCATCTTGCGCACGATGTAGCCCGCATGCTGACCCGCGAGCGCGCGGCGCGGCGGCATCTCGCTCGCCTCGCCCCCGCGACCGTGGCAGGACGCACAGCGGCTGCGGAACAGCGCCGCGCCCCGCGTGAGATCGCTTCCATCGCCCGTGCCCACCGGTGAAGTGCGGCGCAGATCCGCGATGTGGTCGGCGACCGCGGCGACCTCCGCCGCGTCGGCGAGGTGCTGCGGGTCCGAAAAATGCCTCATCCGCAGGTCCTGCCGACGCGAGGACCGGAAATCCTCGAGCGCGGCGATCAGCGCCTTGGCCGGTTGGCCGCCGATGGCCGGTACCGAACCGTCCGCCACACCGCCGCCATCCCTGCCGTGGCATGCGCCGCAATCGAGGTAAAGACGCGCGCCGGCAGGCAGAGCCTCCTGCTGCGCCGCGCCGACACCGCCGCCCGTGCACACGATGAGCGCGAGCGCGACGAGAGCCGTCCGGGCATTCGTTGTGCAGACCTTCGTCATATTCCCACCTCTTGCTGATCCATGCGGGACATGGAAACGCGGAGGCGGCGCCGCCGCAACTGCGGCTTGTACCGATGTGTCTTCTACCGATGCAGAGGACGACGCGCTCAACGCGGACGCCAAGCCACCCCCAGAGTGATGCTCGTGAAGGTCGCGAACGAGTACACCTCGTCGTTGTCGGCACCGCCGTCGAGCCAACGCACGCCGCCCGTCACCCGCCATCCGGGCGACAGTTCCCGAGACACGCGCAGGCCCGCGTCCACCGCGTAGCCAGGACCGCCGGCGAGCGCGTCGATATCGCCCTCCAACGTCCATCGGTCGCCGAGTCGGCGCTCGAAGGCGCCGTGCAGCAACGGCACGAAACCCGTGTTCGCCTTGCGCGCCGAGACGGCGCCTTGGCTCAGCCGGACGCTGGCATCGCGGACCTTGGCGGTGGCGCCGACCTTGACCACAAGATCCTCGCGGTCGATCCATCGCCAGCGCCAGGTCGCACGCCAGGAGTCGAAGCGGTAATCGGCGGTCACCGGCCCCGGCGCGAAGGTCGCGCCCTCGAAGCGGATCGGCGCGGTGCTGACGCCGGTACCCGATACCGACAGCGGCGCGACGAGCACACGCCATTCGTGGCGATCCTTGATGTGCCCCGAGGCCTGCAGACGGCCGGACCATGCCGGACCACTGCCGGTCAGCGACTTCAACGAGAGGCGCGTCGCCGTCGCGTCGTTGGGCGACTGGACCACATTGCGTCCCTGCCATGCGGCGACGCCCTCGACGTCGACCTCGATCCCAGAACCGCGCGCCGCGGGGGTCGACGCCGCGAGCGCGGCCGCGACCACCGCCGCCCTCGCCCACACGGTCGTCCTGCGACCGGACCCCGCAAGGCCGGCCTTCATCCTGTGTCGCGACATGTTCCGACCCTCCTGGTCGTGGGATACGTTCAACCGTTGCTCTGCAGGCCGTGGGCGATGCCGCTGACGCTCGCGACCAGTGCGTCGAAGAGATCACGGTCCTCGCGACCTTCCGCACGCCAGCGGCGCAGCAGGTCGACCTGCATCAGGTTCATCGGGTCGACATACGGGTTGCGCAACTGCAGCGCGCGCTGCTGGGTGCGATCGCCGTCGAGCAGCTCCCCCTGCTCCTTGACCTCGAGCAAGGTCGCCACCGCCAGCTCATGCTCGGCCCTCAGCTGTGCGCCGAAGCCAAGATCGTTCGCTGCCAAGGCCTCGTACCGCGCCGCGATGTCGAGGTCGCTGCGTGCCAGCATCACCTCGACGGCGTCGAGCAGATCGCGAAGGAAGGACCACTCCTTCGCGGCAGCGCGCACATCTGCAAGACCGCAGCCGTCGATCGCGGCGCGCAGGCCCGTGCCGGCGCCGAACCAGCCCGGCAGCATCATCCGGTTCTGCGTCCAAGCGAACACCCACGGCGAGGCACGCAAGCCCTGCAGGCCGTCGAAACCGGGGCGTACCGCAGGCCTGCCGCCCACCTGCATGCGCTCGATGACATCGATGGGCGTCACCTCGCGGAACCAGGTGTGGAACGCCGACTCGCCCCAGACCAACTCCCGGTATCGCGTACCGCTCGCCTCGGCGACATGCGAGGCGACCTCGAGCGCCCTCGCGTCAGGCTCCGGCGGCCTGCCGCTGCGACCCGCAGCCGTCGCCTGCGCCAACGCGCCGAACGCCCGCTCCAAGGTGCGCAACGCGATCGGTCCCAGACCATAGTGCTGGTTCACCGTCTCGCCCTGTTCGGTCAGCCGCAGCCAGCCGTTGATGGTGGACGGCGGCATCGCCGCCACCATCCCGTCGATGCGGCCGCCGCCGCGCGCGATGCTGCCGCCGCGCACATGACACACGACATGCTCCTCGCCCGCAGCTGCGAGCGCGGCGGCGAGCGCGCCTTGCGCACGATAGGCCGCGAAGCGCGCAGCGCAGGGTCCCGCCTGCTTGCCGCTCTCGGAATATCCCACCAACACCGCCTGACGCCGACCGCGGCTGTCGAGGTGCGCGCGGTAGAGCGGCTCGGCGAGCAGATCACGCATCACATCACCCGCGCGGGCGAGCGATTCCATGGTGTCGAACATCGGCGCGATGTCGAGCGCGAGAGCGCCGCGCCCGCGGTCGTAAGCCTCGGCCCAGCGCGCGAGCAGCATCGCCGCGAGCACATCGTCCGCCCCACCCACTCCGTTGACGACATAGGCACCGACCGACTCCGGACCGAACCGGCGGCGGCACTGCACCATCGCCTCGAAGACCGCGAGCGTTCGCTTGCCGAGCGCGTCGAACTCGATCTGCGGTCCGGAGTCGACCTCAAGCCGCTCGCGCAGCCTCCGCTGACGCTCCGCCGGACCGAGCGCAGCCCAACCCTGCTGGTCGAGCGCCCGACCCACGACCCGTTGCAGCAGGGAAGCATGCTGCCGCACATCGAGACGCGCCAGATGGAAACCGAAGACCGAGATGCGGCGCAGCAAGCGGCGCACCGCAAAGAGCCCGGCGTGCAGGCCGCGGTTGGCCTTGAGGCTCTCCGCGGCGATCTCGATGTCGCGGCGGAACTGCTCCGGGTTCTCGTAACCCGTGGGCCGCCCCTCGTAGGTCGCACGCAAGCGCTCGGCGACCTGCCCGAAGAACACCCGGTACGGCATGCGGTCGTGGCGCGACGGAGCGGCGGCGCGGGCGCCGGGCATCAGCGTCGAGTAGGCCTCTATGCGTTGCTGCAGCGCCGCGGTGACCCCGACGCGGCTCGCGCTCTGCGACAGCAGCTGTCCGAGCGACTGCACTTCGCCGAAGTAGGCGTTGACGATGGCCTGCTGCTGTCTCGCCAGCGTCTCGCGGATGGACTTCGCATGCACATCGGGGTTGCCGTCCATATCGCCGCCGACCCACGATCCGAAGCGGATCACGGTCGGCACCTCGAGGCCCAGGGCAGCCTCGCCGTAATGCAGCGTGAGCGCCTCGGCGATCTCCTCGTGGAACGCCGGGATGACCTGATAGAGCACCTCGACGAGGTAGAAGATCACATGTTCGCGCTCGTCGGCCACCGTCAGACGCTGCCGCGGATGGTCCTCGGTCTGCCAGGAGGTGGTGAGCTCGGTGCGGATCTGCCCGACCAAAGCGCGCTGCTCGTGCGGCGCGAGCGTCGGATCGAGGCGATCGAAGAGCAGGTCGGCGAGGTGCAGTTGCTTGCGGAGCACCGTGCGGCGCGGTGAGTCGGCGGGATGCGCCATGAACACCGGTTCGATGTGCAGCGAGCCGAGCAGCGCGACCACCTCGTCGAGCGTGAGGCCGCCGGCCTTCAGCCGGCCGATGGCATCGGCGACACCGCCCGGCTGAGGCTTGCCGCCATCATCGAGGAAGTACGCGCGACGCCGCCGCACGCGGTGCAGCTGCTCGGCGAGGTTGACCGCCTGGAACCATGCCGTGAAGGCGCGCTCGAGATCGCGCGCCACGGCCGTCGGCCGGTCGCGCATGCGGGACTCGAGCTCCTGCCCTGCGGCCGCATCGCCGCGCCGCCGTGCGATGGCGAGCTGTCGGTCCCGTTCGACGAGCTGCAGCAGCGGCTCGCCGCCTTGGTCGCGCAGCACCTCGCCGACCAGACCGCCCAGCATGTGGACGTCGTCGCGCAGCGCCGCATGACGCGGGGGGAACTCGATCTCTGTACGGTCCACGCGGCGAGTTTACGAAAAAAAACGCCGGCCCGTGGGGGCCGGCGTCTCTTCACGCGACGGTATCCGCCGCGCGGCGGTCAGAACTTGTAGCCGAGCTCGAGCGAGAGGTGACGCTCCGAACCGGGGTGCACGAAGGCACCGCCGAACTCGGGGGCCGGGATGACCTCCTGCAGGAACTTGGTGTCGGTGATGTTCTTGCCGACCACCGCCAAGGTCCAGGTGTCCGACACGAACGCGAGGCGCGCGTCGAGCGTCTGGAACTTGTCACGCTCCGAGTTCGTGAAGTTGCCGGTGAAGAACTTGACGGTCTCGTTGTTCTGCGACTGGATCACATGGAACCAGGTCGGACCGACGATGTTGAGGTAGGCGCTGGCCTGGAGGCCCCAGACATCGCCGACCGGCACATCGAACTCGGCGCCGATGGTCGCCGTGTAATCGGCGGTGTACGGCGCCTCGTTGCCGACCGAGGTCGGACGCGAGGTGTTCTTCTTGATCTCGCTGGCGACGCGGCTGTAGCCGGCGACGAACTTGAACTCGTCCGTCACGCGGAAGTCCATGCCGAGCTCGACGCCCTGGATCTGCACTTCGTCGATGTTGTTCACGACGCGAAGCAGGCCGAAGTCGCCCACCAGGAACTCGAAGAACTGCATGTCGTCGACCTTGGTCGAGAACAGCGCGGCCTCGTACGACAGGCGGCCATCGGCCAACTTGCCCTTGAAGCCGATCTCCGTGGCCTGCGAGGTCTCCTTGTCGTAGTTGTCGCGGACGATCACCGTGCGCAGCGTGCCGGCGCCCGGACGGTTGCCCGGGCAGTTGGCCGCGACGTTCGTCAGGCCACGGCCCGTGTAGCAGTTGATGAACAGGTCGACCGTGGTCGCCGAGCCGGTGTTGTTGAATCCACCGCTCTTGAAGCCGACGCCCCAGTTGGCATACGCGGTCAGGTCGTCCGAGGCCTTCCAGGTCAGCGAGACCTTAGGCTGGAACTCGGAGAACGACTCGGAGCGGTCGGGGATGGTGCCGTCAGGACGCAGGTTCGGGTTGAGGGCCGGGACCAGCGCCGGGTTGAGCGGCGAGTTGCCCGTGAAGGCGCCGTCGAACGGGTTGTAGTCGAAGTACGCCGTGCGGGCGGCGACCGGCACCAGGTTCTTCACCTTGCGCTTCTCGTTGTCGTAGCGCAGGGCCAGCGAACCCTCGATGCTGTCGGTGATGTCGTACGACAGGTTCGCGAACCCGGCGTACACATCGCTGGTGAAGTTGTCCCACACCAACTGCTCGGTCGCGTTCGGCTGGCCGCGCGGCACGAACAGCGAGCGCACCACGCCGACATTGCTGTCGATGCCGGTGTTCACGCCCACCTCACGGTCGATGTTGAGGGCGTAGACGCCCGCCAGCCAACGCAGGCGCTGGTCGCCGTCCGACTGAAGACGCAGCTCGAAGCTGTAGTCCTTCTGGTTGCGCACCTGGTACTGGGTACCATCGCAGCGCGAGGCCGTGTACGGCCCCCAGATCGCGGCTGCCGGAGGCGGCCCGAACTGGATCTGCGGGGCGGGCATCTTGAAGCCCGAGTTGAAGAGCTGCGCCGACGAGGCGACGCAGTTCGGCTCGTTCCAGAAGAAGCCGTAGCTCGCGCTGGTGCCGTCCGAACCGAAGTCGTTCTTCACATCGCTGTAGAGCGCCCAAGCGGTCAGCTTGCCGAACGAGGTCGCCTGGTCCCACTTCGCCGAGATGTCGAACGACTCCTGGTTGTTGAAGGGGTCGATGTTGTTGACGAACTCGAAGTTGTGCTTGTTCACATCCTCGTTGAAGAGCTGGGCGTTCGGCAGGCCCGAACCCACGAAGCCCGGCACGAGGAACACGGGGTTGAACGAGATGGCCGCGGCCTCGACCTCGCCGTAACGCGCCTTGACATCGAGCGTCGCGGAGTCGGTCGGCTCGAACACGAAGCGGGCATTGATGTTGAAGCCGTCGTAGTCGTCGACCGAGCTGTTGTTGAGGAAACGGTTCTTGTAGAAGCCGTCCGTCTTGCGGTAGTCGGCGGCGATCTTCCAGCCGGCGGTGTCGGAGATGGGACCCGACAGCACGACCGAACCGGTCGTCATGCTGTCCTGGCCCAGGCCGACCTTGGCGCTGCCCGAGAACACGTCGGACGGCTTGGTGGTGGTGATGATGATGGCGCCGGCAGCCGCGTTACGGCCGTAGATCGCGCCCTGCGGGCCCTTCACGACCTCGATCTGCTTGAGGTCGGAGTACTCGCGGTTGAAGGCGGCGGGATTGGTCTGCAGCACGCCGTCGATGATCAGCGCGAAGCTGTTCTCGGCATCGCGGGCACCGTTGATGCCGCGGATGTTGACCTGCGCATCGGCCACTTCGGCGGCCTGCACGAGCGACACGCCCGGCGAGAGGCGGATGAAGTCGCCCGCGCGCTGCACTGCAGCGGCCTCGAGCGTGTCGGCGGTGATGGCGGTGATCGATGCCGGCACATCCTGCAGCGCTTCCTCACGCTGACGAGCCGTGGTGACGACCACTTCCTCGAGGACCTGTTCGTTGGCCTGCTGGGCGTAGGCGGTATGGCCGGACAGCGCTGCGGCGACGGCCGCGGCGACGGTCAGTCCGATGAGATGCGACTTGCGGGTGTTGGTGTGCATCGATGACTCCCTGAATTGGTGCTGTGCACAGGCGACAGCCAACCTTGGCCGTTCGCTAGACGGGTCGAGGATAGCACGCGGTAGCCGCGAGGCAACGGCGGCGGACCGCACCTGCAACGCACTTTGTCGCCTCCGCGCAACAACAAGGCGCAGGTCGGCAAGGGAGCCTCGGAACACCGTTTTCGGCCGCCCCTGCGCACCGACGGGCGCGATGCGGCGGCTTTGGGCATCATCGCCGCACGACCACCCGGAGTTGACCGTGAGCGCACCCACCCTGCCCCCCGTCCCAGCCATCGACCTCGTCTGCGGCATCTGGACCGAGGAAGCCCTGTCGGTCCGCCCCGGCTGGCAGGACCAGTTCTTCGCCGGGAAGATGAAGTCCAAGACGGACATGAAGGGCGTGAGCCTCGACGACCACCTCGCCCAGATGGCCGAGGCCGGCATCGAGAAGGCGTTCCTGTTCGCGCCCAAGGTCGGCCGCAAGGGCCTGCCCGGTTCTTTCCATGTGCCCTACGAGATCGTCGCGCGGGCCTGCGGGAAGTATCCAGGCAAGTTCTACGGCCTGGCCGGCATCGACCCCTACGAGGGCATGAACGGCGTGCGCGCGCTCGAGGACGCCGTCAAGCACATGGGCTTCATCGGCGCGCATGTCTATCCGCACTGGTTCGACCTGCCGCCCGACCACGCGAAGTACTACCCGTTCTACGCCAAGTGCGTGGAGCTCGGCATCCCCATCCAGATGCAGGTCGGGCAGTCGATGGTCTACACGAAGGAGGCGCCGATGCGCAGCGTGGGAAGGCCCATCCTGCTCGACGGCATCGCCTGCGACTTCCCGGAGCTCAAGCTCATCGGCATCCATGTCGGGATCCCGTGGACCGACGAGATGATCGCCATGGCGTGGAAGCACGAGAACGTCTACATCGGCTCCGATGCGCACAGCCCGAAGTACTGGCCGGATGCCTTCGTGAAGTACATCAATTCCTACGGCCAGGACAAAGTGATGTTCGGCACCGATTTCCCGGTGCTCGGTTTCAAGCGCACGATGGACGAGGTGCTCGGGCTCGGTCTGCGCGAGGAGCCGCTGCGCAAGTTCCTGCGCGCCAACGCGCTGCGCGTCTACGGCCTCGAGGGCTAGTCGCCGCCCTTGCCCACCGTCTTGGCGGCCTGATCGGCGTCGAGGGCTGCGCCCGCAGCCTTCAGCGCGGCGATCGTCGCGGCATCCAGGCCCGCTGCGCGCAAAACCTCGTCCGTGTGCTCGCCGAGCCGCGGCGCGGGGCGCGTGATGGCGGCGGGCGTCGCGCCGAAGTTCACCGGGAACGACGGATGCCGCAGCCTGCCCTCGGTCGGGTGCTCTTGGAACTGCCAGAACCCGGTCTCCAAGAGATGCGGATCCGTGGCGAGATCCTCCAGCGTGTTGACCACGATGTGCGGGATGCCGGAGGGACCGAGCACCTCGAGCCAGTCGGCGGTGCGGCGCGTCGCCATGATCTCCGCGGTGACCTGCGAGGTCGCGTCGATGTTGCGCACGCGGTCGGCGAGCGTGCGGAAGCGCGCGTCGTCGATGAGCTCCTTGCGGTCGGTGACCGTGCAGAACTTCACCCAGTGGGCATCGAGGTACGGCAGCACCGCGATGTAGCCGTCCAGCGTCTTGTAGGGCTTGCGGTGCTCGCTCATGAGACGCACATAACCCGGCTTGCCCTTCGGCGGCTCGAAGGCCATGCCCCAGAGGTGCTCGGCCATGACGAAGTTGACCATGGTCTCGAACATCGGCACCTCGAGTTCCTGCCCTTCGCCCGTGCGCTCGCGGTGGAAGAGCGCCGCCAGCACGCCGTACACCACCGTGATGGCGGTGGTCTTGTCGGCGACGATGGTCGGCAGGTAGCGCGGCTCACCCAGCACCATTTCATTGAGCATGGCGATGCCGCTCGCCGCCTGGATGGAGTCGTCGAGGGCGCCGAGCGCGCCGTACGGGCCTCTCTTCGAGTAGCCGTAGGCCCCGCAGTAGATGAGCCTCGGGTTGACCTTCTTGAGGTCCGCGTAGTCGAGCCCGAGCTTGACCATCACCTGCGGCCGGTTGTTGTGGATGAAGACATCGGCGTCCTTGACCATGGCGAGAAGCGCGTCGCGCGCGCCCGGCACCCTCATGTCGAGCACGATGCTGCGCTTGTTGCGGTTGCAGGTCAGGTAGAGCGCGCCCATGCCGGGGTTCTGCGAAGCCCCGAGCGCCCGGTTGCTGTCACCGCGCGGCTGCTCGATCTTGACCACATCGGCGCCCATGTCGGCGAGCATCTGGCAGGCCCAGGGGCCGAGCACCACGCTCGTCATCTCGATGATCTTCACGCCCTGCAACGGCCCCGCCATCTGCTCTCTCCGTCCGCAATATCCCCGTAGTGAAATGATACGCTTGCGGGGACATGTATTCGGCACTCTTCCTCTTCCAGGCCGCACTGCAGATGGCCCTGTTCTTCTGGCTGTGGCGGCTCTGGCGCGAGCGCGGCGCGGTGGTGGCCAGCGGCCCGGTCCGCTGATGGATCCGGTCGGCGCCGCCTGCCTCGCGCTGGCCGCGATGCTGTTCGCCACCAAGGGCATCTTCGCCAAGCAGCTCTATTTGATGGGCGTGGGCTTCGAAGCGCT
Source organism: Pseudomonadota bacterium (assembly GCA_947459825.1). Taxonomy (GTDB): domain Bacteria; phylum Pseudomonadota; class Gammaproteobacteria; order Steroidobacterales; family Steroidobacteraceae; genus UBA964. The sequence continues at coordinate 8,295 of CANHFH010000018.1, read as the reverse complement.
GGTGACCATCCGGGCGGTGGTCGCCCTGCCGCTCTTCTGGGCCTTCGCGCATCGTGGCGGCGGCTTGGCGGCCGTACGCAGCGCCTCGCCCCGCGCCATCGTCGCCGCTGCGGCGGCAGGCGCGCTCTGCTACTACGCCGGCGCGCTGCTCGATTTCTGGGCGCTCACCATGATCGACGCCAGCATCGAGCGGGTGCTCATATTCAGCTACCCGGCGATGGTCGTGCTCTTCACCTCCGTGCGCGACCGCGCCCCGCCCTCGCGGCGCGTGCTGTTCGCCACGGCGCTCAGCTACCTCGGCATCTTCTTCACGATGGGCGGCTTCGACCTCGTGGAGCTGCGCGCCAACCTGTTCGGCGCGATGTTGGTGCTGGGCTCCGCCCTCAGCTACGCGATCTATTTCATCGTCAGCGAGAAGTACACGCGCGAGATCGGCAGTGCGCCCTTCACGGTGCTCGCGATGACCGCCGCCGCGGCCTGCCTCGTGCCGCACTTCTGGCTGACCCGGGACGCGGGCGCCGAGCTCGCTGCCATCACCCCCGCCGCCTGGATGCTGTTGCTGGTCATCGGCATCGTCTGCATGTTCATCCCCGCATCGCTGCAGGCCGAGGGGGTAAGACGCATCGGCGCGCAGCGCGGCGCGGTGCTCTCGACCGTCGGACCGCCCACCACGGTGGTGCTCGCCTGGGCGCTGCTCGGCGAGCGGCTGAACGCCTGGCAATGGCTCGGCATCGCGCTGATCGTGGCCGGCATCCTGGTGCTCGACCTCGCCCGCGCCTCGGCCCGCCGCCCGGCCACCGCCGAAACCTCGACAGCGGAGCGTTGACAGCCTCGACGCCGACCGACAGGATTCCGGGCGCCATGTCGCACACCCCAGTCCAGATCGCTCCCGGTCGCTACCGGGAATCCTTCGGCCGCCACTACGAGGACTTCGTGGTCGGCGACATCTACGAGCACCGCCCGGGCCGCACCATCAGCGAAGCGGACAACACCTGGTTCACGCTGCTCACGATGAACACCCACCCGCTGCACTTCGATGTCGAGTACGGCAAGGCTTCGGAGTTCGGCCGCTGCATCGTCGCCTCGCCGCTGACGCTCGCCATCCTGGTCGGCATGAGCGTGAGCGATGTCAGCCAGAAGGCCATCGCCAACCTAGGTTGGAAGGACATCCGGATGACCTCGCCCGTTTTCCCGGGTGACACGCTCTACGCCGAGTCCGAGGTGCTCGACAAGCGCGAGTCGAAGTCGCGCCCCACCGCCGGCGTCGTCACCGTACGCACCCGCGGCCGCAACCAGCACGGCACCGTCATCTGCGAGTTCGAGCGCAGCATCCTCATCGCCAAGCGCGGATTCGCCGTCGACGACCCGAAACCTGCCGATGCCGGAGAGCCGCGATGAACACCGACGACACCGACCGCGAGATCATCGACAGCATCGAGCGCTGGACCGAGCGCGAACTGCGCCCGGTCGCGCGCAGGTTCGACCACGCCGACGAATATCCGGAGGAGATCGTCGAGCAGATGAAGGGGCTCGGCCTCTTCGGCGCGACCATCGCGCCGGAGTACGGCGGCCTCGGGCTCTCGGCGTCCACCTACGCGCGGCTCGTCATGACCATCGCTTCGGTGTGGATGGCACCGGTCGGCATCTTCAACTCGCACCTCATCATGGCTGCCTGCGTCCAACGCAACGGCACCGAGGCGCAGAAGCGCAGGTGGCTGCCGCGCTTCGCGACAGGCGAGATCCGCGGCGGCATCGGCCTCACCGAGCCGAACGCCGGCACCGACCTGCAGTCGATCCGCACCGTCGCACGCCGCGACGGCGACGACTACATCCTCGACGGCACCAAGACCTGGATCACCAACGGCGTCTACGGAAGCTGCTTCGGCGTGCTGGTCAAGACCGATCCGACGGCCCAACCGCGGCACAAGGGCATGAGCATGTTCCTGTGCGAGAAAGGCCAGGGCTTCAAGGCCGCCAAGAAGATCCGCAAGCTCGGCTACAAGTCGATCGACAGCGCGGAGCTCGTGTTCGAGGGCTTCCGCGTGTCGGCGGAGAACCTCATCGGCGGCGTCGAGGGCCGCGGCTTCCAGCACGCGGTGGGCGGCCTCGAGCTCGGCCGCATCAACGTCGCCGCGCGCGGCGCGGGCATCGCGGCGGGCGCGCTGCGCGATGCGCTGCGCTATGCGCAACAACGCGAGACCTTCGGCAAGCCCATCGCGCAACACCAAGCCATCCAGCTCAAGCTCGCCGACATGGCGACGCGGGTCGAGGCCGCACGGCTGCTCATCGAGCAGGCGGCGCGCAAGTACGACACGGGCGAGCGCTGCGACCTCGAGTCCTCGATGGCCAAGCTCTTCGCCTCGGAGGCCGGCGTCGAGAACAGCCTCGAGGCGATGCGCATCTTCGGCGGCTACAGCTACTCAACCGATTTCGATGTCGAGCGCTACTACCGCGACGCGCCGCTGATGTGCATCGGCGAGGGCACGAACGAGATGCAGCGCATCATCATCGCGCGGCAGCTCATCGAACGGAACCCGGTCTGATGACCGGGACCGCACCGCCACCGGCGCCCTCCCCGGCGCTGCCGCTCGCCGGCCTGCGCGTGCTCACCTTCGAGGCCTTCGGCGCGGGTCCCTTCGGCTCGATGTACCTCGCCGACCTCGGCGCCGAGGTCATCAAGATCGAGAACCGCGCGCAGGGCGGCGATGCGACGCGCGGCATGGGGCCATATTTTTTGGGTGAGCACGACTCGCATTTCTTCCAGACCTTCAACCTCAACAAGCGCAGCGTCTGCCTCGACCTGAAACAGCCCGCGGGCCGCGAGGCCTTCCGCCGTCTGGTGGCGCGGTCGGACGCCGTCCTCAACAATCTGCGCGGGGACCAGCCCGACAAGCTCGGCCTCACCTACGAGGCGCTGAAGGACGCCAATCCCCGCATCGTCTGCGCGCACCTCTCCGCCTATGGACGCGACAACGAGCGTCGCGGCTGGCCGGGCTACGACTACCTGATGCAGGCCGAGGCCGGTTTCCTGCATGTGACCGGTGAGCCCGGATCGCCGCCGTCGCGCATGGGCCTCTCCATCATCGACTACATGACCGGCATCACCACCGCCCTCGCTCTGGTGTCGGCTTTGCTCGGCGTCGCGCGCGGCGGCACGGGCCGGGACATCGATGTCAGCCTGTTCGATGTCGCGCTGCACCAGCTCTCCTACCCCGGCACCTGGTATCTCAACGAAAAGCTCGTCACCGGTCGCGCGCCGCGCAGCGCCCATCCGACGGCGACACCCGTCCAGCTCTTCAAGACCGGCGACGGTTGGATCTTCGTCATGTGCATGACCGAGAAGTTCTGGCAGGAGCTGCTGCGGGTGATCGATGCACCCGCCGTCGCCGCCGACCCGCGCTTCGCCACCATGCCGCTGCGACGCGAGCATCGCGACACGCTCACCGTCGCGCTCGATGCGGTGTTCGAGACCGACACCACGGCGCGTTGGCTGGAGCGCCTGCAAGGCGTGCTGCCCGCCGCACCGGTCTACGACATGGCGCAGGCGCTCGAGAACCCCTTCCCCATCGCCACCGGCATGATCCGCACGACGCCCCATCCGCTGCGCCCCGACTTCCGCAGCTTCGCCAACCCCATCAAGCTCGACGGCGAGCGTCTGCCCGCGACGAGTGCACCCGCGCTCGGCGCCGACACCGACCGCGTGCTCGGCGAACTCGGCTACGGCGCCGATGAGATCGCCGCGCTGCGCGCCGCCGGCGTGACCTGAGGCCGTCCGCGATGAAGCTCGAGGGGCTGCGCGTCGTCGACCTGTCGTTGTTCCTGCCCGGGCCGCATGCCTCGCAGCTGATGGCCGATCACGGCGCGGAGGTCATCAAGATCGAGCCGCCCGGTGAGGGCGAGCCGAACCGGCACATCGGTCCGGTCATCGGCGGTCACAGCGTGTTCTTCCGGAACACCCATCGCGGCAAGCAGAGCGTCTGCCTGGACCTGAAGACCGCGGAGGGACGCGAAGCGCTGTTGCATCTCGCCGAGACGGCGGATGTCTTCATCGAGGCCTTCCGGCCGGGAGTCGTCGACCGCCTCGGGGTCGGCTACGCCGCGGTATCGGCACGCAACCCGCGCATCGTCTACTGCTCCATCTCGGCGTTCGGCCAGACCGGCCCCTACCGCGACATCCCGGCGCACGACCTCGCGACCGAGGCGCTGGCGGGGCTCGTGAGCCTCAACCTCGGGCAGGACGGCGAGCCGACCATGCCGCATGTCCCGGTCGCCGACATGGCGGCCGCGCTGCTGGCCTTCGGCGGCATCATGATGGCGCTCTATCGCCGGGTGCAGACCGGCAAGGGCGACTTCGTCGACATCTCCATGCACGATGCCGCCCTCTCCTGCACGCCCAACATCACGGGGCAGGTGTTCGCGCACGGGCGTGCGCCCACGGTGAAGAACGAGCGCAGCTTGGGCGGCGGCGCCTTCTACAACATCTACCGCACGCAGGACGGCCGGCACATCGTGCTCGGCGCGCAGGAACTCAAGTTCGTGCGCAACCTGCTCGGCGAGTTCGGGCGGCTCGATCTGGTGCCGCTCTGCGAGCGCGGTCCCGGACCGCACCAGCAGCCGCTGATCGACTTCCTGCGCGAACGGTTCGTCACCCGCACCCGCGACCAGTGGGTGGATTGGTTCCGCGGCAAGGACATCGGCTTCGCACCGGTCAAGGACCTGCGTGAAGCCTTCGACGACCCGCAGGCCGAGGCGCGCGGCATGCGCCTGCGCGATGCCCAAGGTCATGAGCACATCGGCACGCCGGTGAAGTTCCGCGACGAACCGGGCGAACCACGGTTCAGCCTGCCGGCGGTCGGCGAACACACCCGCGAGGTGCTGCGCTCGCTCAGCTATGATGACTCCGCCATCGCCGCCATCGAGGCGGCGAGCCGCTCCCGCAGCGGCGCCCACGGCGGCAAATGAGGGAACGCCACATGCACTTCCAATACAGCGACAAGGTCCAGTCCATGCGCGCGCGTCTGCTCGCCTTCATGGACCAGCACATCTACCCGAACGAGCGCCGCTTCCTCGAGGAGATCGCGGCCAACCGCGCCGCGGGCGACGCCTGGGTTCCGACCAAGCTCGTCGAGGAACTGAAGGCCAAGGCCCGCGCCGAGGGTCTGTGGAACCTCTTCCTCCCCAACAGCCCGCGCGCGCCCGAGGGGCTCACCAACCTCGAATACGCACCGCTCTGCGAGATCATGGGACGCGTGCCGTTCGCGGCGGAGGTCTTCAACTGCTCCGCGCCCGACACCGGCAACATGGAGACGCTGGAGCGCTACGCCAGCGAGGCGCTGAAGGACGAGTGGCTCGAGCCGTTGCTGCGCGGCGAGATCCGCTCGGCGTTCCTGATGACCGAGCCCGAGGTCGCATCGTCCGACGCGACCAACATCGCCTGCCGCATCGAGCGCGACGGCGACCACTACGTCATCAACGGCCGCAAGTGGTGGAGCTCGGGCGCCGGCGACCCGCGCTGCGCCGTGTACATCGTCATGGGGCGCAGCGAGCCGGACGCGCCGCGACACGCGCAGCAGAGCATGATCTTGGTGCCCGCCAAGACCCCCGGCATCACCGTGCTGCGGCCGCTGTCCGTGTTCGGCTACGACGATGCGCCGCACGGCCACATGGAGGTGCTGCTCGAGGACGTGCGCGTACCCGCGTCCAACATGCTGCTCGGGCCCGGGCGCGGCTTCGAGATCGCGCAGGGCCGGCTCGGGCCGGGCCGCATCCACCATTGCATGCGCTCCATCGGCATGGCCGAGCGCGCCCTCGAGCTCATGTGCCAGCGCCTCGCATCGCGCGTCGCCTTCGGCAAGCCCATCGCCGCGCAGGGCGTCTGGCAGGAGCGCGTCGCGGAGTCGCGCATGATGATCGAACAGGCCCGCCTGCTCACGCTGAAGGCCGCATGGATGATGGACACCGTCGGCAACAAGACCGCGCGCGGCGAGATCGCGATGATCAAGGTGGTGGCGCCGAACATCGCGCTGCAGGTGCTCGACTGGGCGATCCAGGCCCACGGCGCCGCGGGCGTCAGCGACGACTTCCCGCTCGCCTACGCCTGGGCGGGGCAGCGCACGCTGCGTCTCGCCGACGGCCCCGACGAGGTGCACCGCAACGCCATCGCCAAGTTCGAGCTCGGCAGATACATGCCGCGGACCACGGCCGCCCCCGTCAAGTGAGGACACCATGAAAGACCTCTTCTCCGTCTCCGGCAAGGTCGCGCTCGTCACCGGCGGATCGCGCGGCATCGGCGAGATGATCGCCGCCGGTTTCCTCGCCGGCGGCGCCAAGGTCTACATCAGCTCGCGCAAGGCCGACGCCTGCGAGGCCGCTGCCACGCGGCTCGTCGCCGCGCACGGCGGCGAGTGCATCGCGCTGCCCGCCGACCTCTCGAAGGTCGAGGGCTGCGCTGCGCTCGCAGCCGCGATCGCCGCGCGCGAACCCCGCCTCGATGTCCTCGTGAACAACGCCGGCGCGTCCTGGGGCGCGAAGCTCGGCGAGTTCCCGGAGGCCGGCTGGGACAAGGTGATGGACACCAACGTCAAAGGCCCGTTCTTCCTGACACAGGCGCTACTGCCGCAGCTGCGCGCCGCCGCCGGTGCCGGTGCGCCGTCGCGCGTCATCAACATCGGCTCGGTGGACGGACGCGGCACACCGCTGTTCGACACCTTCTCGTACGGCCCCTCCAAGGCGGCGATCCACCACCTCACCAAGATGCTGGCCGCGCGCCTCGTGCGCGAACGCATCCTCGTCAACGCCATCGCACCCGGCCCCTACCCGACCTGGATGCTGAGCACCGGCGTCGGCTTCGGCGGCAAGACCGAGGGCGACGGGGTCGATTGGGACAAGGTCGGCAAGATGAATCCGAGCGGCCGCGTCGGCACCCCTGAGGACATCGCCGGACTCGCGATCTTCCTCGCCTCGCGCGCCGGCGAGTACATCGTCGGCGAGGTCATCGCCAGCGACGGCGGCCTGCTGGCCGCGCGCTGAAACCGCACACCCCGACGGAGCAGGACATGTCCGCATCGACCTTGGAAGGCTTCCGCAGCGAGACCCGCGCCTGGCTGGAGGCGAACTGCCCGCCCGCCATGCGCACGTCGCTCAGCGAGAAAGAGGTGGTCTGGGGCGGTCGTAACGCGCAGTTCCCGAACGAGGACGCGCGCCTCTGGCTCGAGCGCATGGGCGAGCGCGGCTGGACCGCGCCCACCTGGCCGAGCGCCTACGGCGGCGGCGGTCTCTCGCCTGCGGAGAACGCGGTGCTCCAGGAGGAACTCAAGCGCATCGACGCGCGTCCGCCGCTGTGGTCGTTCGGGTTGTGGATGTTCGGCCCGGTGCTGCTCGAGTTCGGCAGCGAGGCGCAGAAACAGGCCTGGATCCCCGACATCGTCCGCGGCCGCACGCGATGGTGCCAAGGCTACTCCGAGCCGGGTGCCGGCTCCGACCTCGCGAGCCTGGCCGCGCGCTGCGAAGACCGCGGCGACCATTTCCTCGTCAACGGTCAGAAGATCTGGACCAGCTACGCCGACAAGGCGGACTGGATGTTCTGCCTCGTGCGCACGGACACCACGGCGAAGCACGGCGGTATCTCGTTCATCGTGTTCGACATGCGCACACCGGGCGTCGAGACCCGCCCGATCAAGCTCATCTCGGGCGACTCGCCGTTCTGCGAGACCTTCCTCACGGATGTGCGTGTCCCTAAAGAGCAGCTCGTCGGCCGGCTCAACGGCGGCTGGGAGATCGCCAAGCGGCTGCTCACCCATGAGCGACAGAGCATCTCCACCGCTGCGTTCGGCGGTGGCGGTGGCCTCGACCTGGTGGAGGCCGCCAAGCAGAGCGTGGGCCTGATGTGCGGCCAACTGGCCGACAGCGACCTGCGCTCGCGCATCGCCGCTTTCCGGATGCAGGAACGGGCGTTCCATCTGACGGTGCGCCGTGCGCAGGCCGAAGCCCGCGCCGGCGGCAACATCGACCACCTCGCCTCGCTCTTCAAATACGCCGCAGCCTCGCTCAACCAACAACGCCTCGAACTGCTCGTCGAGTCGCTCGGCCTCGGAGGGCTCGGCTGGGAAGGGGACGGATTCGACCCGGATGCGCTGCGCGCGACCCGGCACTGGCTGCGCTCGAAGGGCAACTCCATCGAAGGCGGCACCTCCGAGATCAACCTCAATGTGGTGGCCAAGCGCGTGCTCGGTCTGCCCGACCCCATCTGACAGGCAACGCCATGACACGCCCCCTCACCGAAGACCAACGCCTGCT
>CANHFH010000017.1 GCA_947459825.1 Pseudomonadota bacterium | reverse complement strand
GAAGGTCGAGGGTTCGATCCCCTTCCGCTCCACCATCTTTTCCCTCCCGGCACCGGTTGCGTCATCGCCCCCGTAGCTCAGTGGATAGAGCGACCGCCTCCTAAGCGGTAGGTCGTCGGTTCAACTCCGGCCGGGGGCGCCAGTACCTCCAGCGGCTCCGCTGCGCGTCGCACTCCATGGTCGTCGGTTCAACTCCGGCCGGGGGCGCCAGTACCTCCAGCGGCTCCGCTTTGCGGCGCACTCCATGGTCGTCGGTTCAACTCCGGCCGGGGGCGCCAGTACCTGCCGCGGACCGGACACACCCCGGGTACCCCTTTCCGTTAGACTACGCGCCCCTGAAACAGGGTCATCTGGAGTCATTTTCTGACATGGGCGCCTCGCGCGGCGAACAGCTCGCCACCTCGGCTCTTTACGGCGGTAACGCCGACTACGTCGAATCCCTCTTCGAACAGTTCCTGGCCGACCCGGCCAGCGTCGACCCGCGTTGGCGGGAGTACTTCGCTGCGTTGCCCCGTCCGGTGGGTCCGGAGCCCTCGCACCGCGGCATCCAGACCGCCATCGCCCAGCGCGCCCGCACGGCCCGCGAGGCGGGCGGGGCGGTGGTCCCGGTCGCCGGGGATGCCGACCTCAGCGCCAAGCAGGGCGCCGTGTCGCGGCTGGTCCAGATCTACTCCAACCGCGGCCACCTCATCGCGCGTCTGGACCCCCTCGGGCTCCAGCGCCGCGAGCGTCCGCGGGTGCTCGACCTCGGGTATTTCGGGCTGACCGAGGCCGACCTCGACCTGACCTTCGTCACGGGCAGCCGCACCCCCGGCATGCCGCCGCGCGCGACGCTCCGCGAGATCATCGCGATGCTCGAGCATGTCTACTGCGGCACGGTGGGCGCCGAGTTCGCGCATGTCTCGGACACCGAAGAGCGGTTGTGGCTGCAGGACGAGTTCCAGACCGGTCGCATCGACCATCGGTTCTCCGTCGAGGAGCGTCGCAACATCCTCTGGCAGCTCACCGCGGCAGAGGGTCTCGAGCGTTACCTGCACACCAAGTACGTCGGCCAGAAGCGGTTCTCGCTCGAGGGCGGCGACGCGCTGATCCCGTTGCTCGACGACGCGATCCAGACGGGCGGCGCGCTCGGCGCCGAAGAGTTCGTCATCGGCATGGCGCACCGCGGGCGTCTCAATGTGCTCGTCAACGTGCTCGGCAAGGCGCCGTCGGTGCTGTTCTCGGAGTTCGAGGGCAAGTACGACACGACCCACCTCAAGGGCTCCGGCGATGTGAAGTACCACAAGGGCTTCTCGGCGGACCTGCGCACCCAGGGCGGCAATGTCCATGTGGCGCTCGCCTTCAACCCCTCGCACCTCGAGGTGGTCAATGCGGTGGTCGAAGGCTCCGTGCGCGCACGCCAGGAGCGTCGCGACGACGCCAAGGGCGAGCGCGTGGTGCCGATCCTCATCCACGGCGATGCGGCCTTCGCGGGGCAGGGCGTCGTCATGGAGACGCTGCAGCTCTCGCAGGCGCGCGGCTACAGCACCGGCGGCACGATGCATCTCGTGGTCAACAACCAGGTCGGCTTCACCACCTCGCGGCCCGAGGACGCGCGCTCGACGATGTACTGCTCGGACATCGCCAAGATGCTCGAGGCGCCCATATTCCATGTGAACGCGGACGACCCGGAGGCGGTGGTGTTCGTCACCCGCCTCGCCATGCGCTACCGCATGAAGTTCCACAAGGATGTCGTCATCGATCTCGTCTGCTATCGCCGTCTCGGCCACAACGAGGCCGACGAACCTGCGGCCACGCAGCCGGTGATGTACTCGACGATCCGCAAGCATCCGACCGCGCGCAAGCTCTACGCCGACCGTCTCGTCGCCGACGGCGCGATGACCTCGTTCGAGGCCGACGGCCTCGTCGAGGAGTACCGCGCGGGGCTCGACGAGGGCCGTCCGCAGGCCCGCGCCTCGCTCGGCATGATCGGCAACAAGTACACCGTCGATTGGAGCCCGTACACCGAGATCGATTGGGCGCGGAAGCTGCGCACCGGCCTCGATGCCAAGCGTCTCGCGGCGCTCGGTGCGCGCATCACCGCGGTGCCCGAGGGCTTCCCGCTGCACCCGCGCGTGCAGCAGGTCGTCGCCAACCGCCAGAAGATGCTGGCCGGCGAGATGCCGCTCGACTGGGGCTGCGCCGAGACGCTGGCCTACGCGAGCCTGCTCGAGGACGGCTATGCCGTCCGACTGTCGGGCCAGGACTGCGGCCGCGGCACCTTCTTCCATCGCCATGCCGTGTGGCACCACCAGCAGACCGGCGAGACCCACATCCCGCTGCAGCACATCGCGGAGCGTCAGCCGCGCTTCCAGGTGATCGACTCGGTGCTCTCGGAGGAGGCCGTGATGGGCTTCGAGTACGGCTACTCGACGACCGATCCCGGCGTGCTCGTGATCTGGGAGGGCCAGTTCGGCGACTTCGCCAACGGCGCGCAGGTGATCATCGACCAGTTCATCGTCTCGGGCGAGTCGAAGTGGGGCCGGTACTCCGGTCTCACGCTGTTCCTGCCGCACGGCTATGAGGGCCAGGGTCCGGAGCACTCATCCGCGCGGCTCGAGCGTTTCCTGCAGCTCTGCGCGGAGCTCAACATGTCGGTCTGCGTGCCCTCGACGCCCGCGCAGATGTTCCACATGCTGCGCCGGCAGATGCTGCGCAGCTTCCGCAAGCCGCTCATCGTGATGACGCCGAAGAGCCTGCTGCGCCACGAGCTGTCGGTATCGAGCCTCGCCGACCTGCAGTCGGGCGGGTTCCAGCATCTCATCGACGAGGTCGACGCCGTCGACCCGGCGACCGCGCGGCGCGTGGTGCTCTCGAGCGGTAAGGTCTACTTCGACCTCCTGAAGGCGCGCCGAGCGGCCGGCCAGAACGATGTCGCACTGGTGCGCCTCGAGCAGCTCTACCCGTTCCCGGAAGAGGAGTACGCGGCGCTGCTGCAGCGCTACCCGCAGGCCCGCGAGGTCGTGTGGTGCCAGGAAGAGCCGCAGAACCAGGGCGCCTGGTACCAGATCCGCCACCAGCTCGAGCGGCCGCTCGCCGGCAAGCGTGAGCTGCTGTACTCCGGTCGCGCGCCCGCCGCCGCACCGGCCACCGGCATCGCCAAGGTGCACGAGGCCGAGCAGGCGGCGATCGTCCGCGCCGCCCTCAGCGCCACTGCGCGCGAGGTCGGTCAGCGCGACACGCCGCGGCTCGCCAACGCCTGATCCCAAGAGATCTTTTCCAAGGAACCTCCTTCGATGACCATAGAGATCCGAGTCCCGCAGCTCCCCGAGTCCGTCGCCGACGCCACGCTGGTCGCCTGGCGCAAGCAGCCGGGTGAGACCGTCTCCCGAGACGAGAACCTCGCCGACCTCGAGACCGACAAGGTCGTGCTCGAGGTGCCGGCGCCCTCGGTCGGCGTGCTCAAAGAACTGCGCGTGCAGGCCGGTGCCACGGTCAAGAGCGGCGATCTGATCGCGATCTTCGAGGAGGGCGCCGCTGCGGCCGCGCCCGCCAAGGCGACCAAGCCCGCGGCGAAGGAGCCCTCCAAGGGCGCCGCCAAGGAGCCGGCCAAGGATGCCGCCAAGCTCGGCCCCGCGGCGCGCCGCGTGGTCGAGGAGCACGGCGTCGATCCCTCGACGGTCGCGGGCAGCGGTCGTGATGGCCGCGTCACCAAGGGCGATGTCGAGGCGCATGTGGCGAAGCAGGGCGCAGCTCCCGCGGCTCCGGTCGCCGCCGCCGCACCGGCGGCCGCGCCGCCGGCGACGCCGAGCGGTCCGCGCGCCGAGCAACGCGTGCCCATGACGCGTCTGCGGCAGCGCATCGCGGAGCGCTTGGTGCAGGCGCAGCGCAACGCCGCGCTGCTCACCACCTTCAACGAGGTGGACCTCTCGGCCGTGGGTGAACTGCGCGCCCGCCACAAGGACCGCTTCGAGAAGGAGCACGGCGTGAAGCTCGGCTTCATGTCGTTCTTCGTGAAGGCGAGCATCGAGGCGCTGCGCAAATTTCCGGTGATGAACGCCGCCGTCGACGGCACGGACATCATCTATCACGAGTACTACGACATCGGCGTCGCCGTCTCCACGGACCGCGGCCTCGTGGTGCCGGTCCTGCGCGACGCGCAGGCGATGGGTTTCGCCCAGATCGAGAAGCGCATCGCGGACTACGGCACCCGCGCCCGCGCCGGCGGCCTCGCGCTCGAGGAGCTGCAGGGCGGGACCTTCACCATCACCAACGGCGGCGTGTTCGGTTCGATGCTCTCGACGCCGATCGTGAACGCGCCGCAGAGCGCCATCCTCGGCATGCACAAGATCCAGGACCGCGCGGTGGTGGTCGGAGGTCAGGTCGTGGTGCGACCGATGATGTATCTCGCCGTCTCCTACGACCATCGCATCATCGATGGCCGTGAGGCGGTGCAGTTCCTGGTGGCGATCAAGGATGCTCTCGAGGATCCGGGTCGCATGCTGCTCGGGGTCTGAGTCATGAGCGACCAATTCGACGTCATCGTCATCGGCGGCGGCCCGGCGGGTTACCCGGCGGCGATCCGCGCAGGACAGAACGGCCTCAAGGTCGCCTGCATCGACGGCTGGAAGAACTACGACGGCAGCGCCACATTCGGCGGCACCTGCCTCAACGCCGGCTGCATCCCCTCCAAGGCGCTGCTCGAGTCCTCGGAGCTCCTGCACCGCGCGCAGTCCGAGTTCGCGGCGCACGGTATCCGCACCGGCGAGGTCGGGTTCGACCTCGCGGCGATGCAGAAGCGCAAGGCCGGCATCGTCAAGGGCATGACGGGCGGCATCGTGCAGCTGCTGAAGGCCGCGGGCGTCACCGCGCTGCAGGGCCACGGCCGTCTGCTGCCGGGCCGCAAGGTCGAGTTCACGGCGCACGACGGCGCGAAGCGCACGCTCGCCGCCAAGCATGTGGTGCTCGCGTCCGGCTCCGCGCCCACGCCGCTGCGCTCCGCGCCCTTCGACGGCAAGCGGATCGTCGACAGCTGGGGTGCGCTCGAGTTCGACGCCGTGCCGAAGCGGCTCGGCATCATCGGTGCAGGCGTGATCGGGCTCGAACTCGGCAGCGTGTGGCGCCGGCTCGGCGCCGATGTCGTCGTGCTCGAGGCGATGCCGGACTTCCTCGCCATCGCCGACCAGCAGCTCGCCAAGGAAGCGCTGAAGCACTTCAAGAAGCTGGGCCTCGACATCAGGCTCGGCGCCAAGGTCACCGCGGCGACCGCCGGCAAGGACGGCGTGAAGGTCGACTACACCGATGCCGCCGGCGCGGCGCAGTCCTTGGGCGTCGACAAGCTCGTCGTCTGCATCGGCCGTCGGCCGTACACGGACGGGCTGCTCGCCGAGGGCACGGGCGTGAAGCTCGACGAGCGCGGCTTCATCGTGGTGGACGAGCACTGCAGCACCGGCGCCGAGGGCGTCTTCGCGGTGGGCGATTGCGTGCGCGGACCGATGCTCGCGCACAAGGCGAAGGAGGAGGGCGTCGCGGTGGCTGACCGCATCGCCGGCCTCTATTCACATGTGAACTACGACGCCATCCCGTCGGTCATCTACACCGCGCCCGAGATCGCCTGGGTCGGCAAGACCGAGGAGCAGGTCAAAGCGAGCGGCGTCGCCTACAAGTTCGGCAGCTTCCCGTTCCTCGCGAGCGGCCGCGCCCGTGCGATGGAAGCGGGGCAGGGTTTCGCCAAGGTCATCGCCGCCAAGGACGATGACCGGATCCTGGGCGTGCACATCATCGGGCCGATGGCGGGCGAACTCATCGCCGAGGCGGTGCTCGCGATGGAGTACTCGGCGAGCAGCGAGGATCTGCAGCGCACCGTGCATGCGCACCCGACGCTGTCGGAGGCGCTGCACGAGGCGGCACTCGCCGCCGACAAGCGCGCCATCGACATGCCGAACCGCTGACGGAGGACGCCGGGCGGCGCCCGGAACCCTCAGTCGGCGCGGCGTGCGCTGATGACGTTCGGCACGCGGGCGAGCGCGCGCAGCACCTGCGAGAGCTGGCCCAGATCGCGCACCGCGGTGCGCAGCACCGTGGTCGCGGTGCCTGCGGCGCGGTCCGTGGTCGTCGTCAGCGACTCGATGCCGAGCCCGGCACCCGCGACGATCTCCGAGATGTCGCGCACCAGACCCCGTCTGTCCCAGGCCTCGATGCGCAGCCCTACCGGCATGCCGTCGCCGTCGTCGTCGCGCCAGTCGACCCGCAGCACCCGGTCGGGATGGCTCGCACGCATGCGCGCGAGGCTCGCGCAACGCGCCGCATGCACCGTCACGCCGCGACCCAGCGTCACATATCCCGCCACGGCCTCCGGGCGGATCGGCGCGCAGCAGCGGGCCAAGGTGATCGGCAGATCGCCGACGCCCTCGATCATCACGGGACCGCCGCCCGTGCCCTTCTTCCGGCTGCCGCCGGTCCTGCGTCGCACGGCGACGGCGGGAGGCGGCCCGTTGCGCGGCGCGGCGAGGCGCGTCGCCGCCTGCACGAATTGCGTGACACCGAGCTCGCCCTCGCCGAGCCAACGGTACAGCTGCGCGGCATCCGCGGCCTTCAGTTCGTGCGCCAGCGCAGGCAGCAGGTCGAGACCGATGCCGAGCCGCGTGCACTCGCGCTCGGCGATGCCGCGGCCGGCGGCCTCGTTCTCGCCGGCATCCGTGCGCCGGAACCAGGCGCGCAGCTTGGCGCGGCTGCGCGGTGAGACGAGATAGCCGTCCTGAACCAGCCAGTCGCGGCTCGGTGACTCCTGCTTGCCGGTGATGATGTCGACGACTTCGCCGTTGGCGAGCGGCTGGGTCAGCGGCACGATGCGGCCGTTGACCTTGGCGCCGCGGCAGCGGTGCCCGAGCGAGGTGTGTACCTGATAGGCGAAATCGAGCGGCGTCGCGCCGCGCGGCAGGTCGACGACCTCGCCGCGCGGGGTGAGCGCGTAGACGCGGTCCTCGAAGAGCTCGGTGCGGACGCGGTCGATGAAATCCGACTCGGCGGCGCGTCCGTCCTCACCGGGCTCGAGCAGCCGGCGTACCCACTCGACCTTGCGCGCGTAGCCGTCGTCGCGCGATCCGCCTTCCTTGTAGCGCCAGTGCGCCGCGACGCCGAGCTCGGCCTGACGGTGCATGTCGCGGGTACGGATCTGCACCTCGACGGTGCGGTCGGCCGGGCCGATGACGGCGGTGTGGATGGAGCGGTAGAAGTTGTCCTTCGGTGTGGCGATGTAGTCGTCGAACTCGCCGGGGAGGTAATGCCATCGACCGTGCACCACACCGAGCGCCGCGTAGCAGGCGGGCAGGTCGGCGACGATCACGCGCACCGCGCGGACATCGGTCAGGCGGTCGAAATCGAGTGCCTTGCGCTGCATCTTCCGGTGGATGCTGTAGATGTGCTTGGCACGGCCCTGCACTTCGGCGTCGATGCCCGCGGCCGCGAGCGCGTCCTGCAGTTCGGCGCAGAAGTCGGTGATGTAGCGCTCGCGGTCGGCGCGCCGCTCGGCCAACGCCGCGGCGATGCGCTTGTACTCCTGCGGTTCGAGATGCCGGAAGGTGAGGTCCTCGAGCTCCCACTTCACCTGCCACACGCCCAATCGGTTGGCGAGCGGCGCGAACACGGCGCGCGCTTCCTGCGCGAGCCGCCGGCGCTCCTCCGCCGGCGCATCGCGCGCCGCGCGCAACCTCGCCAGCTGGATGGCGATGCGCGCGACCACGAGCCGCGGATCGGCGACGATCGCGAGCAGCATCTTGCGCAGCACTTCGGCCTGGTTGCCCTGCAGTCCGCCGTCGCCCGACCAGCGAGCGGCGCCGCCGAACTCGCCCAAGCGTCCGAGTTCCGCCGCGAGCGCGAGGCTGCGTCCGTCGAACCCCTGTGCGGCGGCGCCGTGCTGCGCCTCGTGCAGCATCACGCCGACCGCGAGCGGCAGGTCGTCGGTGAGCGCGGCGGTGAGGCGCGCTGCGGCGAGACCACGGGCTACGGTCGACGCCGGTGCACCCGCCGAACGCAGGGCGTCCGCGCTCGTGGCGAGCGCTTCGGCGATGTCCTCCGACAGCTTGTCGACGACCTCCAAGCCCGTCTCCCGGCCCTGTGACACCAAGGGAATCGGGCTATGATACCGGGGCAAAATGCCACGGTACCGATCGAAAGCTTGGCGTGACTTCCGACCGGGATCCTCCGGGGCGAGCGCGTCGGTGTCGGAGGCGGCGCCACCTGTCCCGAGCCCCTCGCTCCGCGATGCCTCGCGGGCGCGTCAGGAGTCCTGTCGCATCCTCGGCCTCGACCCCGGTTCGCGGCTCACCGGCTGGGGCGTCATCGAGGCGGACGGCGCCGATTGCCGCTGTCTCGCGCATGGCCGCATCGAGGTCGGCAGCCTGCCCGTCGCGCAGCGTCTCGCGCGCATCCACGCAGAGCTCGGCGACATCATCGCCCTCTGGCAGCCGAGCGAGGCCGCTGTGGAGCGGGTGTTCGTCGGTCGCAACGTCGACAGCGCGCTCAAGCTCGGACAGGCCCGTGGCGCCGCACTGGCCGCGATCGGTGTCCTCGAGGTCGCCGAATACGCCCCGCGCGCCGTGAAGCTCGCCACCACCGGGTTCGGCGGCGCCGAGAAGCTGCAGGTCGCGCACATGATGCGCGCACTCCTGAAGGTGGAGGGTCGCCTCACCGCCGACGCCGCGGACGCGCTCGCGGTCGCGCTCTGCCATGCCCAGCACCGACGGCTCGCCGGCGTGCTGCAGGCTCGGAGCATCGGATGATCGGCTCGCTGCGCGGTCGCCTGGCCGCCAAGTCTCCGCCCCAGCTGTTGTTGGAGGTGGGCGGCGTGGGCTATGAGCTCGAGGCGCCGATGTCGACCTTCTACGACCTGCCGGCGGTCGGCGCGGAGGTGCGGCTGCTCACGCATCTCGTGGTGCGCGAGGACGCGCATGTGCTGTACGGATTCGCGCGCGAGGATGAGCGGCGTCTGTTCCGCATGCTGCTCAAGGTCTCGGGCGTCGGCCCGAAGATCGCGCTCGCCATCCTCTCGGGCAGCAGCGTCGAGGCGTTCGCGGGCTGCGTCGCTGCGCGTGATGTCGCCACGCTCACCCGCATCCCGGGCGTCGGCAAGAAGACGGCCGAGCGGCTGGTCGTCGAACTGCGCGACCGCCTCGCCGCCGACGATACGGGGCTCGGTACGGGCATCGATGTCGCGGGCGGTGGCCCGCGCGCCGAGGCGCTCGCGGCCCTCGTGGCGCTCGGTTACCGGCCTGCCGAGGCGACGCGCCTCATCGAGACCGCCGGATCCGCGGGGGCGGGCGAGGGTGCAGGTCCCAGCACCGAAGACCTCATACGGCGTGCGCTGCAGTCCGCGGCGCGGGCGGGCGGGGCATGAGCGGTCCGTCCTCGGGCGATCGCATCATCAGCGCCGCCGGCGGACGCGAGGAGGAAGCGCTCGACCGCGCGATCCGCCCCAAGCGCTTCGCCGACTATGTCGGCCAGCGCCCCGTCAAAGAACAGCTCGGCATCTTCGTCGATGCGGCGCGCGCGCGCAGCGAGGCGCTGGACCATGTCCTCATCTTCGGACCGCCGGGCCTCGGCAAGACCACGCTCGCCAACATATTGGCCGCCGAGCTCGGCGTGAACCTGCGCCAGACCTCGGGGCCGGTGCTCGAGCGGCCGGGCGACCTCGCCGCGATCCTCACCAACCTGCAGCCGCGCGATGTGCTGTTCGTCGACGAGATCCACCGGCTCTCGCCGATCGTCGAGGAGGCGCTCTATCCCGCGATGGAGGACTACCAGCTCGACATCATGGTGGGCGAGGGGCCTGCTGCGCGCTCGATCAAGCTCGCGCTGGCGCCGTTCACGCTGGTCGGTGCGACCACCCGCGCGGGCCTGCTGACCTCGCCGCTGCGCGACCGCTTCGGCATCGTGCAGCGGCTCGAGTTCTACGGTACCGACGAGCTCACCCACATCGTCCGGCGCTCGGCGGGCATCCTCGGCGCGCCGATCGACGACGCCGCGGCCGCGCAGATCGCCGGTCGCGCCCGCGGCACGCCGCGCATCGCCAACCGCCTGCTGCGCCGGGTGCGCGACTACGCGCAGGTCCGCGGCGACGGCAGCATCGATGCCACGCTCGCGGTCGCGGCGCTCGACCTGCTCGATGTCGATCCGGCGGGCTTCGACGCCCTCGACCGGCGGTTGCTCTCCATCATCATCCAGCGCTTCGACGGCGGCCCGGTCGGCATCGACAGCCTGGCCGCCGCGATAGGCGAGGAGCGCGGTACCTTGGAGGATGTCATCGAACCGTTCCTGATCCAGCAGGGTTACCTCGCGCGCACCGCGCGCGGCCGGGTCGCGACGCGCAGCGCGTGGCTGCACCTCGGGCTCACGCCGCCCGCGCGCACCGGCGAGACGCTGCCGCCCGAGGCGCTGGGCGGTGATGGCACAGGCGGGGGGCAGCGATGAGCGCCGCGGGCGACGGCACGCCGTTCACCTGGGCCGCGCGGGTCTATTGGGAGGACACCGATGCCGGCGGCGTCGTGTACTACGCCAACTACCTGCGCTTCCTCGAGCGCGCTCGCACCGAGTGGCTGCGGGCGCGCGGCGTGATGCAGCAGCAGCTCGCGGTCGAGAAGGGCGTGCAGTTCATGGTGCTGCGCGTCGCGGTCGAGTACAAGGCCGCGGCGCGGCTCGACGACCTGTTGGCCATCAGCTGCGAGATGCGGCCGGATACGCGCACCACGGCGGTCTTCGCGCAGCGCATCTGGCGTGAACCCGCGGCCCCCGGCGGGCGGCGGGAACTTCTCGTCGAGGCCGAGGTCAGGGCGGTATGCGTGGACGCGAAGACGCTGCGTCCGCGCCGCATCGCGGAGTACATCTCGTGAACGACCTTTCGCTGCTGCGTCTGATCGCCGAAGCCACCATCGTCGTGCAGCTCGTCATGTTGCTGCTGCTCGCGGCGTCGGTGTACGCCTGGGTGATCGTGTTCCGCAAGCGCGCCGTGCTGCGCGGCGCCAAGGCGACGCTCGCCCGCTTCGAGCGCGAGTCCGCAGCGGACGACGACCTCGCCAAGCATTACCGCACCATCGAGTCGCGCGGTGATGCGGACGGCATCGAGGCCATCTTCCGGTCCGGGCTGCGCGAGTTCGCGCGCCTGCGCCAGCAGGGAGAGGAAGCGCCCGACATGCTGCTCGAGGGCGCCCGCCGCGCGATGAAGGCTCAGCAGATCAAGGAGGTCGAGCATCTGGAGCAGCATCTCTCCACGCTCGCCACGGTCGGCTCGACCAGCCCCTACATCGGCCTCTTCGGCACGGTGTGGGGGATCATGCATGCCTTCGTTGGGCTCGGTTCCGTGCAGCAGGCGACGCTCGCCACCGTCGCGCCCGGCATCGCCGAGGCCTTGATCGCCACCGCGATGGGGCTGCTCGCCGCCATCCCGGCGGTGATCTTCTACAACCGCTACTCCGACCAGGTCTGGCGGCTCGAGTCGCGCTACGACGGGTTCATCGAGGAGTTCTCCACCATCCTGCAGCGGCGCGCGCCGCGTGCGGGCGGCTGAGGCCGCGCCATGGCGGTCGGCAGCCGTCGCCGGCGACCGATGAGCGAGATCAATGTCGTGCCCTACATCGATGTGATGTTGGTGCTGCTGATCATCTTCATGGTCACCGCGCCGCTGCTCACGCAGGGCGTGAAGGTCGACCTGCCGCAGGCCGCGGCCGAGGCCATCGACCCGAAGGATCTGCAGGACAGACCGCCCATCGTGCTGTCCATCGACCGGGAGGGCCGCCTGTTCCTGAGCCAGGGCGTGTCACCGGACTCGCCGCTCGACGATGCGATGATGGAAGCCCGCGTCGCGGCGCTGCTGCGCCGTACGCCGGGCGTGCCCGTGTTCGTGAAGGGCGATCGTGCGGTGCCGTACGGTCGTGTCGTCGAGGCGATGACCTTGTTGCAGCGCGCCGGTGCCTCCAAGGTCGGCTTCCTGACGGAGCCCGTCGCGCCGACCGAGGGTCGCTGACGCATGGCGCGCGGCGCGACGGCCGGGTGGTCCCCGTGGGCGCTGTCCACCGGCCTGCACGGCGTGCTGCTCGCGATGCTCGCGGGTGGCGTGGTGCTGACCCGCATGCAGCCGCCTACCGACACCGCGCTCGCGCTCGAGGCGGTGGTCGTCGATGCCGCGACGCTCGCCGCGCTGCAGCGCAGCGTCGTGCCGCAGCCGCAACCGGTGGCGCAGCGGTCGGCTCCGCCGCCGCCCGCGGCACAGCAGCCTGCTGCGGACCCGGCACCGACCCCGCCGAAGCCTTCGGTGTCCGCCAAGCCTGTGGAGCCTGCGAAGCGCGTGGAACCGGCCAAGCCGGTGGAACCGACCAAGCCTGTCGAGCGCAGCAGACCTGCGGTGCCGGCTGTCGACCCCGCTCGTGCCGCCGCCGAGGCGGAGTTGCAGGCGGCGCTCGCCGAGGAGGAGCGGGTGGCGGCGCTGCGCGCGAGCGGTCTCGCGGCGCAGTGGAGCGCTGCCATCCGCGCGCGCATCGAGCGCGCCTGGATCCGTCCGGACTCGGCGCGCCCGGGTCTCGATTGCACGGTGGCGGTAACGCAGGCGCCGGGTGGCACGGTGCTGCGCGTCGCGGTGCGCAGCTGCAACGGCGATGAGGCGGTGCGCCAGTCCATCGAGGACGCGGTGCTGCGCGCCTCGCCGCTGCCGGCGCCGCCCGATCCGGCCCTTTTCGAACGCGAACTCCTGCTGAGGTTCCGACCCGATGTCTGAAGTCCGATCCCTGACGCGCGCCACATCGCGCGTCTCGCTGACGCGCGCCGCATCGCGTGTCCTGCTCGCGCTGTCCCTGACGCTGTTCTGCTTCGCGCCGGTGCGCGCGCAGCTGCAGATCGACATCACCTCGGGCGTCACCGCCCCGATCCCGATCGCCATCGAGCCCTTCACGGGCGAGACCGCCCAGATGAGCCCCGTGATCGCCGCCGATCTCGGGCGCAGCGGCAGGTTCAAGCTGCAGCCGCGGAACGCAGCGGACTATCTGGTCACCGGTCAGGTGGGCGGTACGCCCGACGGTGCGGCTGCGGTCGACTTCGAACTGCGCAACCTGCTCACCGGCCAGGTGCTGCTCAAGGAGCGCCTGACGATGCCCGCGGCCGCGCTGCGTCAAGGAGCACATCGTGTCGCCGATCGCATCTACCTGCGGCTGATCGGCCAGCGCAGCGCCTTCGCGACCCGCATCGCCTACATCGCCGTCGAAGGTGCGCCGTCGCAGCGGCGCCATCGCCTGGTGGTGGCCGACGCGGACGGCGCCGGCGCACGCGTCGTGTTGGAGTCGCGCCGTCCGTTGATGTCACCGTCGTGGTCGCCTGACGGCCGATGGCTCGCGTATGTGTCGTTCGAGACGCGCGCGGCAGCGGTGTGGATACAGGACCTCGCGACGGCCGAGCGGCGCATGGTCTCGGCGCGTCCCGGCGTCAACGGCGCGCCCGCCTGGTCGCCCGACGGTCGCAGGCTCGCGCTGACGCTCTCTTCCGCGGGCGGCAACCTCGACATCTTCGTGCTCGATATCGCGAGCGGGGCGCTCGAGCGGCTGACCGACGACCCGGCCATCGACACCGAACCCGTCTGGTCACCCGATGGCAGCGCCATCCTGTTCACCTCCGACCGTGCCGGAGGTCCGCAGGTCTACCGCATGGCGGCACGGGCAGGGGAGCGGGCGACGCGCGTGACCTTCGGTGTGCCCTATGCGGCACGGCCGCGTGTGAGCCCCGACGGGCGCACGCTGGCGATGGTGGTGCGCGACGGCGGGGCTTACCGCATCGCGGTGCAGGATCTCGCCGGCGGCGGGCTGCGCATGTCGTCGCGCGGTCCGCAGGACGAGTCGCCCGCGTTCTCACCGGACGGCGGCACGATCATCTACGGCACGCGCGGCGGTGGTCGCGGCACGCTCGCCACGGTGAGCATCGACGGTCTCGTACAGCAGACTTTGGTGTCCACCGGCGCGGATGTCCGTGAACCCGCATGGGGTCCGTTCCCGCCGGCGGCTGCGACACCCGTGCGATAATCATCCCCACAAAGATCCCCCTCGATACCCCAGCGGAGCTTGCCCATGATCATGACCAGGACCCTGCGTCTCGCATCCCTCGCCATCATGCTGGCCACGCTGACCGCTTGCGCCTCGAACAAGCCGAAAGGCGGCGAAACTGCATCGGCGGTCGCGCCGGTGTCGACGCCGACCGAGCCTGCTGCCGTCGCGACGCCGTTGTCGACGGATGGCGTGGCGAGCGCCGGTCTCGCCACCGAGCCCAACGAGGGCAAGGTGGACCTGCCGCCCGAACTCGCTTCGCGGCGCGTCGTCTATTTCGCCTACGACAGCGATACGCTGGCGCCCGCGGAACTCGAACTCGTCGCCGCGCACGGAAGGTTCCTGACCGCGAACCCGCGCATCCGCTTGCGCCTCGAGGGCCACACCGACGAGCGCGGTACGCGCGAGTACAACATCGGTCTCGGTGAGCGCCGCGCTCAAGCGGTCCGTCGTGCGATGGCCTTGCAGGGCGTCGCCGACGGCAACCTCGCCACGGTGAGCTACGGTGAGGAGCAGCCCGCGGTGACGGGCTCGGATGAGTCCTCTCTCTCTCGCAACCGTCGCGTCGAGCTGGTGTACATCGCGCCATGATCCGTCACGGCTCATGGCTGCTGGCGTTGGTCGTGATGTCCTCCACGGCATCGGCGCAGTCGACGCGTGAGCGTCTCGATGCGCTCGAGTTGCGGGTCACGCAGACCGAGCAGCTGCTGCAGGGCAGCGCGTTGGCCGAGCTGTCGACCCGCATCGACCAGTTGGAGTCGCAGCTGCGCGCCCTGCGCGGCGAACTTGAGACCCAGGCCAACGAACAGGCCGCGCTGCGCAAGCAGTTGACCGACCTCGCCGGCGAGCTCGACCGGCGTCTCGTCGCTGCACCGGTGCCCGTGGCCGTCCCCGCGCCTGTCGCCACCGCATCGCCGCCGGCCGCCGCTGCGCCGGCCACCGCTGCGCCGGCCGCTGCCGCCTCGGCGGCGGCTGCGACATCGCCTGCGTCCACGGCGCCGAAGGCCGCTCCCGCCGCGGCCGAGCCCGATACGCTCGGCCCGGTGCAACGCTACCAGCTCGCCTTCGAGGCGCTGCGTGCCGCCGACTACCCCAAGGCCACCGCGGGTTTCGACGACATGATCGCGCGCTACCCGGACCATGCGCTCGCAACCAACGCACGGTATTGGCTCGGCCGCAGCCTCGTGCTGCAGCAGGACCACGCGCGCGCGGTCGATGCTTTCGCGGCTGCGCTCGCCGGACCGCTCGAGTCGGCGCGCGTGCCCGATGCGATGCTGCGCAAGGCGCAGTCCGAGCTGCAGCTCGGCAGGCGCGATGCGGCGAGCGCCACGCTGCAGCAGCTCATCGAACGCTTCCCCGATAGCGAGCCCGCGCGGCAGGCGCGCGGTCTGCTCACGCAGGCCGGCACAGCGCGGTGAAACGGGCGGTCGTGCTGCTCTCGGGCGGCCTCGACTCCGCGACCACGCTCGCTTGGGCGCGTGCCGAGGGCTACGACTGCCACGCGCTGTCGGTGCATTACGGGCAGCGCCACTCGGCCGAGCTCGCCGCGGCGGCGCGGGTGGCGACGGCGCTCGGCGCCCGCGAGCATCGTGTGATGGGCGTCGATCTCGCCGGCATCGGCGGGTCCGCGCTCACCGATCCGGCGATCGCCGTGCCCGAGACCCCGACCGAGGGCATCCCGTCCACCTATGTGCCGGCCCGGAACACGCTGCTGCTCTCGTTGGCGCTCGGTTGGGCGGAGGTCCTCGAGGCCGAGGCGGTGGTGGTCGGTGTGAACGCCGTCGACTACTCGGGCTATCCGGACTGCCGGCCGGAGTTCATCGCCGCTTTCCAGGAGGTCGCCCGGCTCGGCACGCGGGCCGGCGTCGAGGGGCGAGGGGTGCGTCTGCTCGCGCCGCTGGCCACGATGTCCAAGCGCGAGATCATCGAGACCGGGCTGCGCCTCGGCGTCGACTACGCGCTCACGGTGTCCTGTTATCAGGCCGATGCCGACGGCGCCGCCTGCGGTCGCTGCGATTCCTGCCGTCTGCGCCGCGAGGGCTTCGCGGCGGCGGGGGTGCCCGACCCGACGCATTACCGTCGCGCGGTCGTGTAAAATCCGTCGTCTCCTGAGGGTCCTTAGCTCAGTCGGTAGAGCAGCTGGCTTTTAACCAGTTGGTCGCGCGTTCGAGTCGCGCAGGACCCAAATCCTCCTCGTGCAGCCGCCGTACAGACGCCGAACGGCATGCGACCCGTCACGGCGCCGGAGGCTCTCCGCAGCCGCAGTGAGCCAGTACATGCCGCGCAGCCTCGGCACCGCTGTCGCAGCGGTGGACGAGCGCAGCCTCGGCGGCACCGATCAGCCCCTGCGCGACCAGATGGTCGAGGTCGAGCATCCGCGACCAGTAATCGCGTCCGACCAGCACGATGGGCATCGGGTCGATGGTGCGCGTGGAGACGAGGTTCAGCGCTTCGTACACCTCGTCGAGCGTACCGAAGCCCCCCGGGAAAGCGACCAGCGCGCGTGCGCGCAGCAGGAAGTGCATCTTGCGCAGCGCGAAATAGTGGAAGCGGAACGCGAGGCCCGGCGTGATCCAGGGGTTCGGCTGCTGCTCGTGCGGCAGCCTGATGTTGAACCCGATGGAGGGCGCACCGGCCTCGCTCGCGCCGCGGTTGGCCGCCGCCATGATGCCGGGGCCGCCGCCGGTCGCGACCACCAACCGATGACAGGTCTGCGTGTGCGTCGCGCCGCGCGAGAGGTCCTGCGCGAAGCGCCGCGCTTCGTCGTACCACTTGGCGAGCGGGTGATCGTCACGACCGTCTTCGGGCGCCGGCACCCGCGCGCTGCCGAACACCACCACGGTGCTCTCGATGCCGAAGGCGCGCAGGTAGCTGTCGGTGCGGTGGAACTCGAGCGCCAGCCGCACCGCACGGGCCCCATCGCTCTCCAGGAAGTCGAGGTCGTCCTCGGCGAGGCGGTAGCTGGGGCTGGCGAGGATGGCCTGCAGGCGGTCGTTGGTCATGGTGGGGGTGGTACAGGGTGGGTGGGCATGGAGTCTGTAGGGATTTTACGCAGCCCGATGTCCGGTCTCGTCCCGCGGCCGCGTATTGAACTTATGTGAGGTCCTTTGATCGAGCCTGCAACAAAGTCATATCAGGGAGGGGTGGCATATGAACACCGGTTCTGGCGTGAATGTCGACCGTTTCGAGAAGCCGATCATCAAGGCGTATCTCGGCCTCGGTGCCCTGGTCTGCGGCGCGACGACGCTGCTCATCCTCATCGGCAGGACGCCCGCCATGGTCGAGGACAGCCTGCTGGCCGCGCTCTTCTACCTCGCCGGATGTGCCTGTTTCGTGCTGGCTTGGCGCCGGCTGGGCGATAGGGTCCGGCCGTTGCGGGCGGCGCAGGCGTTCTTCGCCACGGCCATCCCTTACCTCGCAGCCGGGGTGGCTGTCGGCTCGCCCTCGGGCGATACCCGGGTGCCCCTGGTGCTCGTGATGACCCTGCTCGCGGTGTCGTTGCTGCGCGTGTCGCGGCTGCAGTTGAAGCCGAACTGACCGGCGGGGGCCCGGGAAGGGGGGATGGCGCTCCTTACGGGATTCGAACCCGTGTTACAGCCTTGAGAGGGCTATGTCCTGGGCCTCTAGACGAAAGGAGCGTCGGTCGGGGTGACCCGAGGCAGGGCGCGGTATTATAGTCGCCCGCCTTCATTGCTCAAGCGGAAACGAGTCACTCTTGAACCTCCCCCCTGCCTCGAACGAGGCCGCTCCTACCTTGGCGCGGGTCATCCCGCGCGATTCCCACCCCATCTCGCGCTCGAAGATCTCGCCCGAGGCCCTCAGGGTCCTCTATCGGCTGCGCGAGGCCGGCTTCCAGGCCTTCCTCGTCGGCGGCTGCGTGCGCGACCTGATGCTCGGGCTCGAGCCCAAGGATTTCGATGTCGCCACCGATGCGCTGCCCGAACAGGTCAAGCGCCTGTTCCGCAACTGCCGTCTGGTCGGTCGTCGGTTCCGTCTGGCGCATGTCTTCTTCGGCCGCGAGATCATCGAGGTCGCCACCTTCCGCGCCTCGGGCGGTCTCCCTGAGGCCGAAGAGCCGCTGCCGGACGAAGAGGGCGGCGAGGCGCTCGATGAGTTCCGCGACGAGGACGACGACGGCTTCGACGATGTCCTGGACGACGCCGAAGACGGCATGCCCCGCGACACCAACGGCGACATCGACGGCAACATCGACCCGGACTTCAGGCCTTCGCCGCCGTCCGCGCCCCGCGGCGCAGGCGAGGGCGAGCGGGTGTTCGGCGCCGAGGGCCGCATCCTGCGCGACAACGTGTACGGCAGCATCGACGAGGATGTCTGGCGCCGCGACTTCACCTGCAATTCGTTGTACTACAACATCGCCGACTTCTCGGTGTGGGACTACTGCGGCGGCTTCGAGGATGTGCAGGCCAAGCGGCTGCGGCTGATCGGCGACCCGGAGACGCGGTACCGCGAGGATCCGGTGCGCATGCTGCGTGCGGCTCGTTTCGAGGCCAAGCTCGGCTTCACCTACGACGAGGCGACGGCGGAACCCATCGGGCGCCTGCGCTCGCTGCTCGCCGGCGTGCCGCCGGCGCGGCTGTTCGACGAGACGCTCAAGCTGTTCCTGACCGGTCACGGCGAGCGCAGCTACGAGACGCTGCTCGCGCGCGGCCTGCTCGCGGAACTTCTGCCCAATGTCGCCGATTTCGCGCGTCGTTTCCCGGACAGCCCGCCGGAGCGCATGCTGCGGCGCGGCCTCGTCCAGACCGACCGACGCGTGCGCGAGGACCGTCCGGTGACGCCGGCCTTCCTGTTCGCGTTGCTGATGTACGGCCCCATCGGGCTGCGCATCGAGAAAGCGCCGCGCCAGCTGTGGCACGACACGGCCACCATCCTCGACGCCTTCGACCATGTCGCGCGCGAGACCTGCGCCCGGGTCGCCGTGCCGCGCCGCTTCATGCTGGGCGTGCGCGAGATGTTCGTGATGCAGCCGCGGCTCGAAGCGCCGCGCGGACGCCGCGCCCTGCGCACCCTCGAGCACCCGCGGCTGCGGGCGGCCTTCGATCTGCTGCAGCTGCGCGCCGAGTGCGGCATGGCCGATCCCGCCATCGTCGAGTGGTGGACCAAGCTGCAGGCCGCGAACCCGCAGCAGCGCGCGCAGATGAGCGAGTCGCTCGGACGCGGCGCGCCGGGCGGCGGTGGGCCGTCCGATGACGGCGGCGAGGGCGGCGAGGGCGGTGGTCAGCGCCGGCGCCGTCGTCGCGGTGGCCGCGGCCGTCGCGGCGGACGAGGCGGCGCCTCGGCCTGACACGCGTGGCATCGCAGGTCTGGCAGCCCGCGTACATCGGGCTCGGCAGCAACCTCGGTGACCCGACGGCGCGGCTGCGCGCCGCGCTCGATGCGATCGCCGCTCTGCAGGGCGTCTCGGCGCTCGTCGTGTCGCCGTTCTACCGCACCGCGCCTTTCGGGCCGGTGGCGCAGCCGGACTTCGTCAACGCCGCGGCCGGTGTGCTGACCACGCTCGACCCGGAGACGCTGCACGCAGCGCTCAAGGACCTCGAGCTGCGTCTCGGCCGGCGACCGCCGCGCGAGCGCTGGGGGCCGCGCGAGATCGACCTCGACCTGCTGGTCCACGGCGCGGCGCGGCGCGACACGCCGACGCTTTCGCTGCCGCACCCGGGGATACCGCAGCGGGATTTCGTTTTGTATCCTCTGCGTGACATCGCGCCCGACCTCCTCGTGCCCGGTCTCGGCCGCGTGCACGGGCTCGCGGCGCGGGTGGAGGACCGCGGCGCGACGCGACTCGGGTGACCATGCAGCCAGCCGTCAAGCATCGCTATGTCGTCGTCGAGGGCCCGATCGGGGTCGGCAAGACCACGCTCGCCAAGCGCCTCGCCGAGACCTGGGGCG
The DNA here is from genome assembly GCA_947459825.1 of Pseudomonadota bacterium. Lineage (GTDB taxonomy): Bacteria > Pseudomonadota > Gammaproteobacteria > Steroidobacterales > Steroidobacteraceae > UBA964. The sequence continues at coordinate 11,977 of CANHFH010000017.1, read as the reverse complement.
CCGAACTGCTGCTCGAGCAGGCCGACGCCAACCCCTTCCTCGAGCGCTTCTACCGCGACCCGGTCGGCGCTGCGCTGCCTGCGCAGCTGCATTTCCTTTTCCAGCGCACCCAACAGCTCGCCGACCTGCGCCAACAGGACCTCTTCACCTCCGCGGTGCGCGTGGCGGACTACCTCATCGAGAAGGACCGGCTGTTCGCGCGCGTCACGCTAGAGGAGGCGGAGTTCACGCTCTACCAGCAGGTCTACGACCGGCTGGTCGTCGATCCGCCGAAGCCGGACCTCGTGATCTACCTGCAGGCGCCCGTCGATGTGCTGCTCGAGCGCATCGCGCGCCGTCGCATCCCGATGGAGCAGCTCATCGAACGCGCCTACCTCGAGAAGCTGAACGAGGCCTACGCGCGTTTCTTCCACGACTACGACGAGGCGCCGCTGCTGATCGTCAACGCCGCGACGCTCGATCCGCTCTCGAACGACATCGACTACGCGGAGCTGCAGGGCGCCATCGCGCGCATGGGGCGCGGCCGGCTCTACTTCAATCCGCTGCGCCACGCGGCGCTGTGACCGCGGCGTCGAGCCGCGCCAGCGCCCAGTCGACATGCTCGCGTATCAGCGCTGACGGATGCGCCCGTCGCGCCTCGAGTGCGGCGCGCGCCTCGGCCGTCGGTGGTCCGTTGCCGAGCGCGACCGCGATGTTGCGCAGCCAGCGCTCGTGCCCGATGCGGCGGATCGCCGAGCCGCGCATGCGCTCCTCGAACTCCTGCTCCGTCCACGCGAAGAGCTCCGTGAGCGCCGCGGCGTCGAGGTCGTGGCGCACCTGCCTGAGGTCGGGATGCGCCGCGGCGCGCGCGAACTTGTTCCAGGGACAGACGAGCTGGCAGTCGTCGCAGCCGTAGATGCGGTTGCCCATCAGCGGCCGGAACTCCTCCGGGATGCTCCCCGACAGCTCGATGGTGAGGTAGGAGATGCAGCGACGCGCGTCGAGCTGCCAGGGCGCGGTGATCGCACCGGTGGGGCAGGCGGGGATGCAGGCCTCGCAGCTGCCGCAGTGGCTGCCCACCGCGCCGTCGGCGGGCAGCGGCAGGTCGGTGTAGATCTCGCCCAGGAAGAACCAGGACCCCGCCTCGCGTGCGATGAGGTTGGTGTGCTTGCCGATCCATCCGAGGCCGGCATCGCGCGCCAGCGGTTTCTCCAGCACAGGACCGCTGTCGACGAACACGCGGTAACCGAAAGGTCCGATCCGCGCCTCGATGCGGTCGGCGAGCGACTGCAGCGCGTTGCGCATGATCTTGTGGTAGTCGCGTCCGAGCGCGTAGCGCGAAACATAGGCGCTCGCGGCATCGGCGAGCACCGCCTCGGCGGGCGCGGCGGCATCGGGCCAGTAGTCGAGCCGTACGCTGATCACGCGCACCGTGCCGGGCTTGATGTCGGCGGGCCGGGCGCGCCGCAGGCCGTGCCGCGCCATGTAGTGCATGTCACCGTGGCGTCCGGCGTCGAGCCACCGGCGCAGGTGCGCTTCGTCCTCGTCGAGCGTGATGGCGGCGACGCCGACCGCCGTGAAACCGAGTTCCGCGGCCATGCCGTCGAGTTCGCGCCGCAGCGTCTGCAGGTCCGGGGTCGCGGCCATGCAGCCAGTATACTGGCCGCATGACGCTGCCCGTCGCCCTGCATACCGCTGCCGCAGTGCGTGCGCTCGAGGCGCGCGCGCTCGCCATGCACGGTGTGGACGGTGCGGACGGCGCGGTGTTGATGCGGCGCGCCGCCGCCGCCGCGCTCGCGGCGCTGCGCGCCGGATGGCCGAGGGCGCGCGACATCGTCGTGCTCTGCGGCGGTGGCAACAACGGCGGTGACGGTTGGATGCTCGCTGGTCTCGCGCGCGCGGCCGGGCTCTCCCCGCAGGTGCTCTGGACCACCCCGCCCGACGCGCTTCGCGGGGAAGCGGCCCAGGCGGCGGCCGAGGCGCTCGCTGCGGGCGTCCCGGCATCGGCGTTCGATGCGCCCGGCGCCGGACCCGCGCAGCTCGCAGAGGCCGATGTCATCGTCGACGCATTGCTGGGGCTCGGTCTCACGCAGGCGGTGCGCCCGCCCATCGCCGCGGCCATCGCGGCGATCAACGCCGCCGGTCGACCGGTGCTCGCGCTCGATCTGCCGTCCGGTCTCTGCGCCGACAGTGGTCGCGTACAGGGCGACGCGGTGCATGCCGATGTCACCATCACCTTCATCGTCCTCAAGGCAGGGTTGCGCCTCGGCGCGGGCCCTGACCATGCGGGCCAGGTGCGGCTCGACACGCTCGGCATCGTCGATGATCTCGGACCACCCGCATGGACGCTGCTCGATGCGGCGCGGGTGCGCTCGGCGATCCCCGCGCGTCGACGCGACGCCCACAAAGGGCAGGGCGGTCATGTGTTCGTGGTCGGCGGCGGTCCGGGCATGCCCGGTGCGGCGCGCCTCGCCGGCGAGGCTGCGCTGCGCGTCGGTGCCGGTCGGGTTACGGTCGCGTGTGCCGCCGACTCGGCGGTCGCGATCGCTGCCGGACGCCCGGAGTTGATGGTGCGCGGTCTGTCCGCGGCGCCGGAGGCCGCCGTGCAGCAGTTGCGCGCGGCGCTCGCCGGCGCCGATGTGCTCGTGGTCGGCCCCGGTCTCGGGCGCGACGCTTGGGCGCAGGCGGTGTTGGCAGCAGCGCTCGATGCGGCCAAGCCGACGGTGGTCGATGCCGATGCCTTGCATCTGCTGCATGAGGTCGGCGCCACGGCGCAGGTCGCACCGCCGCGCGCATCGCGCATCTACACGCCGCATCCCGGCGAGGCCGCGCAACTGCTCGGCCTGACGGCCGCTGCGGTGCAGGCGGACCGGCCGGCGGCGCTCGCCGCGCTCGTCGCACGGCTCGGCGGTGTCGTGGTGCTGAAAGGTGCAGGCACGCTGCTCGCGACATCCGGTTCGGTGCCGGCGGTCTGCGATCGCGGCGATCCTGTGCTGGCCGCCCCCGGCACGGGCGATGTGTTGGCCGGCGCGATCGCGGGTCTGCTCGCGCAATCGGGCGACGCAGCGCGCGACGCATCGGGCGACGCGGCGACCGTCGCCTTCGAGGCGGCCTGCGCCGCGGTCTGGTTGCACGCGCGCGCCGGTGAGCGGTCGACCAACGCGGCGTCGCGCGGCGTGCTCGCGGGCGAGATCGCGGCGCGGCTGACCGATGCGCTCGCGGAAGTGATGGACGGCGTGCAGCGGTGAACGCGCCGCTCGCAGTGCTGCGCTTCGACACGAGGGACGACGCGGCGACCGAGGCGGTGGGTGCGGCGCTCGCCCGCGGTGTGCCGCTCGGCATCGAGCGCGCCGTGAGCATGCACCTGCAGGGTGATCTGGGTGCCGGCAAGACCACGCTCGTGCGCGGCTTCCTGCGCGCGCTCGGTGTGACGGGCACGGTCCGCAGTCCGACCTACGGTCTGCTCGAACCCTATGCCGCGGCGGGCCGTACGGTGCTCCACCTCGATCTGTACCGGCTCGCAGAGCCGACCGAAGTCGAGGCCTTGGGACTTCGCGACCATGACGAACCGGGCGCGGTGTGGCTGATCGAGTGGCCCGAACGCGGGGCTGCGGTGCTGGGGCCGCCCGACCTACGCGTCCGCTTGCAGGCGGACCGCGCCGCCCATCATGTGACCATCGAGGCCTGTTCTCCGGCCGGACTACGCTGGCTGGACGCAGCGCAGCCCGCAAGCCTCACCTGAGGCTTGCCACGCAGGTGCCTAATTTCCTTGAAAATCTTCTTGCGCGCAGCGTACAGTACCGAGCCATGATGCTGAACGACGCGACCGCGCCGCACCCCGCCGGTGCAGCCCGCTGCGCCCCCCGTCGCGCTGCCCCCCGTCGCGGCGTCTTTCTGCATCTCGCCCTCCTGCTGGCCGCTGGTCTCGCGGCCGCTCTGCCGGCTCGAGCCGCCGCCGAGCCGTCGCGGCTCGATGCGCTGCGCGTGCAGGCCGACGCCGACGCGACCCGCGTGTTCGTCGATCTCTCGCGCGCCACCGGCCATCGCTTCTTCGTCCTCGATACGCCGCGGCGCGCGGTCATCGACATCGAAGGCGCCCAGGACGGGCTCGGCAAGCCGTTGCCGGCGCCTGCAGGTGCCGTCGCGGGGTTGCGGGTCGGCGCGCAACCGGGCGGCGTGCTGCGCGTGGTCGTCGAGCTGCGCGACGGCGCGCGCGCTTCGATGGGCGCGCCGTTGATGCGCGGTGCGGGCGCTCAAAGATTGGTGCTGGAGGTGACCGGCGGCGCTGCCGCCGAGCCGCCGCCCGTCGCTGCAGCGCCGGTGGACAGGACGGCGGCGCCCGAGGCGATGGCCCCGGAGACCCCGGCACCCGAGGCCGCGGTACCGGTCCCGCTCAAACCCATCAAGGCGGCGCACGCACCGGCTGCGAGCGGTCGCACGGTCGTGGTCGCCATCGATCCGGGGCACGGTGGACAGGATCCCGGCGCGATCGGCCTCGGCGGTACGCGCGAGAAGGATGTCGTGCTCGACATCGCCAAGACGCTCGCCGCGCGCATCGACCGCGAGCCCGGCATGCGCGCCTTCCTCACCCGCGACCGCGACCAGTTCGTCTCGCTGCGCGACCGCATCCGCCGCGCGCAGGCCGCCGGTGCGATGCTGTTCGTGTCGGTGCATGCCGATGCGGTGCTCGACCGGACGGTGACCGGTTCCTCGGTGTATGTGCTGTCCGACAAGGGCGCGACCGACGAGCAGGCGCGGATGCTCGCCGACCGCGAGAACGCGGCTGACCTCGCGGGCGGCATCTCGATCGACGACAAGGATGCGGTGCTCGCCTCGATCCTGGTGGATGTCGCGCAGTCGGCGCAGATCGGCTACAGCATGGCGGCGGCCGAGCGCGTGCTGCGCTCGCTGCGCAACGTCAATGTCGTGCGCAAGCCGCAGGTGCAGCAGGCCGGGTTCGTGGTGCTGAAGAGCCCGGACATCCCCTCGATGCTGGTCGAGACCGCGTTCATCTCGAGCCCGGAGGACGAGCGGCTGCTCGGCCAGCCGGAGCGTCGCGCGGCGCTCGCCGAGGCCATCTTCGAAGGCGTGCAGCAGTACTTCGTCGACCATCCGCCCGACGGTTCGCGTTTCGCGCTCGAGCGGAAGTCCGGCGGCGCCGACGCCGATCGCACGGTCATCGCGACCGCGCCGGACGGCAGCGGACCGGCTGCGCGCCCGCCCGGCCGCCTCTGATCCGCAGCCCGCAAGTGCCCATCCGTCTGCTGCCGAGCGCGCTCGTCGACCAGATCGCCGCGGGCGAGGTCATCGAGCGCCCGGCATCGCTCGTCAAGGAACTGGTCGAGAACAGCCTCGACGCCGGCGCGCGCCGCATCGAGGTCGACATCGAAGCCGGCGGCACCGCGCTCGTGCGCGTGCTCGACGACGGGCACGGCATCCCCGAGACCGAGCTGCCGCTCGCCGTGCGACGGCACGCCACCAGCAAGATCGCGAGCGTCGACGACCTCGCGGCCATCGGCACGCTCGGCTTCCGCGGCGAGGCGCTGCCCTCGATAGGTTCGGTGGCACGCCTGCGCATCGCCTCGCGTGCGAGCGGCGCCGACCGTGGGGCTGAGCTGCGCGTCGAGCACGGCGAACCGGGCGACATCGCGCCGGTCGCCCAACCGCAGGGCACGCTGGTGGAGGTCCGCGACCTGTTCCACAACGTGCCGGCGCGGCGCAAATTCCTGCGCGCGGAGTCGACCGAACTCGGCCACATCGCGCGGCTGATTGAGCGCTTCGCATTGGCGCGCTTCGATGTCGCGTTCCGCCTGCGGCACGGCGGTCGCGTGCTGCTCGATGCGCCGCTCGCCGACACGCCGTCACTGCAGCGCGCTCGCATCGCCGCGATCATGGGCGAGGACTTCATCGCCGGCGCGCTGCCCATCGAGCGTCGCGCCGGCCGCGTGGCGCTCACCGGCTGGCTCGGCCAGCCGCAAGCCGCACGCGCGGCGAGCGACCAGCAGTTCGCGTTCGTCAACGGCCGGGCGGTTCGCGATCGTCTGCTCGCCGGTGCGGTGCGGCTCGGCTACCGCGATGTGCTCTACCACGGACGGCAGCCCGCCTATCTGCTCTACCTCGACATCGATCCGGAGTGGGTCGATGTCAACGCGCACCCGCAGAAACTCGAGGTCCGCTTCCGCGACAGCCGGCAGATCCACGATTTCGTGTTCCGTGCCGTGCACGATGCGCTCGGCGTGGGGGCGGGCGTCGCCGCGCCCACCGCGCCGCCGACCGGCCTCGGTGTCGGCGCGTCCGCTGCGGCGGGCGTGTTGCCGCTCGCCGAAGCCGAAGGCTTCTGGCCCGCCGCGGGTCCCGCGGCTGCGGCCGTGGACGGACACGCGGACGCGGCGCCGCTGCCTGTACCGGCGGCTGTGCCGGGGACTGCGTGGGTGCGTGACGGGTTGCCGGAAGGTCTCGGTGCCCGTCCGGGTTCGCTCGGCGTCGCCGTCGCGCAGCTGCACGGCGTGTATGTGCTGGCGCAGAGCGAGGCGGGGTTGGTGTTGGTCGATGCGCACGCCGCGCACGAGCGTGTGCTCTACGAGCGCATGAAGCGCGAGTTCGGCGCCCGGCCCGCCGTGCAACGGCTGCTCGAGCCGGTGGTGGTCGAGGTCGCCGCGCACGACACGGAGTCCCTCGCCGACCACGCGGAGGAGTTCGCCAGAGCGGGCTTCGACATCGGTGTGCTCGCGCCGGGGCGGCTCGCGGTGCGTGCCGTGCCGGCGCTGCTCGCGCACTCGGACCTCGGGCCGTTGGTGCGCGAGGTGCTCGCCGACCTGCGCGAGGAGCGTGGCGGGCATCATCTCGAGGCGGCGGCGCACTCCTTGCTCGGCAACATCGCCTGCCGCGCCGCGGTCAAGGCCAACCGCCGCCTCACGCTGCCCGAGATGAACGCGCTGCTGCGCGACATGGAGACCACCGAGCGCGCGGGGCAGTGCAACCACGGTCGTCCGACCTGGACGCTGCTCACGCTCGCACAGCTCGACCAGCTGTTCCTGCGCGGCCGCTGAGGCGCATGGCGGACATGGCGCCCGCGCGGGTCGACGCCATCCTGCTCTGCGGCCCCACCGCGAGCGGCAAGAGCGGGCTCGCGCTCGAACTCGCGCACCGCGCGCCCGTCGATATCGTCAGCGTCGACTCGGCACAGGTGTACCGCGGACTCGACATCGGCGCCGCGAAGCCGTCGCCCGCGCTGCGCGCGGCGGTCCCGCACCATCTCATCGACCTGCGCGAGCCGCAGCAGACCTACAGCGCCGGCGAGTTCGTCGCCGATGCGCTGCGCGCGATCGCCGACATCCGCGCGCGCGGCCGCGTACCGTTGTTGGTCGGCGGCACCATGCTCTACTTCAACGCGTTGCTGCGCGGGCTCGCGCCCCTGCCGCGGGCCGATGCGGCGCTGCGCGCCCGGCTCGATGACCGCGGCGCGGCGGAGGGTTGGCCGGCGTTGCACGCCGAGTTGGCGGGGGTCGACCCCGAGGCGGCGGCGCGCATCCACCCGAACGATCCGCAGCGCATCCAGCGGGCGCTGGAGGTCTGGTACACGAGCGGCCGTCCGATCAGCGCCTGGCAGCGCGATACGGCACCCGGTCACGGCCTCGTCTTCGAGCGCTGGGCGCTGGCGCCCGCGGATCGAGCCGTGCTGCACCAGCGCATCGCTGAGCGTTTCGAGGCGATGATGGGCGCCGGATTCCTGGAGGAGGTGCGCGGCCTGCGGACTCGGCCCGGCCTCAGCCCGTCCGCCCCGGCGCTGCGTGCGGTCGGCTACCGACAGCTCTGGCAGTACCTCGACGGCCCGGAGTCGGCGGAGGGGCTCGCGCGGGCCGTGGCGGCCGCCGTCGCCGCCACCCGGCAACTCGCCAAGCGGCAACTGACCTGGATCAACGCCGATCCCGGCTGGCAGCGGCTCGACCCTCTCGACCCTGCCGCCCCGGACCGCTGGCTGGACGCGATGCAGGGCGTGTGCCAGCGCTTTGGAGCGGGAACTCCTGGCATGGTAAATTTGTCTTTACAGACGGGGAAGGATTGAACCCCGCGTCCAAGGAGTTTTCATCATGGCCAAGGGCCAGTCCCTGCAGGATCCTTTCCTCAACCAGCTGCGCAAGGAGCGCGTGCCGGTCTCGATCTACCTCGTCAACGGCATCAAGTTGCAGGGTCACATCGATTCCTTCGACCAGTTCGTCATCCTGCTGCGCAACACCGTCAACCAGATGGTCTACAAGCACGCCATCTCGACGGTGGTGCCGGCCCGCAATGTCCGTCTGCCCTCGGCCGAAGAGCCGGAGGGCGGGGTGGACGCTGCTCCGCCCGAAGCTTGATGCCCGCACGCCGGTCCCCGGCCCGGTCCACCCCCCGTGTTTGAGCGTCCGCGCGGCGGAGAGCGCGCGGTGCTCGTGCGCTTGGGTCTCGGTGCGCCCGTCGAGCAGGAGGACCTCGACGAGTTCACGCAGCTCGCCGAGTCGGCCGGTGTCACGGTGGCCACCACCATCACCGGGCGCCGCGAACGCCCGGATCCGCGGTTCTTCGTCGGCAGCGGCAAAGCCGAGGAGATCCGCCAAGCCGTGGTCGAGACCTGTGCGGAAGTGGTGCTCGTCGACCACGCGCTCTCGCCCAGCCAGGAGCGCAACCTCGAGAAGCTCACCGGCGTGCGGGTCCTCGACCGCGCTGCGCTGATCCTCGACATCTTCTCCCAGCGCGCGCGCAGCCACGAGGGCAAGCTCGAGGTCGAGCTCGCGCAGCTGCGGCACATCGCGAGCCGCTTGGTGCGCGGCTGGACCCACCTCGAGCGCCAGAAGGGCGGCATCGGCCTGCGCGGCCCGGGCGAGACGCAGCTCGAGACCGACCGCCGCCTGCTCGGTGTGCGCGTCAAAGTGCTCTCCAAGCGCCTCGAGAAGCTGCAGCAGCAGCGCGAGACCGGCCGCCAGCGCCGCGTCGAGATCCCGATCCCTTCCGTGGCGCTCGTCGGCTATACCAACGCGGGCAAGTCGACGCTGTTCCGGGCCCTCACCGGCGCGGACGCCTATGTGGCCGATCAGCTGTTCGCGACCCTCGACCCGCTGGTGCGCCGCGTCGACCTGCCGGGCGGCAGTCCGATCGTGGTCGCCGATACGGTCGGCTTCATCCGTGAGCTGCCGCACGAACTGGTCGCCGCGTTCCGTTCGACCCTGACCGAGGCGCGCGAGGCGACGCTGCTGCTGCATGTCGTCGACGCCTCCGACCCGCGCCGGGACGAGCGCATCGCGCAGGTGGATGCCGTACTCGCCGAAGTGGGCGCGGGCGAGCTGCCGCAGGTGCGGGTCTATAACAAGATCGACCGTCTGGACGAGCCGCCCCGGCTCGACCGCGGCGCATCGGGCGAGCCCACGGCGGTCTGGCTCTCGGCGGCCAAGCGCCAGGGTCTCGACCTGCTGCTCGGTGCGGTCGCGGAGCGCCTGTCGCGCTTCGCGCGTCGGCGTGTGGTCCGGGCCGAACCGCGCGCCGCCGGGGCGCTGCGCGCCCGCCTGCACGCCGCCGGCGTGGTGCGCAGCGAGACGCCGCTGCCGGACGGCGGTCTCGAGTGGCTCGTGGACCTGCCGGAGGAACAGGCGCGGGAACTCGCGTCCCGTCCCGGCGTCGAAATCCTCGAGCCGCCGCCCGGCGCGGGCGCGCACCAACCTTGTGCCTCCGGTGAGGGCTACCTACAATCCGTTCTCAACCCGAGGGCCTGACCTAATCTATGGCATGGAACGAACCTGGTGGCGGCCAGAACAACCCGTGGGGAAAGCGTCCGGCCAAGGACGGTGACGACGCTTTCCGCAGTTTCCAACGCAAGCTCGAACAGATCCTGAAAGGCACGCCTCCGGGCGGCGGCGCTGCGGCCGACGAGCCGCCGGGCGGCACGCGCTCGCAGTTCCTGATGATCGGCGGTGCGCTGCTGCTCTTCTGGGCGTGGCAGAGCTTCTTCACCATCGACCAGGCCGAGCGCGGCGTCATCCAGCGCTTCGGCCAGTTCGTCGCGGTGCGCGACCCCGGTCTCGGTTTCCACTTCTGGCCGATCGAGCGCATCACCAAGGTCAACACCCAGAAGGTGAGCAGCATCAGCTACACCGCCAAGGTGCTGACCCAGGACATCAACCTCATCGACATGACGCTCGCCGTGCAGTACCAGCTGCGCGACCCGGTCAAGTACCTGTTCCGTGTCGAAAACCCCGAGCAGACGCTGCGCAATGTCGGCGAGATGGCGATCCGCGAGGTCGTCGGCCGCAGCACGCTCGAGGCCATCTTCGTCTCGAACCGCGAACAGGTCACGGCGCGCACCAAGGAGCTCATCCAGCGCACGCTCGACCAGTACGGCACCGGCATCGCCATCACCAGCGTCAACCTCACCGACATCCAGGTCCCGGCGGATGTGCAGGAGTCGCAGCGCGACGCCAACAAGGCGCTCGCCGACAAGGAGCGGCTCATGAAGGAGGCCGAGGCCTACGCGAGCGGCATCCTGCCGGTCGCCGAGGGTGCGGCTTCCCGCCAGATGCAGGAGGCCGAGGGCTATCGCTCGCAGGTCGTGTCGGTCGCGGAAGGCGAGGCCTCGCGCTTCACGCAGCTGGTCGCCGAGTACGACAAGTCGCCGCGCGTCACGCGTGAGCGTCTCTATCTCGAGACGGTCGAGGGCGTGATGTCACGTTCGCGCAAGGTCGTCGTCGACACCAAGGGCGGCAACAATATGCTCTACCTGCCGCTCGACAAACTGGTCGAACGCAGCCGCAGCGAGGAGGTCGCGGTGACCGCACCGCGCGCCGCGGCGGGGGCGGACCCGGGCGATGCGCAGGCCCCCGCGCAGGACCCGCGCACGCGGACGGAGCGCTGACATGACCCAGCAACTGCAACGCATCATCAGCGCCGTCATCGCCATCGGCGTGGCGCTCAGCTTCTGCGTGTTCACGGTCTCGGAGAACGAGGTCGCCATCCGCACCCAGTTCCGCGAGATCGTCGCCACCGACTACGGTCCCGGCCTGCACCTCAAGTGGCCCATCGACACCGTGCGCAAGTTCGAGAAGCGCATCGTGTCGCGCAGCTTCGAGGGCGAGACCTTCCTGACCAGCGAGAACCGCGGCCTGATCGTCGACTACTATGTGAAGTGGCGCATCAAGGACGCGGGGCGTTACGCGCAGTCCTTCGGCATCGACGCCGACGCCGCCGGCCAGCGCCTCGCCGACATCGTCAAGGACGGCATCAAGAACGCCGTCGCGCAGCGCACCCTGCAGCAGATCGTCTCGGCCGAGCGCACCGCCTTCACCGGCGACATGTTCGACCGCGCGAGCAAGAGCGCCGAGAGCCTGGGCCTCGAGCTCGTCGACGCCCGCGTCCAGAAGATCGGCCTGCCGCCCGATGTCGAGTCGCGCGTCTACGCGAGCATGCAGCAGAGCTTCGGCCGCCTCGCGCGCCAGCTGCGCGGCGAGGGTGAGAAGGAAGCGTTGCGCATCCGCGCCGAGGCCGACCGCAAGCGCACCGAGATCCTCGCGGTCGCCGCGCGTGATTCGCTCAAGATCCGCGGTGAGGGCGACGCCAAGGCCGCCGCGCTCTACTCGGCGGCCTACGGCCGCAACCCCGAGTTCTACTCGTTCTACCGCAGCCTGCAGGCCTACAAGAACTCGCTCGGCAAGGAAGGCGACATCATGGTCGTCTCGCCGGACAGCGACTTCTTCCGCTACATGCGCGGACCCGGCGGCGCCGGCAACCGCTGACGCCCGGCCGCGCGCGTGTCCTCAGGGCGCTTCGTCGTCGTCATCGGCACCCAGTGGGGTGACGAGGGCAAAGGCAAGATCGTCGACCTGCTGACCGAGCGGGCTTCGGCGGTGGCGCGCTTCCAGGGCGGCCACAACGCCGGCCACACGCTGATCGTCGGCGGCGAGAAGACGGTGCTGTCGCTGATCCCCTCGGGGGTGCTGCGGCCGCAGGTCATGTGCTACATCGGCAACGGTGTGGT